>JAURJF010000050.1 GCA_030832365.1 Candidatus Nanopelagicales bacterium
GGTAAGGTTCTAAAGAACGCTAAGTACGTAGGAAATGTTTCAGCAATTGCCACAACTACCTTCCAAGAGGGTGGAGCTGGAATTGTTGATGGATCCTGCGCAATGCACCGCCAGGCTTCATTTATCGGTGGAATTCTTGCCGCTGATTATGGCGCAACCATTGTTACTCCAGAAGATACTGATGTTGAAGGCGGAATTACTACCTTCTACTTCCCAGGTGTGACTGCTGATCAACGCCCTGCCCTTGGTGGCGGAGAGTTCGTTGGCGCATTCTCAGATCGCGGTGAAGTTGGAGCAGTTCAGCTTTATCTCACATCTCCTGAATGGAATAACAAGAAGGCAGCACTTGGTGGCTGGTTCTCAGCTAACAAGGGTCTAGACACTGCAAATGTTGCAGATCCAGTAAACAAGAATGCGGTTGAAATTCTCAAGAATGCAACCATCTTCCGTTTTGATGGATCAGATGCAATGCCTGCAGCAGTTGGTGCCGGTTCATTCTGGAAAGAAATGACTGCTTGGGTTGCTGAGAACAAGTCCGATAAGGCTGTTCTTGATGCAATCGAGAAGTCCTGGCCTAAGTCTTAAAAAGACTTCGGCGCCTCAGTGGCCTAATAGCTCCTGAGAAGTAGTAGTTGTAAGGGGTGTAGCACTTAGAAAAGTTGCTACACCCCTTACGCAAAGTATCGCTCTTTGCAATAATGCTTATAGAAATTATAAGAATTCCAGCAGGGATTAATTACTCAGGGGGAGTTGAGGCTCGATGCTTGAGTTAGCAGCACGCCAATCTCAACTCGAACAGGCTGCCTCAAAGTTAACTGGGCTTGTAATTACAGTAATTGTCTTTGCAATCGTTGTCAGCCTTGCTTTTTACTTAGCGGAGAGAACCTCAGAGCGAGTACAGAGATTAGTTAAATACTTACTCTTTCTAGCTCCAGCGCTCATATTTCTCTTTATAGGATTGATTGCTCCTGCTATTAGGACGCTCTATTTATCTTTCAGAGATGCTAGAGGAGATAATTTTGTTGGTTTAGAGAATTACGTCTGGGCCTTTACTCAGCCAGAGATTCTCCAGATTTTACGGAACACAGGTATCTGGATGCTCGTTGCTCCAATAGCCTCAACTGCTCTTGGATTAACTATTGCAGTTCTAACAGATCGTATGAAGCGGCCTGGGTTAGTTAAATCTTTGATCTTTATGCCAATGGCAATCTCCTTTGTTGGAGCTGGAATCATCTGGAAATTTGTCTATCAATTCCAGCCGAATGATCGAGTTGCCGAAATTGGTCTATTAAGCCAGATAGCTGAATGGCTAGGTTTTGTTCCAACAAATTGGATTTTAACCGCTCCCTTAAACACCTTCTTACTCATAGTTGTTTTCGTCTGGATTCAAACAGGTTTTGCCATGGTGATTCTCTCTGCAGCGATAAAAGCAATTCCTGAGGAGATTTTGGAAGCATCGATGCTTGATGGAGCAAGTGGCTGGAAGAGATTTGGAAGAGTGACTGTTCCTATGATTCGAGGAACAATCATCGTGGTTTTAAGCACAATTACTATTGGCGCGCTTAAGGTATTCGACATCATTAGAACTATGACTGGTGGAAACTTTAAAACCAGCGTAATTGCCAACGAGATGTATAACCAATCATTTAGAGCGCTGAATTACGGAACTGGAAGCGCTCTGGCAATCATTTTGTTCCTAGGAGTTATTCCATTAGTTGCCTATAACGTGATGCATCTGCGACGTGAGAGATCGGAGCGGTGATGGCAAAGGCGATAAATAAAGGCAAAGTCGAAGCGGTAAAGAGCCACCTAAGCTCTCCCTGGGCAAGCTTTGTTGCAATTTTGATAGCAGTACTCTGGACGATTCCTACCTTTGGTCTCTTTGTTACTTCCTTAAGGCCACAGACTGGAATCAACTCATCTGGATGGTGGACAGTACTAACCAAGCCTGAATTTACTCTTGAGAATTACAGCAGAGTCTTGTTTGAAGGTCGCGGCGCCACTCCTCCATTAAGTCAGTACTTTGTAAATACCTTTGCCATCGTTATTCCATCGACAATTATTCCAATAACAATTGCAATCTTTGCAGCATATGCCATTGCATGGTTTGACTTTAAGGGAAGAAACTTTATTTTCTTTGGAATTTTTGCGCTCCAAGTAATTCCACTTCAGATGTCACTGATTCCTTTACTGCAGCTCTTTTCAGGCGGACTTCATATTGGCAGCGTTACTGTGATTCCAAGTTTTGGTATCACTGGAACCTTTATTCCAATTTGGTTAGCTCATACTATGTTTGGACTTCCGCTTGCGATATTTCTGCTACATAACTTTATTGCGCAATTACCAAGAGAGTTGATGGAGGCTGCAAGGGTTGATGGCGCAGATTACTTCAAGCTCTTTAGACAAATAGTCTTGCCGCTTAGCATTCCGGCAATTGCATCCTTTGCGATCTTCCAATTCCTATGGGTTTGGAACGATTTACTTGTTGCTCTCACCTTTGGTGGTGGAAAGCGAGATATTGCACCTCTCATGGTCAGACTTGCCGAGATGACTGGAACTAGAGGGGGAGATTGGGAGTTATTAACTGCCGGCGCTTTCGTTTCTATATTGGTGCCGGTGGCTGTTTTCTTTGCGCTACAGAGATATTTTGTGCGCGGTTTGCTAGCTGGATCAGTTAAGGGTTAGCACCTTTCATTTAATTTGATAGCAGTGGCATACTGCCACCTATGGCCGAAGTTGTTAGAGCCCCTGGGTTAAATGAGCTAAGAGGCCGAAAGAGCGCTAAGTGGCGATTTTTCCCCAGCGATGTTCTTCCCCTTCCAGTTGCTGAAATGGATTTCCCGATAGCCGAGCCAATTAAGCAAGCACTTCGCGACATGGTTGATCGCTCTGATACTGGTTACTTAGGTCCCATGCCAGAGCTGTTTGAAGCATTTTCTAAATTTGCAGATACTCGATGGGGATGGAAAGTTGATCCTGCTCACATTCGCACCGCAACCGATGCTGGCGTAGCAGCAGTTGAAGTCATTCGCACCCTTCTAAAGCCTGGCGAGAAACTAATGGTTAATTCTCCAGTTTATGAAAATTTCTGGACCTGGCCTAAAGAGGTTGGTGCAACTTTAGTTGATGTCCCACTAAAACAAGAGGAAGAGAATTACGATCTTGATTTAGATGGTATTGAAAGAGAATATAAAGCTGGAGTCAAAGTTCACCTGCTCTGCCATCCCCATAATCCTGTTGGAGTTATCTTTGATAAAGAGGTTTTGACCTCACTTGCCTCCTTAGCTAAAAAATACGGCGTAGTAATAATTAGCGATGAAATTCATGCACCTCTTGTCTATAAAGGGTGCAAGTTTCATCCCTTCATGGCCATTAGCGATGATGCCCGCGAAGTATGCGTAGCTATCTCTGGCTCTGGAAAAGCATTTAATCTAGCTGGACTCAAATGCGCTTTAATCATCACAGGCACAGAGGAGCTAAAGCAGAGAATAAATGCAATGCCTGAATCTGTTAGCTATCGAGCCTCTATTTTTGGGGCAGTTGCAGCAACGGCTGGCTTTAGTCAATCAATTGATTGGCTAGATGGAGTTATTGCAACACTTGAAGAGAATAAAGTATTAATAAGAAATTTAATTGATAGCAAGATTCCATCTATTGCCTATCGAGAACCTGATTTTAGTTACCTAGCCTGGCTTGATCTCTCAGCTCTTAACTTAGGAGATGACCCAGCAAAGCATCTTTTAGAGAGAGGAAAAGTAGCCTTTAAGGGCGGCTATATGTATGGGCCAAACCATAAGCAATATATTCGCTTTAACTTTGGAACTAGCCCTGAGATTATTACTGAAGCATTTGATCGCATCCTAAAATCTCTATGAAGAGCTATGACGCGATAGTAATTGGTAGCGGACATAATGGGCTAGTTGCCGCTTGCTATCTAGCTAAAGCTGGAAAGAGTGTTTTAGTTCTAGAAAAGAGCGCCTCACTTGGGGGAGCAACAACTAGTGTGAAAGCTTTTAAGGGAGTTGATGCCAAACTCTCTAGATATTCGTATCTAGTATCACTGCTACCAGATCAAATCATTAAAGACTTATCACTTAACTTTGAAACTATTGGCCGTAAAGTGTCTTCATATACTCCTTACTTCGATGGCGAGAGTGATAGAGGGCTATTGATCAATTCAGATTTTGATCAAGAAAGTAGGGATTCACTATCTGAGTTAACAGAAAGTGATGATGAAGCTATAGCTTGGGAGAGCTTCTATCAATCTATTAAAGAGTTTGCTGAAGTTGTTGCTCCAACCATGTTAGAACCAGTGCCAACAGAGTCAGAGATAAAGGAGCTAGTAGACCCACTTACCTGGATAGAGCTAGTTGAAAACACCTTAGCTCAGAGCTTAAATGACAATTTCTTTGATGATTTAGTAAAAGGTGTAGTCCTTACCGATGGCCTTATCGGCACATTTACTAGCGCTGATGATCACCTAGCTAATAAGTGCTTTATCTATCACGTTATTGGAAACTCAAGTGGGCAGTGGCGCGTTCCAAAAGGTGGGATGGGAGTTCTAGTTGATCAACTACTAATTATGGCAAAGCAATTAGGCGTTGAGATAGTTGCCAGCCAAGAGGTTACTTCAATTACTAAAGGCGAGAGTAATCTTTTAATTCAGACTCAAGATGGAAAGAGCTATGAAGCAAAAGTCGCGCTAGCAAATTGTGCGCCCAGAGTCTTAGAGAGAATCACTGACTTTAAGGCGCCACCACTTCGAGATGGTTCGCAGGTGAAGATAAATATGGTTTTAAGAGAGCTTCCTAAGCTAAAAAGTGGGGCTGATCCTAAAGTGGCCTTTGCTGGAACATTTCATGTAAACGAGAGCTACTTTGAGCTAGAGCAGGCTTTTGCTCAAGCAAGCCTTGGTCAGATTCCCGATGTGATTCCTTCCGAGCTCTACTGCCATACCCTCACCGATCCAACTATTCTTCATCCAGATTTGATAGCTGCTGGATATCAGAGCCTTACTCTCTTTGCCCTCCATCTTCCAGCTTCACTCTTTGATAAAGATCATGACCGGATTAAGGCTCAAGTGAGCAAGAGAATTTTGGATGGTTTTAGCCAGTTTTTAGAGAGGCCTATTGAAAGTTATTTAGCTAAAGATAGTGACGGCCATCTCTGTATTGAGGTTAAGACCCCGCAAGAATTAGAGAAAGAGCTGGGACTACCTAGAGGAAATATCTTCCATAGCGATCTTCAATTTCCCTGGAAGCAAGATGGGGATGGTAGAAAGTGGGGAGTTGAAACTAGTTCGGAGCGAATTTTCCTAGCAGGCGCTGGCGCGCTTCGTGGCGGCGGGGTTAGTGGAATTGCCGGACATAACGCTGCTATGGCTGCGTTGGAAACTTTGGCAAGGCTGACATAGAATTAGGTCATGATTAAAGCAATTAGCAGAATTTCAGCACTTGTTGCTCTAATTCTTGTTGCTATAAAAGGGGCTCTCTCATTCTTATCTTGGGTTGAAAAACAAGAAGATGTTGAAGCGGTCTGGTCTGAAGACGAGGATTTAGAAGAAGCTTTCTAGTGAGTGATACTTATATTCCTGGAACCTGTAATCTAGGTAAAGTTGAAGTACGTAGCCGCCAGGTTGTTGCGCTAGTTGGTTTTGTAATTTCACTGATTCTAGCGATTGGCTTAATTGCTAGCTCTGCCCCTCAAGCCTCAGGGCTAACTCTCTTTGCCCCGCTTATTATCTTCTCAGTCGGCTTTATTCAATCAAGGAAAAAATTCTGCCTCGCCTATGGACTTGCTGGAACTTTTAACCTGGGAAAGCTTGGTCAGATATCAAAGGTGGCGAATCCAGAAGATAAAGCCGCAGATCGCAAAACCGCTCTTTTAATCATGGCTCAAGCAACAGCGCTAGCGCTAGTGATAACAGGGGCCATTACACTCCTACTTCTGTAATAAATTCAGGCTTAACTCTCAGTTAATTCCTGAGGATAACTCTTGCCTACGCCTTAAAAATAGGAGTACTTTGGCATAGTTACAAGCAAGATAATGCTCTAAAGAAATTAAGGAGAGCGATGAAGATAATAATTCATCACCATGGAGAATCGTTAGCGATAGATTTTCAAAAGATTGCAGTTGAACGTTTAGAGAGGCTAAGTAGATTTAGTATTCCAATTGAGAGAATTGATGTAGATGTAAAACATGAGGCAAATCCCAGATTTGGAAAGAGCTCTCATAGAGTAGTTCTCACCTCCCATGGAAGTGGGCCACTTCTTAGAGCAGAGGGCTCAGGCTTTAATGACTTAGCAGCATTTGATGAGGCTGCCGAAGCTGTTGAACTTCAACTACGAAAGCGCCACGAGCGAAGCAAAGATATTGATCGCACTAGCCTTCGAAAGCTTCGAGGCTCAAAGGATTAGCAATATTGCTCATAGCAAGTAAGTGCTCCCTTAGACTTATCTTCTAACTTTTCCTCTAGGAAGGCAGAGCGCGTGATTGAAAATCTTGATAAGGCGCTCTCTCTCGCGCAAGAGGTATTAGCTAGCCCAGAGTCAATTAGGCGCATCTGCATTTCAGGAAGAGCTAAGGGAAAACAACCAGAACAAGTGCGTATAGATATTCGCCCAGTTGTTCTTAAAGCAGGCCTTCATTGGCAGGTAGTTAGCCATGATGGAAAGCGTGACACTACAAAAAATCTTGCCTTAAACGAGCTCTCTTTAGCCAAATTATTTGAACTAGGTTATGCAAACATTTTGATAGAGAGCACTAGCCAAGAGATAAGTCTTCGATTAACAAAGTCAGGCGAAGCTCAACTTTCAACAAAGAGAGTCGAGTTAGATGCAGCTGAGCTATCTCACGATAGGTCTAAAGAGCGGCTATTGAGCGCAGATGATGAAATATTTATAGAGCTCGGTATCTCTGACCATAACGGAAAGTTAAAGCCCAGCAGGAGCGATAAGTTCATTCAGGTTCAAGAATTTCTTAAAATCTTAAGCCATAGCCTTGATGAAAAGAGAGATAAGAGCCAAGAACTAAAAGTCATTGATCTGGGCTGCGGCCATGCATATCTAACCCTTGCAGCCCATAAGTATTTAAGTAAGCAGGGATATAAGGTGAAAACCCTAGGTATTGATGAGAGGCAAGACAGTAGAGAGCGAAATATAGCTCTGGTTGATAAATTGAAAATGAGTAAAGAAATTACATTTCAAGCAACGAAAATAGCAAACCTAGAGCTAGCTCACTTTGATATTGCGATTGCTCTTCATGCC
>JAURJF010000051.1 GCA_030832365.1 Candidatus Nanopelagicales bacterium
AAATGGGGAGTTAGAGTAAATCGAGTTGAACTTAAAGCAATTGATCCACCAGCCAGCGTTCAAGAATCGATGGAGAAGCAGATGCGTGCAGAGCGCGATAAGCGCGCCACCGTTCTCACTGCAGAGGGCGAGAAGCAGAGTCAGATTCTCACCGCTGAAGGAGCAAGACAGGCAGAGATTCTTCGAGCAGAAGGTGATGCTCAAGCAGCAGTTCTGCGTGCTAAAGGCGAAGCTGAAGCAATTGAGAAAGTCTTTAAGGCAATTCATGATGCAGATGCTGATGACCGGGTATTGGCCTATCAATATATCCAGCAATTAAAAGAGATTGCTAATGGCCAAGCTAGCAAGATCTGGGTTATCCCAGCAGAGTTATCTGGAGCTGCTCAAAAGATTGCTGAAGCTTTTAAGGAGAAGGGTTAATCCTGCTTTAAAAGAGTAGAGATTTTTCAATGCTATCCCTGCGCGCTCTTGCAAGTGATGATTATCAGAGCTGGAAGAGGCTCTGGGATGGCTATTTAAGTTTCTATAAAACTGAGTTAAGCGATGAGATCACCGCTAATACCTGGCGCGAACTAAATGATTCAAAGAGTTTGATTACTGGATTTGTTGCAGAGATTGATTCAAAAGTTTGCGCAATAGCGCATTGTTTTCTCCGGCCTTCTACTTGGCATCCAGTTGGCTATCTCTATCTAGAAGATCTCTTTGTTGATCCAGAATCTCGCGGGGCTGGAGTTGGAAGAGCTCTGCTTGATAAGGCTGCAGAATATGGAAGAGAGATTGGCGCTGAGCGGCTCTATTGGATTACTAAGGAAGATAATGCCCAGGCTAGAGTTTTATACGATTCTTTTGTAAAAGGCGCAGCTACTGGTTTTATCCAGTATGAATATCTACTATGAAATCGGTGAATTAATTGGCAAATCTATTTGATCCATTAACGCTTCGTGGTCTTACTTTTCAAAATCGCGTCTGGGTCTCTCCTATGTGTCAGTACTCAGCCAATGATGGGCTAATTTCTCCTTGGCATCACGGCCATTTAATGGCTTTTGCTACTGGAGCACCTGGCTTAGTAATGGCTGAAGCAAGTGGCGTGGTTATGGAGGGAAGAATCTCTATTGGTTGTCCCTCACTTGAAAGCGATGAGAAGGTAAATGCCTTTAAGCCAATTAATGACTTTGCAAAATCTTTAAATGTGAAGATGGGAATTCAATTAGCTCATGCTGGACGCAAAGCTTCAACGATGCTTCCTTGGGATGATCATCGAATCGCATCCCTTGATGAAGGTGGTTGGATTCCAGTTTCATCATCTCCTCTTGCCTATTACGGCATGCTTGAGCCTCATGAGCTAACAGTTGCTGAGATTGCAGAGTTGGTTAAGTCATTTGCAAACGCTGCAAAAAGATCTGTAGCGGCAGGCTTTGATTTAGTTGAAATTCACGCCGCCCATGGCTATCTATTCCATCAGTTCTATTCGCCTCTTTCTAATCAGAGAAATGATAACTACGGCGGCTCTTTTGAGAATCGAATTAGATTCTTACTTGAAACTATCAAGGCAGTTAGATCAGTGATTCCTGATTCCATGCCGTTATTTGTTCGTATTAGCGCAAGTGATTGGGTTGAGCAGGGCTGGAGTATTGAGGAATCCATTGAACTCTCAAAGCTTATGAAGGAGCTTGGCGTTGACCTAGTTGATGTTTCAAGTGGTGGCAATCTACATAACGCGCCAATAAAAGCCGTTCCTGGTTTTCAAGTGCCATTTGCTCAAGCAATTAAGCAGGGGGCAGATATCCCAACATCTGCAGTTGGATTGATAACCGGCGCTAAACAAGCAGATGAGATCATCTCATCAGGAAAGGCTGATGCTGTATTTCTTGCAAGAGCGATGATTAGAAATCCTAGATGGGCAATGGCAGCAGCTGAGGAACTCGGGGTAAAGATTGACTGGCCGTTGCAGTTTGATCGGGGAAGAACACTTACTTAAAGTTAGCGATTGCGGTGCGCTGATTTAGATAAAAAGATGGCAAAGACCAAGGCCACCACAATTATTGCATTAAGGCCCATTTCATAGATTGATCTTTCAAATGCAGTGTCACTCTTTCCTGATTCCAGTGTAAGTGATGCGCCGACGGTAAGAATATGCCGAACAGCAGCGATAACTCCGATAATCAAGAACTTATCTAATTGATAAACACCATCTGTGAAGCGAGAAATAACCGTTCTTAAAATTTCAAGGATAATAACAATAAATAGAATGTCGTTAACGCCTTGAATCATTCCATTTGGAAAGAAGGGCTGAGTTTCAATTAGCCTCTTACCGCTATAAAAGAAGGCGCCTATTCCAATTCCAAGTAGCGATATTGCCAAGGTCGCGTGAAATACATCTTCAACAATATCTACATATTTAGAAGGAATTATCGATTTTTCGCCATCTTGTGATTCATTTTCGGCCATAACAAACTGTATTACCGCTGCGAGGTGAAGTCACCTCTATTTTGTAGTTATTACTCGGCGTGTATCGGGGCACCTCTTTATCTAGAGGGTAACTTGAGCCTATGAGTAAAGAGATAACAATGCAGGGACTTCGTAAGGTAAACATCTTGGCAGGCCTACTCCATCTATTTCAGATGGCGGCTGTTCTTGCCCTAAGTAGTGATTTCGCACTTCCAGTAACAGCTACCTATATGGCAGGTCCTCCAGGATCTTCATTTGCTCCATCAGTGATCTTATTTGAGACACCAATTGGGCTAACGGTTGCAATATTTCTAGGTTTATCTGCGCTAGCTCACTTCATTGTGGCTAGTCCTAAATTCTTTCCTCGCTATAGCGCAGGTCTTCTTGCCCAACGTAATTACTTCAGATGGGTGGAGTACTCCATCAGCTCATCTGTGATGATTGTATTAATTGCTCAAGTCACTGGAATTGCTGATATCACCGCCCTAATTGCGATCTTTGGAGTAAATGCTTCGATGATTTTATTTGGCTGGCTTCAAGAAAAGTATGAAACACCAGGAAATGGTGGCTGGCTGCCATTTATCTTTGGATGTGTCACAGGAATTATTCCCTGGGCTGCGCTGCTATTTTATGTATTTTCAATTGGCGGGGTTGGTGAGACCTCAGCTCCAGCCTTTGTCTATGGAATTGTCCTAACTATCTTCTTATTCTTTAATTCCTTTGCTCTGGTGCAATGGTTGCAATATAAGAAGGTTGGTAAGTGGAGTGATTATCTAAGAGGTGAGCGCAGCTACATCACGCTCTCTCTCATTGCTAAATCAGCTCTGGCTTGGCAGATCTTTGCCAACACCCTAATTCCACCTATGTAACTATCTGCCTGCCTTACAGCGCGTTGAACAATACTTAACGCTGGCCCAATCTCTGGCCCACTTCTTCCGCCATTCAAACTCAAGGCCGCAGCGCTGACATATCTTGGGCGGGAAACCGTTCTTGATTTTTGCTTTCATTGAACTCTAAGTATCCCATTTATGTAGAAAACTTGCCTGCCTGGGGATAACTAAAAATCTGGAAATCTCTTTTGGATAATTTCCTCAAGTGCCAACCTCGATTCAATACTTAGAAGATATAAAAGGGGGAACACCTTTTATTCAATGGTTTATTGGGTCACTGACAAGCGAGGAGCAAGACTTTGTTGATCTCGTATTCGAAGGGGTATTGAGTACCCGTGGTATCGAACTTCTTGGCGGAAATTGGCTTAAAGACCTAGGCGATGAGCTCTATCAACTTCGACTTCGCATACTTGGAAATGATGGCAAAGCTCGAATATTACTTAGAGTATTTCTCACATTTATCTCTCACGATGAGATTTTAATAATCTCTGGTTACTGCAAACTACGTAATCCAGGTTCAGTAAATCAACAATTTGAAATTAGCAGAGCGAAACTTCTTCTAAAGCAGTGGAAGAGTGATTCTGATACTATGTGGTATTCCACATAGACAAGGATGATAAATGTCAAAGGTTAATGATCAATGGCGCCAGACCAGAGTAAGGTCTTTGAACTCTACTCAATTGAAGCAACGGCGTAGTCGAAGAACTGTCTGGGAGATAGGGCTCTGGCTTGAAGGCAGAAGAGTGGCTATGGGTATGAGTCAGAGTGACTTAGCAGAAAAAACTGGAGTGCAACAAGCTGATATCAGTAGATATGAACACTTGGAAATGACACCATCTCTTGAAACCCTTGTCCGCCTATTAATAGGCCTTGAATCAGAATTAATCTTGAAAGAAAAAGGTTTGACAAAGGCTGAAGGAAAATCAGGAAAAAAGTTAGCAAAGAGCAAATAGCCTATGTTTTGCACTATATAATTTAGTTATGACTGAAGAGAATCTACAAACCCCTGCCCCTGAGCAATTGGCTTCTGTTCAGGCGCGTTTTGGTGCCGCGCTGCTTGATGCCGCTCTTCTAGTTGTGACTTTAGCTATTGGCTGGATTGTCTGGAGCTTATATACCTGGCAGAGCGGACAAAGCCCTGCAAAGCGAATCTTGAAGCAGGTAGTTGTTGATGCCAACACTGGAGAGCGTTTTACCTGGGCACGCATGGCGCTACGTGAATTTGCTGTTAAAGGACTTGCTGGTCAACTGCTCTCAGGTGCAACTAGTGGAATTACATTTGTTGTTGATAGCTTATTTATATTTCGTAGTGATCGAAGAACGGTCCATGACTTAATCGTTGGAAGCAAAGTCATCCAACTCTAGTTCTACTCGTTAAAGTCCCCGCCACGGCCAGTAATCTTTGGCCCACGCTTAGTTGGGTGATCAAATCTAAATATGACCACGCCAACTAAGAGTGCAAATATTAAGAAGATCGCTACCGCTATCTCCATATTTAAGCCATTACCGCCCAAATAACTAGAGCGAAAATTGATAGTCCAAGACCAATTACTGCAATTGCAGTTAGTGATAGAAAGTCTCTTGATCCAGCAATCTTCTTAGTAAGAGCTGATGCATCCTTTAGCTTGCCCATATCAAGAAGTAGGGCCTCTGCCTCACGGATTGCGGCGTATTGGGAGACGATTGCTAGAAATCCAGTTACTGCTGCAACGCCGATTACTAGATATCCAGCTTCATCGCTAGCTGTTGCTAGGGTTCCTTGGGCAGCAAGAACAAATACTGCAATTAATACTAAGGCTGGAGCTACTTGAGCCATGATGATCTGCATGCGCTTTTCGTTCCAGAGCTTTAATAGGGCTTTCTCATCCATATTTTTCTTCTCTCTTTTTTTTCAGGCTAGTGCCTGTTAGGGGTAAAGCGTAAGGCAGATTGCTCACCAACGCAGAGTTATCACTGCAAATGTCACTTGAAGAGATTGCTCCCCAGGCCAACCTAACTAAATTAAGCTGTTGGAGCCTCTGCTAGATCTTCAGGAGAATCAGGAAGTGCTTCGCGAGGCACTCCTTTGAAGGTTAATGTCTCTTTGCCTTCTTCTCCCTCAACATCGATAAGGATTATCTGACCGCTCTTGATCTCACCAAAGAGAATCTTCTCTGATAAGACATCCTCAATCTCTCGTTGAATTGTTCTGCGCAGTGGACGAGCACCTAGCACTGGGTCATAACCACGATGGGCAAGTACTGCCTTTGCCTTTGAGGTTAACTCAATTCCCATATCTTTTGCCTTAAGGCGCGTCTCAAGATTTGTAATCATCAAGTCAACAATCTGAACGATTTCGTTTTCAGATAACTGATGGAAGACGATTACATCATCGATGCGGTTTAGAAATTCTGGTCTGAAGTGGGTCTTTAGCTCATCTTGGACCTTATTCTTCATACGCTCATAATTTCCTAGAGCATCATTGACGTTAGTAAAACCAAGGGCTAAGGACTTGGAGATATCGCGAGTTCCAAGGTTGGTTGTCATGATGATTACAGTGTTCTTGAAATCAACTTGACGTCCTTGAGCATCAGTTAGTCGACCTTCTTCTAGAACTTGTAGGAGTGAATTGAAGATATCTGGGTGAGCTTTTTCAATCTCATCAAATAGCACAACAGAAAATGGTCGGCGACGAACTTTCTCGGTTAATTGACCACCCTCGTCATATCCAACATATCCTGGAGGAGCGCCAAAGAGGCGAGAGGCTGTGTGCTTCTCAGAATACTCTGACATATCAAGTGCGATGAGTGCATCCTCATCACCGAAGAGGAATTGGGCAAGAGTTCTTGAGAGTTCTGTCTTACCCACTCCAGAGGGGCCTGCGAAAATAAATGATCCACCTGGGCGCTTAGGATCTTTTAGCCCTGCGCGAGTACGACGAATTGCTTGAGAGAGAGCTTTAATTGCTTGCTCTTGGCCAATCACGCGCTTATGGAGTTCATCTTCCATACGAAGCAAGCGAGATGTCTCGGCTTCAGTTAACTTAAATACCGGAATTCCTGTTGCAGTTGAGAGAACTTCAGCGATTAACTCCTCATCAACTTCTGCAACTACATCAAGGTCTCCTGCCTTCCAGGATTTTTCGCGCTCAGATTTTTCAACCATTAATTGCTTCTCTTTATCGCGAAGCGATGCGGCCTTTTCAAAATCTTGGCCATCTATTGCTGACTCTTTCTCTTTTCTAACATCAGCGATCTTGTCATCAAAGGCGCGTAGTTCAGGAGGGGCGGTCATGCGACGAATGCGAAGGCGAGATCCTGCCTCATCGAGAAGGTCAATGGCTTTATCTGGCAAGAAACGATCTGCGATATAGCGATCTGCCAGCGTTGCAGCAGCGACAATTGCATCATCATTTATTGAAACTTTATGGTGTGATTCATAGCGATCACGAAGACCTTTTAGGATCTCAATGGTGTGGGTAAGTGATGGCTCAGCTACTTGAATTGGCTGGAAGCGACGCTCTAGCGCAGCATCCTTTTCCAAGTGCTTGCGATACTCATCAAGAGTTGTTGCGCCAATTGTCTGGAGCTCACCACGTGCAAGCATTGGCTTTAGGATGCTTGCTGCATCAATTGCGCCCTCTGCTGCGCCTGCGCCAACTAGTGTGTGAATTTCATCGATAAACAAAATGATGTCGCCTCTGGTGCGAATCTCTTTTAATACTTTCTTTAAGCGCTCTTCAAAATCACCACGATAGCGAGATCCTGCAACTAAGGCGCCTAGATCTAGTGAATAGAGCTGCTTATCTTTTAGCGTCTCTGGGATATCGCCTTTAACAATTGCTTGAGCTAAAC
>JAURJF010000052.1 GCA_030832365.1 Candidatus Nanopelagicales bacterium
AGAAAACCTAGCGATAGAAAACCTAGCGATAGAAAACCTAGCGGTAGAAAACCTAGCGATCGCAGGGGTTCAGATAGAAGTGGTCCAAGACCGGCAAGAGGTGGAGTTGGTCGCGAGAGAAATGATTTGCGCGAGGAAAACAGAAGAGTAAGAAAATTTGCAGAACCTGATATTCCACTTGAAGTAACTGGAAAAGAGCTAGAGAAGAGAGATGCATTTGCACTAGGCACATTAGCTGCTGAAAACGGTGAGGTTGTTGCAAAGCATTTAGTTTGTATAAATCTATTTCTTGAAAGTGATCCAGAGCGAGCATTCTGGCATGGCCAAGCAGCAGTATTTAGAGCAGGGCGAGTTGCAATTGTTAGAGAGCGGGCAGGAATTGCAGCGCTTAATTTCCAAAAGTATGAAATTGCTCAAAAAGAGTTAAGAGCGGCGATAAGAATTTCAGGCTCTCAATCTGCTCTGCCATATCTAGCCCATGCAGAGCTTGCCCTTGGAAACCCTCGTAAAACCCTTGAAATTGCAGGCTCTATCGATCCCAAACTACTTACCCAGGGCGAGCGAGTAGAGCTTCGCATTGCGGCCGCTGGGGCAAGAAGCGCCCTAGGTCAAAGCGATGCAGCTGTTGTGACGCTAACCTGCCCTGAACTAACACTTAGCGATGCCAGTTTTGCTGCCAAACTTCAAGGCGCATATATCCAGGCCTTAATTGCAGCTGGACGAGCAGGTGAGGCGGAGGAATTTAGAGCAAAGTATCTAAAGAGTGAGCCAAATTCTGGGATAGAAGGCTAAGAGGCCAAGCATTGGCTATCGTTGACCTATGGCAAATGATCTCTTAGCAGCGCTGCGCACCTACCTAACCAAACTCTCATCAGGTGAGAAGAGTCCACAGGAAGTTGCAGCCGCACTTAACCACTGGGCAAAGGAGAGCGGCGAGGCGATAAAAGCGCGCGTTGAAGAAGAGGTAAAGACAAGTGTTAAGAAGATGGGTTTTGCTAAACAAGAAGATTTAGATCGACTAGCAAGAGAAGTTGAGCTATTAAAAACAAGACTTGTAACAAGCCCTAGGGCGACAAAGCCAGTAAAGAAGAAAGCTCCAGTTAAGAAGAGCGCTGCAAGCAAAAGCGCAAGGAAGAAAAAATGAGTGAGAATATAGAGAATCTAGAGCAGATCTCAGCAATTAAGAAGAGAATAAATGAGATTGCCTTTGCTCCTTTGGCCGAACATGGCGAGCTATTTGATCAAGTTAATCAGGATCTATCAGCAGCGCTAACTCATGTTGAAGGTATTTCTAGCCAGAGTCAAGCTTAAGAAGTTTTAGCTACCTTATCTATTTAGATCAATTAGAAAAATGAGAACCCGCCTAGATGCTGAGTTAGTTAGACGAGGTCTTGCTAGATCTAGAGAAGATGCGGTTGATTTAATTGAGGCAAGATCAGTTCTAGTGCGAGGAATCCCGGCATCAAAGCCAGCTACTCAGGTAGATCCAGAGACCTCGATAACACTTGCAGGCAAGAGAGATGATTATGTTTCAAGAGGTGGCTATAAATTAGCTGGAGCACTTGAGTCCTTCAAGGAGATAAGAGTTAGCGGAGCTACCGCTCTTGATGCCGGAGCATCAACAGGTGGATTTACCGATGTCTTACTTAAGAAGGGGGCAGCAAAGGTCATAGCTGTTGACGTTGGATATGGACAGCTTGCTTGGGAACTTCGAAAGGATCCAAGAGTTGAGATACATGATCGCACCAATGTTCGCACTCTAAGTAGCGAAATAATCAAAGAGAGCGTCGATTTAGTGGTCGCTGATCTCTCCTTTATTTCACTAGCCCTAGTTATCCCCGCTCTGCTCTCGGTGAGCAAGAGCGAAGCAGATTTTCTCCTTATGGTTAAGCCTCAATTTGAAGTAGGCAGAGAGCGATTGGGAGCAGGGGGAGTTGTGCGAGATCCTGAGCTTAGAAAAGCTGCCGTTAGCGATATTGCAAGGAGCGCCTTTGATACAGGTTTGGGTACCGTTGGCGTAGTGGCCAGCTGCCTTCCAGGGCCTTCTGGAAATGTTGAATATTTTCTCTGGCTTAAATCTGGAGCAGAGATGATTTCAGATAAAGAGTTAGATCAGGCGATTGCGAAAGGACCGCAGTAGATGGCAAAGCGCGAAGTTCTACTTGTCCTTCATCCAACTCGCCCTGCGGCAAAAGAGCTTGCTGCATCTATTGTTAAAACTCTTAGCTCTGAAGGTTTTACCTTTATCTCAAGTTTAGATACTGGAATTTCTGGCGTCACTCAGGTTGGAAGCGATCAAGTAAAGCAGAGTTATAGCCAGATTGAATTGGTATTAGTTCTCGGCGGTGATGGAACTATTCTGCGCGGGGCAGAACAGATCCATGGATTAAATATTCCAGTGCTAGGAATCAATCTAGGGCATGTTGGCTTCCTTGCAGAGATTGGAAAACCAAGTCAAGAAGAGATTATCTCGGCCATTAGAGAGAAGAAATATAAGACAGAGAAAAGAATGACTCTTGCTTATCAAGTATTACGTGGCGATGAGTTAGTAACTAAAGGTTGGGCGCTTAATGAAGTAACAGTTGAGAGAAGTACTGAGGCGATGATTGAGCTATTTGTTCAAGTTGATCACCGTCCACTTTCAAGGTGGGGCTGCGACGCAGTTATCTGCGCAACGCCAACAGGATCAACTGCTTATGCCTTTAGCGCAGGTGGTCCAGTAGTTTGGCCAGAGGTTGAAGCACTTGTTCTTGTCCCACTTGCCGCCCATGCGCTCTTCTCAGATCCGATGGTTATCAGCGCAGATTCAGAGATTGCCATTGATGTTGAAAGCGATGAAGGCGTTCTATCAGCAGATGGCCTCCGTAAATTTGCTTTGAAAGAAAAGGATCGCGTCGTACTAACCTCTGATAAAAGTTATATACACCTGGCCCATATTGATGCGGCGCCATTTACTGATCGCCTTGTTGCCAAATTTAAATTACCGGTTGATGGCTGGCGAGGTGAGTAAAAAGGGGGAGCGTAAAGGCTCACTCTTAGAGGAAATCAATATTCGCTCACTTGGGCTAATTGATAGCGCGCTAATTGAATTTAGAGAGGGCTTTAATGTAATTACTGGCGAAACAGGAGCCGGTAAAACTATGCTCCTAAATGCCCTGGCACTGATCCTGGGACAGAAGGCCGATGCTGATTACATTAGGCAGGGTCAAGATAGAGCAGTTGTAAGCGGTCGTTTTAGATTGCCAGAGAAAATTAGTGAAGACTTAAGCGCGCTAATTAATGAGCATGAGCCTGAGATTGAAGAGTCATCAATTCTTCTTTCAAGACAGCTGGGTCGAGATGGCAAATCTAAAGCTCAACTATCAGGTTCTTCTACAACTGCTAGCACTTTAATATCATTTGCAGACCAACTAATTGAAATTCATGGACAACATGCAAATTTAGTTTTAACTAAGGCAAATAAGCAGCGAGAGATTCTAGATATCTTTGCAGGTCAAGGATTCTCGATAGCTCTCCTTGCTTATCAAGATGTGCTAAAGAGCTACCAGGTGCTGCGCAAGGAGATGGCAGAGCTAAAAAAGGCTCTTGGCGATAGAGATAGCGAGATCAAATCACTTGAAGGGTTAGTAAGTGACTTTGCAAAATTAATACCACAAGGCTCTGAGCTTTCCCAGCTGGAGGCTCTGATTTCAAAGCTTGAAAGCGTAGAGGATTTAAGGATCGCCTCACTTGGAGCCCAGCAAGCGCTCTCAGATGAGGAGGCAGGAGCACTAAATTCACTACATAGCGCAAAAAAATCTCTTACTGGCGCCAAAGGTCGAGATGCTCAATTAGACCAAATCGCAGATGCCATCTCAGAGAAACTCTTTGATTTAATCGATGCAGCATCAGATCTTGATAGGTATTTAGATTCACTCTCTGCAGATCCCCAAGCGCTGGAATTGGCTCAATCGCGTAGAGCTGCTTTGAGCTCTTTTGCTAAAAAATTTGGCAGCGCGAGTGATAAGAGCGAGGCTTTATCTGAAGCAATTGTTAAGGCAGAGGGAGCAAGAAATCGAATTAAGGATTTAAGTGGGGGAGATGATCGCTTAGCTGAAATGGGCAGGGAGCTAGAAGAATTGAGAGCAAAACTTCTTGATGCCGCAGAGACTTTGAGCGTCCTTAGAGCAGATTCAGCGAAGAAGATCTCTTCATCTGTTACTAAAGAGTTAGTTGAACTTGCTATGGCTAAGGCAGTGTTTCAAGTGAGGATTGAGAGCAGAGATGGAGGTAGCGATGATCATTTCTCGCCTTTTGGGCTAGATGAAGTTTTCATGCTCTTTACCGCACATAGCGGCGGGGAGCTACTTCCAGTATCAAAGGCTGCAAGTGGAGGAGAGCTCTCGCGTTTGATGTTGGCACTTGAAGTTGTCCTAGCTGGTTCATATCCACTTGGCACTTATGTTTTTGATGAGGTTGATGCTGGAGTTGGCGGCAAAGCTGCCCTTGAAGTTGGAAGAAGGCTAAGAAAACTTGCTATGAATTCACAAGTGATTGTCGTAACCCACCTGCCTCAGGTTGCGCTCTGGGCCGATAATCACATCTTGGTTGAGAAAGATAGCAACGGTCTTTTATCATCAACATCAATCAAATCCTTAAGTGATCAAGAGCGTGAAATCGAGATTGCTCGAATGCTCTCAGGCATTGAAGAATCAGAACACGCCCAAGATCACGCTCGGGAGCTGCTCAATTTACGCTTCAGCGATGTTGGCTGATAAGTTTGCCTTCCATGACCGCCCCTCATGTGACCAAACATCTCTTTGTTACAGGCGGAGTCGCCTCAAGTCTTGGAAAAGGTCTTACCGCATCTAGTTTAGGACGCCTGCTTGTAGCCCGCGGCCTTAGAGTCACAATGCAAAAGCTTGATCCCTACATCAATGTTGATCCAGGAACAATGAACCCTTTCCAGCATGGCGAGGTATTTGTCACCGATGATGGAGCAGAGACAGATTTAGATATCGGCCATTATGAAAGGTTCCTAGATACCAATCTTCATGGCTCAGCCAATGTCACAACTGGTCAGATCTATCAGAGAGTTATTGCAAGAGAGCGCCATGGCGAATATCTAGGTGAAACTGTTCAAGTAATTCCTCACATTACCAATGAGATTAAAGAGCGCATTCGCGCGATGGCAGCTCCTGATATCGATCTAGTCATTACTGAAGTTGGTGGAACTGTTGGCGATATCGAATCCCTACCATTTTTAGAGGCAGCAAGACAGATCAGACAAGAAGTTGGTAGAGATAACGTCTTTTATCTTCATGTCTCACTCGTTCCATATATCGGCCCATCGGGTGAGCTAAAGACAAAACCAACGCAGCACTCAGTACAAGCTCTCCGCTCTATTGGAATATCACCAGACGGCATAGTTCTTCGCTCAGATCGACCAATTCCGCAAGGTGTTAAGAAGAAAATTTCACTTATGTGCGATGTTGACTTAGAGGCAGTTGTTGCAGCAGTTGATGCTCCATCAATTTATGACATTCCAAAAGTGCTCCATAGCGAGGGGCTTGATTCCTATATTGTCAGAAGGCTTGATCTAAAGGCCCATGAAGTTAAGTGGGCGCAGTGGGATTCACTACTTGAGCGAGTGCATAACCCCGCCCATAGCGTAAAGGTTGCTTTAGTTGGTAAATATGTTGATCTTCCAGATGCTTATCTCTCAGTCACTGAAGCGCTAAGAGCCGGCGGCTTTGCTAATAACGCTAGGGTTGAAATTAAGTGGGTAGCAAGTGATGAATGTGCAACAGAGGCTGGAGCTAAAGCAAACTTAAGCGAGGTAGATGCAATCTGTGTTCCGGGCGGCTTTGGAGTAAGAGGTATTGAAGGAAAGCTTGGGGCTTTAAAGTATGCAAGGGAAAATAAGATTCCCTCACTTGGCCTCTGTTTAGGTCTGCAATGTATGGTTATTGAGATAGCTAGAAATATCCTCGGTCTAAAGCGGGCTAACTCTGCTGAATTTGATCCAGATACTGATGCTCCAGTTATTGCAACTATGGCAAGTCAGGTAAAAATCGTTAATGGCGAGGCCGATATGGGGGGGAC
The DNA here is from genome assembly GCA_030832365.1 of Candidatus Nanopelagicales bacterium. Lineage (GTDB taxonomy): Bacteria > Actinomycetota > Actinomycetes > Nanopelagicales > Nanopelagicaceae > MAG-120802. The sequence continues at coordinate 6,085 of JAURJF010000052.1, forward strand.
GATGCGCCTTGGCCTATATAAAGCAATTCTTGCCAAAGGTTCAATTGTTGAGAGTTGCTATCAAGCCCCTGAAATATCAGAGCGTCATAGACATCGCTATGAAGTCAATAACTCCTATCGCAAAGAGCTAAGTGAAGCAGGGCTAGTCTTTAGCGGCACATCGCCAGATGAGAATTTAGTTGAATTTGTTGAGCTTCCAAGAGAGGTTCATCCGTTCTATGTGGGAACTCAAGCTCATCCAGAATTTAGATCAAGGCCGACTAGAGCCCATCCACTCTTTACTGGCCTAATTAAGGCCGCGCTAGAACGTGGATGATAGATCCTCGATTGAAATATTCCTCAATCACTGCGCAATAGAACGAGGACTAGCTAAGAACACTCTTTCATCCTATAGACGAGATCTAGAGAAATTTCTCAACTATCTAAATC
>JAURJF010000053.1 GCA_030832365.1 Candidatus Nanopelagicales bacterium
TGCTTTGCCCCTGCTACTTGGCCGCTCTCAATCTGAGTAATCACGCCATTTTCAACACTGAGAGTTACCCCCTCATAAGTTCTCATGGATGTAGCAAGATGCGAGGCTGAGAACTTCATAGGCTCATAATGGCAGTTTTTGAGCCTTTTTGACTAAAGTGTTATCAATCTGAGGCTTAAAAGACTTTCATCGTAGCCAGAAAGCCCTATACGGTAGGGCTCTTCTCTCATCCTCGAGAGAAAAAACTAGGAGAACATATGTCTTTAAAGAAATTACTAACTGCCGTTGGTGTGGCTATAACTTCACTAGCGCTAGTTTTTTCTGGCACAACAAGTGCAACAGCTAAGAAAGTCCCAACAGCAAAGGCAAATGCTGGAGATGAATGCGGACGCGCTGGCATGGTTGCTAAAGCTCGCGGAGTTGAAGGATCAAATCTCACCTGCACCAGAGTGACCATCGGAACAGCTGCTGGCAGCCTTCGTTGGTGGTATCCAGATCTAAAGCCACTAACCACAATTGATTGGACAGTACCTGCAGGTCCTGGTGGATATTCAGCAACAACTGAAGCAATCTCCAAGACTCTTATTACCGAAGGTTTGTTAACTACTACCACCACAGACTTTAAGCCTGGCGCTGGTGGAACTACAGGTCTTGCACACTTCCAGGGAATTAAGGGTAAGCAGAATGCAGCTCTTATTATCGGTATCGCTCTAACAGGTGGTATGGCGCAGGTAGCAAATAAGAATACTTCTGATCTTCTTGCCTCTACTCCCATCGCGCGAGTTATGCGTGAATACAACGCAATCTTCGTTCCAGCAAAGTCAAAGTATAAAACTTTGAAGCAATTTGTTGATGACGTTAGCACCAATGGACGCGCTATTGCTGTCTCTGGTGGAAATGTCGGCGGCGTTGATCATCAAGTAATTGGCGCTCTACTTAAGACTGCTGGAGTTCCAATTTCAAAACTCAACTATGTTGTTGGCACCGGATCAGAGCCGTTAACTAAGGTTCTAAGCGGAGCAGCCCCAGTTGGAGTCATCGGAGTTGTCGATGTTCTGCCATATCTTGAAGACAACAGACTTCGCATTCTTGGAATCTCAGCTCCTAAGCCAATTCCTGGAGTTAAGGGCAAAACCTTTACTCAGCAGGGTTATAAGTTGGTCTATGGAAACTGGCGCGGAGTTATGGCACCAGGAGATATCAGCGAGGCCAATCGCCTTAACTTTGTAAAGGTTATGGATGTTATGCGTTCTACCGATACTTGGAAGGAAGTTCTTGCAACCAACAAGTGGTATGACGAATTTGCTGGAGGCAAAGATTTCGAAGCCTTCTTAAAGACCCACATTCCAGAGATAAAGGCATTTATCGCTGATATTGGTCTATAAAAACTTAATAAGTAGATGATTAAAGTAACCCGAGCAGTACTTGCTGAAGCGATTTTCGCTTTTGCATTTCTACTGCTCGGGTTATTTGTTTTATATGACGCCTTCACCTTGGAAGAGCCTGGGGTTTACTCGGTCGTTAGTCCAAAGACTTTTGAGCTAATCATTGGCTTCTTTACAACCTTTGTAGCCCTGCTTTTAATCATTCAAGTCTTAAGAGGAAAGCTCGGGATAGCTGAAGGAACAGAGGCCGGAGCTGCTCAGCTGCGTCCTGATATCAAAACTATGTCAATTGTTTTTATAGCGATTCTGATTCACATAGTGCTGCTTGAGCCAGCTGGTTATATAGCAACTGCTTCTCTAACTTTCTTTGGTGTGGCCTATGCATTTGGATCTAGGAAGTATCTTAAGGACATTTTAATTTCATTTGCCTTTGCAGTAATTGTTTACTTCGTTTTTTCTAAAGGTTTAAGAATCTTCCTACCCGATGGCATCTTTGAGAATTTACTTGGCCTTGCTAGAAAGGTTGAGGGATAAGTGGGAAATCTAGATCTTTTACTTGAAGGTTTTTCAAATGCGCTAACAGCGCAGAATCTGCTCTATGGATTGCTTGGAACATTTCTTGGAACGCTAGTTGGAGTACTTCCAGGCATTGGTCCCGCCCTTGCTATTGCGCTTCTTCTTCCAGTTACTCTCTCAGCTGAGCCCACATCAGCCCTGATTATGTTTGCCGCAGTCTTCTACGGAGCGATGTATGGCGGGTCAACAACCTCTATTTTGCTCAATACCCCAGGAGAGGCTGGCTCAGTTATCACCGCTGTTGAAGGCCATAAGATGGCAAAAAATGGCAGAGCAGGGGCAGCTCTTACAACTGCAGCGCTTGGCTCATTTGTTGCAGGTCTTATTGCAACAATACTTTTGGCAGCGGCAGCGCCATCGCTAGCTGAACTTGCATTAAAAGTTCAACCAGCTGGATATGTAGCCCTGATCGTATTCGCCTTTGCAACAGTGGGAACTCTTATTGGATCATCAAGAGTTAGAGGTTTAGTTTCATTATCTGTTGGACTAATTTTTGGTCTCGTTGGAGCAGATCAACAAACTGGAATTAACAGGCTCTCATTTGGTATTCAAGAAGCAACAGATGGCCTGGAAGTAATTGTTGTGATCATCTCCTTCTTTGCGCTAGGTGAAGTTATTTACTACGCAAGTCGTTTCCAAGATAAGGGCTGGCAAATACTTCCCGTTAAAGGCAAAGTCTGGATGAACCGCGAAGATTTCCGTAGATCATGGAAGCCATGGCTTAGAGGAACTGCGATTGGTTTTCCTATGGGAATCATTCCTGCTGGAGGATCAGAGATTCCAACCTTTATTAGCTACTCAGTTGAAAAGAAGTTATCAAAAAATAAGGATGAATTTGGAAATGGCGCCATTGAAGGAGTTGCAGGTCCTGAAGCGGCTAATAATGCCAATGCCGCAGGAGTACTAGTTCCACTCCTTGCCCTAGGGCTTCCAACTTCAGCAACCGCTGCAATTATGTTGGTTGCGATAAGAAACTTTAATATCCAGCCAGGCCCAATGTTATTTGAATTGAATGCACCACTGGTCTGGACTTTGATTGCAAGTTTATTTATCGGAAATACTCTCTTACTGCTTATAAATCTCCCACTTATAAGAATCTGGATTCAATTACTTCAGATTCCACGACACTATCTATATGCAGGAATTACTACCTTTGGACTTCTTGGCGCCTATAGCCTTAATAACTCAACCTTTGATCTGCGTTTAGCCTTTGTTTTAGGCTTTGTTGGCTATCTCTTCCGTAGATTTGGAATACCAAATACCCCACTAGTTCTTGGGGTGATTTTAGGTCCTATGGTTGAAATTCAATTCCGCCAAGCTGTGCAGTTAAGTAATGGCGACTATTCAATTCTAGTAAGTGGACTATTGCCTAAAGTTATTTACTTGGCTCTGATTCTTGTTCTATTTGCTCCTGCGCTCATGAAGTTAGTTAAAGGTAAGGCGGGTCAAGGCTTAAGAAAATGATCGGCCGATCTGCAAATAGTTGGTTATGGGCCCTTCTGGTAAATGTTGCCTTGGCGCAAGCCAGCATCTATGTAATGCGCCCGATGATTACCTATCGCGCGCTGGAAAACGGTGCATCTGGATATGAGATTGGCCTTATAGCCTCCATTTATGCCCTGCTGCCTCTATTAATAGCAGTTCCTATGGGTAGATGGGTTGGAAAATTTGGAGAGATACCCCTGCTCTTTATTGGTTGTTTCTCATTCATAATTCTTGGAGTTGCCTTTGCTTTTCTAAATAACATTATTGCAATCGCTGCAGCTACATCACTTGCTGGCGTTGCTCACCTTTCAAATGTGGCAGCAAGTCAAGCGATGGTTGCTAATAAGAGCGCAATGAACCTGCAAGATCAAAACTTTGGATATTTTTCCTTTGCAACATCACTTGGCCATAGCGTTGGACCAATTCTTGGAGGTTTGATTGCAGGATCTGCAGGAGTTTTGCCACGCTCTTCAACTTCAGCTTTTATATTTGCATCAATATTGGCACTTCTATCACTTGTTACCTTCTTTCTCTTTAAATCAATAAAGGAGATTAGAACTCAGCAGGAGCGAGATGCAGCAGGAGCAATTAAAGCCAGAGATGTCTTATCTCGCCCTGGAATCAAACCTGCAATCTGGACTTCACTATCGGTAGCTGCAGCAAATGATGTATTGGTTGTGATTTTGCCTCTAGTTGGAACAGAGAAAGGCATTAGCCCTGTTGTAATTGGAGCAATTCTCTCGATTCGCTCAGCATCAGCAATGATTTCAAGATTTCTACTCGGTCGATTAACAAGGAGTTATGGATCTGCAAGAACTATGAATTACAGCATTTTCCTCTCAGCTTTATTCTTATTTGCTTCAATCTATGCCAATAGTTCTATCGCCCTTGGAATATCTATGGCCATAATTGGATTTCTATTAGGAATTGGCCAGCCATTAACTATGTCGATAGTTTCTAAGAAGACCCCAGTTGAGGAGCGAGCTATGGCAATTTCAATTCGACTATTTGGTAATCGGATGGGTCAGTTTCTTGTCCCACTGGCAGCAGGAGCTATTGCTGCGCCATTTGGAGCAAGTTCAGTCTTTATCGGCCTTGGAGTATTAGTGGCATCTGCTGGAGCTGTCTCTGCTGCAACTCTTGATGATCAAACTACTTAATTTCTAGTTGAGTATCCCCAAGCAAGGCTTGCAGCAATGGCAACCCATATTTGATAAGGAATGAGAAGAAGTCCCATCAGTAGCGTAGCTTTAAATGTTAAATAGAGAACTGGAAGAGTTAGAAGAGCACATAAAGTTAAAGCAATTGGAGCGAGGGTGAGATTATGAGGAACATAGAATTGATAAGCCCAGGTGAGGGCCGCAGCAACGCTTAACCCAAAGAAAACTAACCATAGGATATTTTCAAATTTGGTTAATGATAGTGAGACTTGGTATGAAGCAATTCCTAAGACCATAAAGTTATAGGGCCAGATGATTCCAAAAATATAGCTTGGCGGCTGCCACGGTGGTCTATTTAGCGATGAATACCATCCGGGGGAGGAAGAGACCCAGATTCCTGAACCAAAGGCGTAGATCAGAACAAGAAGAATTCCAGCGCCAGCAAATAGATATTTGGTCTCCATGCGCCAAGGTTACTAGGGTTAGGTTATGTTAAGTCTTGGAATTGATGGAGGCTCATCTTCAGCCAAGTGGAGCTTGGTTGATGAATCAGGAGCTATACAGTCTTCAGGAAATTCAACTCCAATTGATGGCCATCTTTATCGGGTTGAGTCTCAGGTAAAATTGGATCAATTCCTTCAAAAACTAATTTCAGATTTGGGCGATCTCAGGCCAAGTGTCATAACACTTGGAATTACTGGTTTAGGTTCACCTGATGTAATTCGAGAAAAGTTTCTAAAAACCTTTCCCCACTCTAAGTTATTCATAGGAACGGATGTAGGGCTCGCCTATAGATCAGCATTTGAGCCTGGAGAAGGTATTTACTTATACGCCGGAACGGGCTCAATCACAGTTCATATTGACCCAAACGGGCATGAGATAAGTCTTGGTGGTTGGGGTTATTTGTTAGGAGATGAAGGAGCAGGCTATTGGATTGGACAACAAGCTTTACGTTCACTGATTGCACAGCTAGAAGACTTAGAGTCATTGGATCTTCTATCTAAAAATCTATTACAAGATATTGGAGTAAGAGATTGGCCAGGGATAAGAGAATTTGTTTACTCAAATGACAGATCTAAAATTGCAAACTTGGCTCCAATCGTCAGTATCTCAGCTTCGCAGGGATCAGAGAACGCTAAAGCGATTTTAAATGGAGCTACAGATTGCCTTGTAGAATTGGTAAGGCGCATGGAGAGACGATTAAATTCTAAAAACATGCCAGTTTCTTTTGGTGGAGGTATCGCCCAAGCATCACTAGGCATAGGAAGTAAAATCGAGGAAAATTTAGGTAGAGAGATAACAATTGATTCCTACGACCATTCTTTTACTGCTGCAAAACTAGGTTTATTAACTTAATTGTTATGTGCTTCTCCAGGGTGACTTCACAGTTCTGATTAGATTTTTAGTGCGAGATGTTCGCCTCATTGAGGTAAAAAAGGACTTGAGAGGTTCTTTTCCAGCCTAGATGAGTGCCAAACTCTGTAATACTCTGCGCTCTTATGGCTCGTAACATCATCAATATCGAAGGGGTTTCAAAGGCCTTTGATATCAGGCCCCTTTTAGTTGATGTCTCACTTGGAATTTCTGAAGGCGAGCGAATCGGCATTGTTGGGCGAAATGGCGGTGGTAAATCAACGCTACTTAAAATACTGGCAGGTCTTGAAGAGCCTGATGCCGGCCGAGTCACAAGAGCTAACTGGGCAAAACTTGGCTCGCTAAGCCAAGTTGATAGCGCTGGGGCAGGTGCAACAGTTAGAGATGTTGTAGTTGGAGTTAAGAAAGTTCATGAATGGGCAAGTGATGCTGGAGTGCGAGAAATATTTGCAGGGCTCTTTG
>JAURJF010000054.1 GCA_030832365.1 Candidatus Nanopelagicales bacterium
AAACCAAGGCCAGGTCAATGGAGTCTGCGAAATAGGTTAGTCATCGGCGTTGTAGCACTTGGTGCATTTGCTATTACTGCATCAGATTTTGCTGCTCAAGCAGCTTTTCGCACCTTTCTTATTGCCCAGGTAGATGTTCAGCTAGAAAGCGTTGCTGGGGGCTCCCTTTTAAGGCTTGATCGTGCAGGAATAGCAGCGGAGCCAGAGGAGACAAATACAAAAGAGCCTCTCTTCCAACCCTTTGAACCCTTAAGTGATGTGCCATCAGAGGTAAGCGTCACCCTCCTTGATGCCTCTGGAAACATTTTAGGAACAGTAGGTGATATCCAAAGCCCGCAGAGAATTCAGACTTTAGTAGCTGGGATAACTCCCGCTGAGGTAGGCCAATATAACGATAAGCCTTTTACTTTAGATGCTGGAGGTAGGGGTAGTGATTATCGGGTTTTAGCGCGACTTCTTCCCTCAAGTCTTGGAAGCGTTATATGTGCAATCTCGCTAGATGGCGTAGAGAGAGCAATGAATCAATTACGTTTTCTCTTTTTCGCTGTGGGATTTATTGTCTTAATCTTCTTAGGGTTAATTGCTCGAAGAATTATTGATATCTCACTTCGCCCATTGACATCAGTTGAAGAAACTGCAGAGGCTTTTGCTAAAGGTGATTTCTCTGCTCGCCTTGATGAAGCGCGAACCGATACTGAAGTTGGTCGATTGACCTCAGCTCTAAATCAGATGCTTGCTCGAATTGAAGAGGCATTTGCCGTTAAGGTTGAAAGTGAAGACAAATTACGTCGCTTTGTTGCTGATGCCTCACATGAACTGCGAACCCCGCTGACTGCTATCAGAGGTTTCTCTGAACTTCACCGCCAGGGTGCAATCAAGGGTGAAGAAAATACCAGCGAACTAATCCGAAGAATTGAAAATGAATCGGTGCGGATGTCATCTTTAGTTGAAGATCTATTACTTCTTGCCCGCCTGGATCAATCACCTGAGATGATGATGGAGCCAGTTGATGTAGGCAAGCTAATTAAAGAGGCTGTGGAGTCGGCAAGAGCTGCAAGAAATACTCATGAGATTTCTATCGAGCTTGAAGGTGAAGAGTTATTTCTGCTGGGAGATTCACTTCGAATCCATCAAGTAATAGCTAATCTGCTTGCAAATGCCCAGATTCATACTCCCGATGGAAGCAAGATAATTGTGAGCGCTAACCAGGATGATTTAGCGACCTATATCTCTGTTTCAGATAACGGACCTGGAATTTCAGTTGAATCTCAGGAAAGAATATTTGAACGTTTTTATAGAGCAGATCTCTCTCGCAAGCGAAGTGGGGTTGAGGGAACCGGGCTCGGCTTATCAATCGTTGATGCGGTGATGAATGCCCATGGCGGCCTAGTTAAAGTCGAATCGGAGTTAGGCAAGGGCGCCAAATTTACTCTCACTTTCCCAATAAAGGATTTATAGAGCTCTGGCCAATAGGATTTCCTAATGCGCAGCTCTCCTGAGATTCTCGAATCTTTAGAAAATGAGTCTATTGAAATAATAAGAGAGACTGCAGCTAGTTTTAGAAACCCTGTCTTTTTATATTCAATCGGCAAAGATTCATCGGTAGTTCTTCATTTAATTAGGAAAGCATTCTTTCCTGCTCAGGTTCCATTTCCGATGCTACATATCGACACCACTTGGAAATTCCGCGAGATGATTGAATTTAGAGATCAGATGGCTGATAAGTATCAGATCAAGTTAATGACTCACACCAACCAAGATGGCGTAAGAGATGGAGTTACTCCTTTCTCAACTACCGCTTCTGAATACACCAGAGTGATGAAGACTGTTGCGCTACGCCAAGCCTTAGATTCATATGGTTTTGATGCTGCTATCGGTGGTTCACGCCGCGATGAAGAGAAAAGCAGGGCGAAGGAGAGGCTATTTAGCGTTAGAGAAGCTGGTCATCGCTGGGATCCAAGAGCGCAGCGACCAGAGCTCTGGAGAACCTATAACCCAAGAATCAGGCCAGATCAAAGCATGCGGGTATTTCCAATTTCAGATTGGACCGAACTTGATATCTGGAGCTATATCCAGCTCCACAATATCCCGGTAAATCCACTCTATTTCGCTAAAGAACGCCCTGTTGTAAAGCGTGGCGAGCAATTAATTATGATCGATGATGATCGCTATCCATTAATTAATAATGAAAAGCCAGAGATGAAGAAGATTAGATTTAGAACTCTCGGCTGCTACCCATTAACTGCCGGTGTTGAATCAGATGCCATCACGCTTGAGCAAGTAGTAGCAGAGGTGATGGCTGTGAAATTAAGTGAGCGAGCCACACGCCTAATTGATGGCGATAAGGAAGATTCTATGGAGAAGAAAAAGAAGGAGGGATATTTCTAATGTCCTCACCTTCTTCAAAACCTATAGTTCGCCTCCTTACCTGCGGCAGTGTTGATGATGGAAAGAGCACATTAATTGGGCGTTTGCTAGTTGAAACAGATTCTGTTCCTCATGACACAGTCTCATCAGCTAGAAGCACAAGGAGGGCTGGATCAATAATTCCAGCAGGTGAAATTGATTTTAGTTTATTAACTGATGGTCTTGAGGCAGAGCGTGAACAAGGAATAACTATTGATGTGGCATACCGCTCGATGTCACTACTTGATGGCAGAAGATTAATAATTGCCGATGCTCCAGGCCATGAGCAGTACACCAGAAATATGGCAGTTGCAGCATCAAGGGCAGATATTGCTCTGGTTTTGGTAGATGCTACAAGGGGAGTAAGGGTTCAAACTCTTCGCCACTTAACTATTTGCGCGCTCATGGGAGTTGAGAAAGTAATAGTGGTTATCAATAAATTAGATGCAAGTAACTTCGATCAGAAGATTTATGACGACCTAGCCCAGGAGTTAACGCCTGCGATAAAACGATTAGCTATTGAGGATTCCTGCTTTATTCCAGTAAGCGCCCTTGAAGGCGATAATGTGGTTTATAAGACTCCAAAAACTGCTTGGCATCTTGGTGGATCTCTCTTGGAAGAGATTCAGAATTGGCGTGAAAAGCCTAGAAATAATGAGCATAAAAGAATGGGTGTACAACTCATTTCAAGAGCTGAGAACTTCCGCGGCCTTTCAGGAACAGTGAGCCAGGGAGAATTTAAAGTTGGAGATGAGGTAGTAATTCTTCCAAGTGCTAAAAAGGCAAAAATCTCAAGGCTTGCCACCTTCGATGGCGATATCAAAAGCGCACCAAGCGGCAAAGCAATAACTATGGTTTTGACCCCAGAGGTTGATGCAACTCGCGGCGATTTTATTGAAGGTGCTGATAATTTCACAGCCCCTGCTGATCGCTTTAGTGCAAACTTAGTCTGGCTAGGAGAGCAAGAGTTGATTCACTCCCGCTCTTACTATCTAATAAATGGCTCCTCAATGGTTGCTGCAACAATAACAACGATTCGCCACCGAATCGATATTAATAATGGAGAGCATGAGTCAACTAGAACTCTTGCAATGAATGAGATTGGATTAGTGGAGATTGCTACTGATTCCCCGATTGCCCTTACTAAATACTCAGAAAATCGTATCTCAGGTAATTTTGTAATTGTAGATCGAGTAACTCTTAACACTATCGGCGCTGGAATGGTAGTTCATGCACTTAGAAGAGCATCTAATATCACCAAGCATGATTATGAAATAAACAAAGCTACTCGCTCTCAACAAAAGGGCCAGAGAGCTAAAGTAATTTGGATGACTGGACTATCTGGCTCTGGAAAATCAACTATCGCTGATGCTCTTGAGAAAGAATTGTTTGCCAAAGGCATTCATAGCTATGTATTAGATGGCGATAATCTAAGGCTTGGGCTCAATAAAGATCTTGGTTTCACAAAAGAAGATAGGGCAGAAAATGTTCGCCGAGTTGCAGAGGTAAGTAAGTTAATGGTTGATGCCGGTCTTGTTGTAATTGTCGCTCTAGTAAGTCCATTTAAAGTAGATCGAGATCACGCGAGAGAAATTTTTGATTCCGGTGAATTTATTGAAGTATGGGTTAAGACCCCAGCTGAAATATGCGCTCAGCGAGATCCAAAGGGACTCTATAAGAAGGCTAGGGAAGGTAACCTGCCTAATCTAACTGGAGTAGGTCAAGACTATGAGGCGCCAACATCGGCTGAGTTAATCCTTGATGGCACTACAGATATTTCTTTAAATGTAGAAAAACTAATGAAAGAAGTTCTGTGAACTGGCTCTTTTTTGCACTCGCTGGATCAATTGCCCAATTAATAGATGGCGCACTTGGTATGGGATTTGGCCTTACCAGCTCAACTCTTCTTCTAACGCTAGGAACATCAGCGGCAGTGGCATCAGCAGCTGTTCATTTTGCAGAGATTGGAACCACTCTGGCATCTGGTGTTTCACATTGGCACCGTGAAAACGTTGACTTTGAAATCTTAAAGCGCCTGGCAATCCCTGGAGGAATCGGTGCATTTGCTGGGGCAACATTCTTATCCTCTATTGATCTAAGTGGCGGAACAATATTTATCTCAACAATCCTTCTTCTACTCGGCTTTGTTCTTTTATATCGAAATGTCTTTCAAACAAATATCAAACCAAATATGGCCGAAGTTAATAATCCTAAATACCTGACATTTCTAGGGGCAACTGGTGGCTTTATAGATGCATCCGGTGGCGGTGGTTGGGGACCAATAGTTACTCCAACTCTGCTTGCCACTACAGAGCATGAGCCAAGAAAAATCATTGGCACTGTTAGCGCTGCTGAATTTATTGTGGCAGTCTGTGCCAGCATTGGTTTTCTTGCCAATATCTCACGCATTGATATTGATTGGTCTGCTGTTGGCGGTCTTGCTCTAGGTGGAGTTCTTATGGCGCCAGTTGCAGCAAAATTAGTCTCTGTTGTTTCCAGAAGACCACTTGGTATCGCAGTAGCTACTGCAATCATTGTTATTAATGGAATTCGCCTACTTACTACCTGATTCTCAGTAAATTCTCAGCCTATTAGGCTCAATTGTTCATATTAGGGTTTTTGACCTTAAGTTTGATGAGCAGTTATGGTCTTTCCATGACAATAACTTCAGAATGGCTCCTTGAACCAAAGAAAGCTATACGAGTAGGCCTGGTTGGTTTTGGTAAGACGGGTAAAGCTGTAGCAACCGTTCTGCTTCAAGATCCCGAGGTCCGCCTTGAGTGGGTGGTTCGCAAGAGCCATAAATTAGAGCACCGCTCAGTTCCTGAATTCCTAGGCATTGATTCTGAGGAGCCTGGAACTATTTACTCCAGCTCAGAGTTCTCTGCCGCTGAGCTATTGGACAAGTATCCAGTGGATGCCATTATCGATTTCTCCTCAGAAGATGGGGTCGACTTCTATGGCCAGGCTGCGGCTGACAAGGGAGTTGCAATTGTTAGCGCTATATCGGCTTACCCCAATACACAGATTAGATTTCTCAAGAAACTTAGCGCTCACACTCAGGTTCTCTGGTCGCCGAATATAACTCTTGGAATTAATTTCATGATTCTGGCAGCTAAGACTTTGAAATTCATTGCTCCATTTACCGATATCGAGATAGTTGAAGAGCACTTTAAATTAAAACCAGAGACCTCAGGAACTGCTATACAGATTTCTAACGCTCTTGAGCTTGAACCTGAGAATATCAAGAGTATCCGCGCTGGAGGCATAATCGGTGTTCATGAGATTATCTTTGGATTTCCTTTTCAGACCGTGCGGTTAAAGCATGAGTCGATATCACGAGAAGCTTTTGGAAATGGTGCAAAGTTTGCTGTTGAAGAATTAGTAAAACAAGAAAATGGGTTCTACTCGATGGAACAGATGCTTGGTCCCTACTTCATCGACTCAAATAAAGAATTTATGCCTAAATCCCAAGCCCCTAAACTCTCACTAGGAAAGAGGGTTAGCCTCAAGCTTACGCAGGGTTTCAATTCGCTCCTGAATCGGAGGATGGGTGGCAAATAATTTAGAAGCTGCTGAGGCATCAAGTGGAGATTCGATATAAAAGTGGGCAACAGCGCTTGATCGAGCTTGCACTACCGTGTTATCTCTAGCTAAGACTTCAAGTGCTGATCTAAGCCCTGCTGGGTTTCTAGTA
>JAURJF010000055.1:0-5747 GCA_030832365.1 Candidatus Nanopelagicales bacterium
AGCCAAGGAAGCTCTGAATCAACAAAGTCTTTCAGAAATAGCCCAGCAACTAACATCCCGCCCATTCGATCACCGATATTTGCCATATCAGCAACTGGTGAATCAAGAGATGCTCGAAGCTCCTCTGGAAGCGGCATTGGCCAGAAAGCCTCTCCAGTAATTTCTGCAAGAGTTAAGAACTGCTCTCTAAAACTCTCATTGTTTGTCATTACCGCACTTGTTCTCGTTCCAAGTGCCACAACTTGAGCTCCGGTAAGAGTTGCAACATCAACCATGCCATCAAGGCCGCCAGCTTTCTTTCCAACCTCTGCTGCGCGAACCATGGCATCGGCAAGGACAAGGCGACCTTCTGCATCTGGATTTAATACTTCAACAGTCTTACCGCCGTAAATTGTGATGATGTCGCTTGGCTTGGTTGCTTTATCGCTGACCATATTCTCTGCAAGAGCTGCCCAAGCATCGATATGAATTGGAAGCTTTAGTTCAGCAATTGCTAATACCGCAGCGCAGACTGCAGCTGCTCCACTCATATCAGATTTCATCGCTTCCATACCTTGAGCAGGCTTTAGAGCAAGGCCTCCGGTATCAAAGGTGATTCCTTTACCAATAAATGCATAACGCTTCTTAGCTCCCTTACCGCTATATGAGAGGCGAAGTAAACGGGGAGGATTAGCAGAACCTTGTCCAACGCCAATTATTCCGCCATAGCCTCCTTTAATTAGTTGACTCTCATTAAGTATTTCAACTTTAACGCCGAGGGATGCGGCAAGCTTTTTAAATCTTTGTGAAAAGGAATCTGGAGTTAGGTGACTTGGTGGGGTATTAATCAAATCTCTAGTTAAGTGCGTGTACTTAGCAATTATCTCTGCGCGTTTGATTCCTTGAAGGTAGCTTTTATCTTTTGCTTTCTTAGAGTAAATCATTACCTTCTTTAACGCCGGCTTTCTATCAGCCTTTGAGCTTCCTCTAAATTCATCAAAGGTATAAGCGCCAAGAAGTGCTCCCTCGGCTATTGCTTGGAAATCTTGTTTAGAAGCTTGGGGCAGAGCAAAGGTTGCTGAGGTGGTTCCCGCAAGTGATCTTGCGGCAGCTCCTGCAGCTCTTCGCAGTACTTCATGGGCAATTGAGCCATCGGCCTTAAGAGTTAGCGCTGTTAAAAGAATTAACTTACTTGCACTTCCTGGAAGCTTTATAACCTCGTCATTTGCCCCACTTGCCCCAAGATCAGTGAGCGCTTGAAGCAGCGGTCCCTGATCTACTCGAAGCTCACCACTTAAGATGGAAAACTTTTTACTCTTCTTATCTAGAGCAAAGCCCAGAACCAGGACTTCATCTATTACTGAGTTATCGGTGGCGGAGATAGTGGGCAATGTTGTAGGCATTGGGCTAGGTTATTGGAGTGAGCAAATATTCGCCATTACACCAGTTCCATCTTGATTCTGGGGCCAAAGTCGCTGATTTTGGGGGATGGCAGATGCCAATTGAATACCCAGCAGCAAATGGTGGTGGGGTTTTAAATGAGCATAGCGCGGTTAGAAATAGCGTAGGCCTCTTTGATGTCTCCCATCTTGGCAAAGCCTCAGTAAGTGGTGAGGGGGCGCTTGATTACTTAAATTCGATATTTACAAATGACTTAAGGAAAATCTCAGATGGTCAAGCTCAATACACCCTTCTCTGTCAAAAAGATAGCGGCGGAGTCATTGATGATCTAATTATTTATCGCTACTCAAGTAAGCACTTTCTCCTAATTCCAAATGCAGCAAATTGCCAGCAGGTTTTAGAGCAGATTAGTAAAGATGCTCCAAGCAGCCTTGAATTTAAGAATTTACATGAAAGCTACGCCCTATTTGCTCTTCAAGGGATGAACTCTCTTGCTGTTTTAAAGGATCTTGGCATAGATATAAATCTTGAATATATGTCCTTTATGGAAAGTGAGTTGAACTCTGAAGCGCTAATCATCTGTCGAACTGGATATACCGGAGAGCATGGCTATGAAATTCTCACCTCATGGGCAGGTGCGAGAAAGATCTGGGATTTACTTCTAGAGAAAGTAAAGAAATATTCCGGGCTTCCTGCAGGTCTTGGCGCTCGCGATACTTTAAGAACTGAGATGGGATATGCCCTCCATGGCCATGAACTCTCACTTGATATAACCCCAGTGGAGGCAAGTGCTTCCTGGGCAGTGGCATTTGATAAAAAGTTCTGGGGAAAGAGCGTTCTTGAAAAGCAAAAACTTGAGAAGAGTCATAGAAGGCTGGCAGCAATTTTAATTAGCGACCGCGGGATTCCTAGAGCCGGGATGGAGATTAAGGATAAAGATGGAAATAAAATTGGCTATGTAACAAGTGGCACCTTCTCACCATCGTTAAAGAGTGGAATTGCTCTAGGTCTTTTTAACAATCAAATTCCAGTTGGTAGCGAGGTTTTTATTGATATCCGAGGTCGTATTAGCCAAGGGGTAATTAAGCGTTTACCTTTTCTACCTTCAAAGGTGAAGTAAGACCCATTCTTATTGAGGCTCTTGAAAGTGATGCAAGTAGTGCCTTTGCGCTAAAGGCTATAAGTAAGGCAGTGGTGATAGCTCTTGGAATATCCCAGGCCATAGCTGTTGCTAAGTGAAAAGTTAGATAGCGAGAGAGATTTTCCATAATTGAAGCGCCAGCTACAAAGCCCAACTCAGTATTAGTTGATGCGATCCAGGGCCAGAGCTGAAGATCCATGAGTGCGCCAAAGAGAAGCGAGCTGGTAATTCCTATTGCAATAAGGGAGATGATTTCAAAACGTTTAGAAATTTTCTTGGACAAGATACCAGCAAATAACCCAATCCATCCCGCTGCCAGCATTTGAAATGGGAGCCAAGGACCAATTCCTCCACTAAGTACTGCTGAGGCCGACATTGAGATAACTCCAAGTGAGAATCCAAACTTTGAACCAAAGATATAGCTAGCAATAATTAAGAGAAACCACATTGGTTCAACTCCCACAGCTCCTGCTCCTACCAATCGAAGAGCTGCGATTAAAGCTGCTAGTACTCCAAGTAGTGCAACAATTTTGCTATCAAGTGCGCCCCTTGATATCTCAACTGAGATAACAAGCACGGCAAGTCCAGCTATAAAGAGAGCTAAGAATCGAGCCGACTCTGGCTTTAGTAGAAAGAGATTACTCTCTGGAATAAAGAGCGGCCAGGTAAATGCAAGTAGCCCAAGAGATGATCCAACAATGATTGGAATCCAAGAAAATACTGAAGAAATAAATCTAGTTCTTCTCACTTAGATATCTTTCTACATCACTTAGAGAGAGCCAACTGTTATTGGGAAGCGCCTTTGAGACTTGTGGCGCAAAGGCAGGGGATGCATTAAGAACTTCCTTACTGCTGCCATCTGCAATTACCTCGCCATCTGCAAGAAAAATAACGCGATCTGCTACCTCAGCAACAAGCTCAACATCATGGGTCGATATTAAAACGGCGCGGTTAAGGTCAGAGGCGATCTTCTTCAAATTCTTAATCAGAACTTTCTTTGCTTCATAATCAAGACCTCTAGTTGGTTCATCAAGTATGACTAGCGCTGGCTGGGCTGAAAGGATGATGCTTAGAGCAAGGCCGAGTCGCTGGCCCTCTGAAATATCCCTTGGGTGTGAATTTAGACTTGGAATCTTCATCAACTCTTTATAGATCGAGAGGGTTGTGCCAGATTCAATGCCATTATCAAGATCTGCTAAATCACATTCTTGTTTTATTGACTGCCCATAGAGAAGATCACCAGCGTCTTGAGGGATATATCCTACAAATCTAATTAACTCCTTATCAGTAAAACTTTTGGGGTCTCGTGTCTTGACTCTCACCTCGCCCTTAGTGAGTGGAGCTTGGCCAACAGCGCACTTAAGTAAGGTCGTTTTTCCTGCGCCATTTCTTCCCATCAGCGCGACAATCTCGCCTCCATTTACTTTAATACTTACATCGCTAAGAGCTTTACTTCTCTGATCTTGATCATATGAGGCGCTGACATAGTTAATTGTAAGTATCGTATCTCCCAAATTCTTCCCAAGAGCTTGCACCGTTCTCTCAGAAATCTCTGGAGCTATTTTTCGAAATTCACGTATTGAGAGCGGAATCTCGCCAAGCTCCAACTTTTTTGCTAACTCAACTAGGGGAGGTGCGATGGGAGAGTTACTTAATATCTGTCTTGCAGGTCCGAGATCAACAGAGCCATCACCATGAATGAGAATTATCCGATCAACAAATCCAATAACTCTCTCAAGTCTATGCTCTGCCAGAATTACGGTAAGTCCAAGATCGTGAACTAATCGATGGAGAATCGAAAGCACTTCCTCTGCTGCAATTGGGTCAAGTGCGCTAGTGGGTTCATCAAGAAGTAAAACCTTTGGATTTGTGACAAGAGCTGCAGCTATTGCCACCCGTTGTTGCTCGCCCCCGCTTAACTCTGAGACATTCCTTCTTCTTAGAGGGGCAAGTGCAAGAAGATCTAATACCTCCTCAACACGCTTTCGCATAATCTCTGGCGCCACCCCAAGGCTCTCAAGACTAAATGCAATCTCATCTTCAACAATGTCTGAGACAAAGCCATTGATAGGATTTTGGCCCACAATTCCTACAATATCTGCCAACTCACCAGGCTTTATCGCCCTAGTACTTCTTCCCGCAACACTAATTTCACCGGTGAGTATTCCTCCAGTGTGATGAGGAATAAGGCCATTAATTAGTTTAAGTAGCGAACTCTTACCTGCTCCAGTGTGGCCTATTAAAAGAAGTAGCTCGCCTTCGTTAACTGTAAAAGATATATCTTCCACAATTGTTCGCTCAGCGTTGGGATAGATCAGGGAGACGTTAGTGAAGGTAATCATGAAATAAATCCTGGAGTTATTACTGCAATTAAGAGCAGCCCTGCTAATAAAACGCTAGAGACCGCTGGAAGTAATAGCAGAAAGATGAGGGCATAGATCGGCGCTGCAAGGGCTACTGTCTCTCGAAGGCGCCAAATATGCGGACGATATCTACTTGGGTTTGGAAAGTATCCATAGCCTCTAGATTCTAAAGATGCGGCAAGATCTATCGATCGCTCCAAGGATTCTTCGAGAACTGGTATTCCAACTTTCGTATATGAGGCTATTCCAGTTGAACTCTCACCTCTAAGACGCCTTGCCGCTCTAACTCTCTCAATACTTCTAGCACTCTGCGGCGCAACCGAGCTTGCAATTACTGTTGCAAGGCCAATTCCATAGTATTTTCTGGGAAGAACTCGCAGAAATTCATGAGGATTACTAAGAGCGCTTGCTGCAGCGAAGATAAGAATCAGCGCAACAAGCAAAATCGCCTCATCAAAGGCGGTAGTAAGACGCTGCGAGGTGACATCACCGCCAAGCCTTATCCCAACAAATAAATCAGGAAGAGTGATGCTGGGGATGGTAAAGAGCACTTGCCCCGGCATCGGAACTCCAATGATTACTCCAATAGCCATTCGAAGCGTGAAGGCTAGAGCGGCAAGTCGTATCGACCATCTAAATGATTGATACCAATAGGTATTACTACGTTTCATAAGCACCAGAGCAACTGCTCCGATAGATATTGAAAGTGAAATTAGAGCTGATTTAGAAAATAGAAGAATTACAAGAAGGATAAGCGCCCAGAGCCAGTAGAAGAGCGGGTGAAAGCTCTCGTTACTGGCTCTGAGCGAATTACTCATCTAATTGACTTTATCTATTATCGTGAGCGTCGGCGATTAAGAAAG
>JAURJF010000055.1:5757-6056 GCA_030832365.1 Candidatus Nanopelagicales bacterium
CTTAGCAAAAAGAGCGCAAGAACACCAAGAAGAATCGGAGCGCTCTGACTAGAGTTATTTTCTTGCTCTAGCGTCGCCTCTATCGCTACTGCTTGATCAGGTGCTGGTTCATCGATTTCAGCGCCGCACTCACTTGCTGGATATCCAGCAATCCCGCAGATAAGGCCAGAATCACCAGCTCTTACATCAAGTGCTGCCTCTAGTACATCAAGGCCAACTGAGCCTTTATCAACTACAACGCAATCTGAGAAAAATTCATTAGGAATTTCGCCATCTGGAGCAATATTGCCTGCTCCAAA
>JAURJF010000056.1 GCA_030832365.1 Candidatus Nanopelagicales bacterium
AGAGCTTGCTACCACGATTAAAGCTGCAAAGAAATTAGTTGAAAGAGAAACGCCAGAAGTTTGGGAAATTCTAGATGAGGTGATCAGAGAGCATCCCGTCTTACTAAACAGAGCTCCTACCCTTCACAGACTTGGTATTCAAGCATTTGAACCACAACTAATTGAAGGAAAAGCAATTCAGATCCACCCTCTAGTTTGTACTGCCTTTAACGCAGACTTCGATGGTGATCAGATGGCGGTTCACGTTCCACTATCTGCCGAGGCTCAAGCAGAGGCTCGCATTCTGATGCTCTCCTCAAACAATATTCTCTCTCCCGCATCTGGAAGGCCGCTAACTGCGCCAACCCAAGATATGGTCCTAGGTCTATATTTTCTAACCTCACTTCGTGAGCAGCAAGTTGGTGAGGGACGTAGCTTTACCTCGATCTCTGAAGGTTTAATGGCCTATGAGCAAAATAGCCTCTCACTACAAGCCAAGATAAAGATTCGCGTCAATATCAATGGCGAGCTAGTAACAAAAGAGACAACTCTTGGAAGAGCAATCTTTAATGAAGTACTTCCTGAGTCATTCCCATATGTTGATTACGATGTAACTAAGAAAGCACTTGGTTTAATCGTTGATAATTTAGCTGAAGGCTATCCAAAGGTAGTTGTAGCTCAAGTTCTAGATGCCTTGAAGGAACTTGGTTTCACCTGGGCAACTAGAGCTGGAGCAACGATTGGAATTGTTGATGTAGTAACTCCAGGAAGAAAGCTTGAAATCCTTGAGGGCTATGAGACAAAGGCCGATAAGGTCCAATCTCAATATGAGAAGGGTCTAATTACCGATGATGAACGTCGTCAAGAGCTAATTGAGATCTGGACTCAGGCAACAAATGAAGTTGCTAAAGAGATGGAAGATAATTTCCCAAGAACAAATCCAGTCTGGATGATGGTCTTCTCTGGAGCCCGTGGAAATATGATGCAGATTCGCCAGATTGCAGGTATGCGCGGACTTGTAGCAAATCCAAAGGGTGAAATTATCCCTCGTCCGATTAAATCTAACTTCCGTGAAGGACTCTCAGTTCTTGAGTACTTCATCTCAACACATGGTGCTAGAAAAGGACTTGCAGATACTGCCCTTCGTACTGCAGATGCTGGTTATCTAACCAGACGCCTCTGCGATGTGGCTCAAGATGTAATCATTAGAGAAGAGGATTGCAGAACTGATCGCGGTCTAACTCTAAAGATTGGAAATATCGTTGCTGGAAAACTAACCCGCGATGATTATGTTGAGACTTCAATCTATGGCCGAACCCTTGCAGATGATGTTGTAGTAGATGGCAAGACCATCGTTGCATCAGGTGCTGATCTTGGCGATCGCTTGATCAATGATCTAATTGATGCTGGCGTGAGCGAGATTAAAGTTCGCTCAATTCTTACCTGCGATAGCAAGGTTGGACAGTGCGCTAAGTGTTATGGCCGCTCAATGGCATCAGGCAAGCTAGTTGATGTGGGCGAAGCAGTGGGAATCATTGCAGCGCAATCAATTGGTGAACCAGGAACTCAGTTAACAATGCGTACCTTCCATACTGGAGGAGCTGCAACTGCCTCAGGTGATATCACCCATGGTCTGCCTCGCGTAGTTGAGCTCTTCGAAGCGCGCACTCCAAAGGGCGTTGCTCCAATTGCAGAGACTGCCGGAGTTGTTAGCTTCCTTGAAGATGCTAAGGGTAAGAAGATAATTGTTACCCCAGAGGATGGCTCAGAAGCTGTTGCTTATCCAATTACTCGCCGTCAGAAACTTCTTGTTGAAGATGGTCATAAGGTAAGCGTTGGTCAGCAGATGGTTGTGGGAGCAATTGATCCTAAGCAAGTACTTAAGATCCTAGGAGCAAGATCAACTCAGACCCATCTAGTCCATGAAATTCAAGAGGTTTATCGCACCCAGGGTGTTGGTATCCACGATAAGCACATTGAAATTGTGGTTAAGCAGATGCTTCGTCGCATCACTGTTCTAGAGCCAGGAGATACTGATCTATTGCCAGGTGAATTAGTTGATCACCTAAGGTTCCAATCTGCTAACCGCGAAGCGGTGCAGAAAGGTGGCAAGGCTGCAAATGGTCGCCCAGAACTTATGGGTATTACCAAAGCATCTCTTGCTACTGAATCTTGGCTATCAGCCGCTTCCTTCCAGGAGACAACTCGCGTCCTAACAGATGCAGCCCTCTCTGAAAAGAGTGATCCACTTCTTGGCCTTAAAGAGAACGTCATCATTGGAAAACTCATCCCAGCAGGAACCGGCCTTGCTCGTTATCGCAACGTTCGAGTCGAACCTACTGAAGAGGCAAAGGCTGCGGTCTATGCAGCTTATGAAGAGTATGACTATGCGCCATTTGATACCACAGGATCAGGAGAGGCAGTTCGCCTTGATGATTACCAAGTTGGAGAAAATCGCTAGTTAGTAGATTGGAAATTATCCCCGGCCATAGCGGCCGGGGATTTTTTTTAAGGTTTTAAAACAATACGAATTGGATTTCCTATTTTCTTCTCAAGCTTTTCTAGCGCAAGGCCTGCTTGCTCAAGTGAGAGCACTTCAGTCACTGAATCAGAGAGCTTTAATTTTCCATCCTTAACCATCTCAACAAGTTCTTCGGTGTGATGGCGCTCAGATCCATAATGTCCTAGGAGTTGGGTTCGCATATAGGTAAAGGCCATATCATTTGGAATAGTGATCGCTTCATTAGCAATTCCAATAATTACCAATCTACCCAGCTCGCCAAGTAGTGAAAGTCCCTGCTTTCTTACCTGTGTTACTCCGGCAAAATCAAAGACCGCGTTTAGGCCCCGATGTTTTTTTAACTCTTCATCACTTGGGTCAAAGGCAAGGTCGGCCCCTACTTTTAAGGCTTTTTCGCGGGCCTGCGGGCGAGGATCAATAGCAATTATTTTGCGGCAACCAACAATCTTAAGAAGTTGAACTGCGTGAATTCCAAGGCCGCCAATTCCAAATACTGCAGCGCTCTCACCTTTCTGCATCTTTGCAGTTGATGAAATTGCAGCCCAAGGAGTTGATACTGCATCGGGGATGATTGCAGCTTCTTCAAAGGGGAGTGAGTCAGGAATTTTGACGATAAGCGAGGCTTTAGTGATTACATATTCGGCATAACCACCATCATAATCAAAACCTAGAGTTGTAATCTGATTTGCAACATTTCGCTCACCAGCGATAACAATTACTCGATCTCCAACTTTGCAATCAGAGACTTGGGCACCGATTTGATCAATGGTTCCTGCCACCTCATGGCCAATAGTGACTTCATCACCTTTTAAATAACCTGGCGAGAGAGTGCCATCAAGTAAGTGAACATCAGAGAGACAGACTCCAGCTGCCCCTACTTTGATACGAACCTCTCCAATGCCAGCGGTGGGAGTTGGAACTTCTTTTACTTCAAACTTTCTAGTTGAGATTGTTATCCGTCCAGCTTTCATGAGATCAATCCTTGCGCACGATTAATCAAAATGTTAACTCCCATGCCGAATCCTTTAAAGGCAGGATTTGTGGTCTGACCTGCTCTATATCGAGCCCAGATTTGTTGGATGATCACTGTTAATCTAAATAAACCAAAGACTTCATAGAATGTGAAGTCATCACATCTTCTATTACTTAGCTCAAGGTACTTTGCAATGAATTCTTTTCGTGTTGGCATTCCCTCAAGATGGCTAGGTTGACGGCGAAGTGAGGCAAACATTGGCTCATCATCTCGATCGACCCAATAAGCAAGGGCGGAGCCTAGATCCATAAGCGGATCACCAACTGTGGCTAGCTCCCAATCCAGCACTCCCACTAGCTTTTTCTTGCCTAGATCAAAGACCATGTTATCTATCCGCCAATCACCATGAATGATGCATGAACCAACATCATCTGGTTTATTAGCATCAAGCCAGGCCATTACATCTTCGCCATCATAAACATCATCAGTTAGTGCGTTTCGATATCTTCTTGACCAACCCTCTACTTGGCGAGCAACATAGCCTTGCCCTTTATTAAGTTCTGCCAATACAGATGAATCAACTAAGTGAAGCCTGGCAAGACCTGAAACTAACGAGTCAGCCATGATGGAAATATCTTCTTTTGTTAGCGTCTCAGGAACATCTCTTCGAAATATTTCGCCCTTGACTCTTTCCATTACATAGAAATCAGAGCCGAGAATTTCATGATCCTCGCAGAGCGCAATTACATTCGGAACTAAATCAAATACCGGCTTTAGGCGAGATTGAATTAGAAATTCTCGCTTCATATCATGAGCTGAAACTGCTTTTGTTCCAACTGGGGGACGGCGAAGGACTAACTCACAATCAGGATATTTAAGTAAGTAGGTCAGATTTGATGCGCCAGATCTAAATTGAAAAACTTCTGGAAGATCACTCTGAGCTATATATGGCGCAAGCCAGGTGTTAACTCTGCCGATATCAAATGCATCTTCATCTCTAACTGGAGTGAGATCACTCATGGCAGATAGGACTTGAGCTCTAACCTTGCAATATCGCGCAGATGCACTTCATCTGGCCCATCAACAATTCTTAAAGTTCGAACTCCGGCATACATAGCTGCAAGGGGAGTATCTTGGCTAACACCTGCTCCGCCATGAGCTTGAATGGCGTTATTGATTATCTCCTCTGCCATTCTAGGAACAACAACTTTAATAGCAGCAATTTCTTTACGCGCAGCCTTTGCCCCTTGATTATCAATGATCCACGCTGTTTTTAAGACAAGTAGGCGAGCCTGCTCGATATCGATACGTGCCTTTGCAATCCACTCTTGAATCACTCCTTGGCGCGCTAGCTCTTTTCCAAAGGGAGATCTAGTAAGGCTGCGTTTAATCATTAGCTGCAGCGCTCGCTCTGCCATACCAATGGCTCTCATGCAGTGATGGACCCGGCCCGGACCAAGGCGAGCTTGAGCAAGAGCAAAACCTTCTCCTTCTTTGCCAAGAAGATTACTTGCAGGCACTCTTACATCTGTAAATGAAACCTCGGCATGGCCATGTTGATCAACATATCCAAAGACAGTTAAGTTTCTAACTACTTTTACTCCCGCTGTATCAATTGGAACCAATATCATCGATTGTTGATGATGATCATCTGCCTCTGGATTAGTTTTTCCCATCACAATTAGAATCTTGCATCGCTCATCCATAGCGCCTGTGGTCCACCACTTAACGCCATTGATGATGTAATCATCACCATCTCGCTTGATGCTAGTTCTAATATTTCTTGCATCACTTGATGCAACATCAGGCTCAGTCATGGCAAAGCCAGAACGAATCTCACCTGCTAGTAGCGGCTCAAGCCATTGCTTCCTCTGCTGCGGGCTTGCAAACATATCTAGCAGCTCCATATTTCCAGTATCAGGAGCTGCGCAATTAATTGCCTCAGGAGCGATATCGGGCGACCAACCAGTGATTTCGGCAAGAGTTGCATAATCTGTAACAGTTAAACCATGGTCAAGATGAGGCAGGAAGAGATTCCATAGCCCTTGCGCCTTAGCTTTTTGTTTCAGCTCTTCAATAATTGGTGGCAACTTATGTGGCGTTCCAGCTTTCATAAATTCTTCGCGCTGGCTGTAATAAGTAGCTTCGGCTGGAAAGACCTGCTGATCCATGAAAAGTTGGAGTTTCTCGGCGTATTTGCTCGCCTTCTCAGTGGGGCTAAAGTTCATGCCTATACCGTACGCATACTTGCTCGAAATTAGGAGAGGGAAAATGGGTGTTCTTGATCGCTTTCGCCTTGATGGCAAGGTTGCTGTTGTTACTGGAGCTTCTTCAGGTCTTGGAGTTGCCTTTGCTAAGGCACTTGCCGAGGCCGGAGCAGATGTTGTTTTTGGAGCTCGGCGCGAGGAGAGATTGCCAGAGACTGGAAAGTTAGTTGAAGCTGCTGGGAGAAAATATGCCTATAGAAAAACAGATGTCAC
>JAURJF010000057.1 GCA_030832365.1 Candidatus Nanopelagicales bacterium
TCAAGAGACCGTAACTTTAAAAATGCAAGCAGCTTGGCCATCAGGCGCAAATATATTTTATGAAATGGCTGGAGACTATGCAAAAATGGTTGAAGAGATAAATGATGCGCATGGCAATGGAGATACATTAGGCGGGGTAGTTGAAGTTTTAGTTTATGGCCTACCACCAGGGCTTGGATCTCATGTTCACTGGGATAGAAGACTTGACTCACGCCTTGCAGGAGCCCTTATGGGTATTCAAGCAATTAAGGGCGTTGAACTTGGTGATGGATTTGCAACCGCTAGAAAACGTGGCAGTAGCGCTCATGACGAAATAGAGAGAGATAGCGTAGGAAATATTCGCCGTAGAACTTCAAGGTCTGGCGGAACAGAGGGTGGAATGAGTACAGGCGAAGTTTTAAGAGTTCGCGCTGCAATGAAACCCATTTCAACTGTTCCTAAGGCTCTAGACACAATTGATATTACAAATGGCCAGGCGGCTAAAGCAATAAATCAAAGATCAGATGTTTGCGCTGTTCCAGCTGCAGGGATAGTTGCCGAAGCTATGGTGGCCCTAGTTTTGGCTGAAGCTATGCTTGAAAAATTTGGCGGAGATTCTCTTGGTGAGAGCCAGAGGAACCTAGAGAGCTATCTATCTAATATGAAAGTGAAGTAGGGCGTGCCACCGATAATTCTCATCGGCCCTCCTGGAGCTGGAAAAACTTCAGTCGGAAAAGCTTTGGCAAAAAAACTAACTTTAAAGTTTCTTGATAGCGACAAAATTGTTGAAGAAAAGAGCGGAAAGAGTATCTCTGAAATCTTTATTACCGATGGGGAGCCTGCCTTCAGAGATATGGAGCGCTCTGCTGTAATTGATCTACTTGAGAACCAAGATGGTGTAATCGCACTTGGCGGCGGCTCTGTAATGGATTTGGAAGTTTCCAAGAGATTACTGCCTATGGCCAATGTAGTTTTTCTTGATGTTTCAATTTCAAATGCAGCTCCAAGGGTAGGGTTCAACAGAGATCGCCCCTTGCTTCTTGGAAACCCAAGACAGCAGTGGATTGCTCTGATGGAAAAGCGTCGGTCAACATATGAGGCGCTCTCAAAGGCGCGAGTATCAACTGACAATAAAAAACCTATTGAGGTTGCTGAAGAGATTGTTAAAGAGTTAGCCCTATGAAGTCGATAACTGTTTCTTCTGAGAAGAGTTATGAAGTTATTTTCACAGATGATGCTTTCAAAGAGGTATCTCTTATAGTTGGAGATAAGAAGGTAGTTATTGTTGCTCCTAAATCCATTGTTGCTAGCTTTGGTGCAAGTTTTCCTTCTAAATATCTGCTCATAGAGGTAGAAGATGGAGAAGAGCAGAAGAGCATGCAATCTTTTGCTAAGGCAATTGAGACAATCGCTGCCGCTAAGTTGGATAGAAGTTGCCTGATTATTGGAGTTGGGGGAGGGGCAACTACAGATCTAGCGGGCTTTCTTGCCGCCTCGTATCTGCGCGGAGTTGATTGGATTGCTATTCCAACCTCACTTGCTGGGATGGTTGATGCAGCTATCGGCGGAAAAACAGGATTAAATCTCGAGGCGGGAAAAAATCTTATAGGGGCATTTCACTCTCCCAGCGCTGTCTTAATTGATCGGGGCTTTCTCTCCTCACTATCTCAGCGCGATCTCAAGGCAGGTATGGCAGAGGTTGCTAAATGCGGCTTCATTGACGATACCCAGATATTGAATCTCATAGAGAGCGACTGGAGAGAAAATCTATCTGAGCTCATTTATCGCTCAATCGCAGTCAAAGCCAGAGTTGTAAGCGCTGACTTTAAGGAATCAGAACTTCGAGAGATATTGAATTATGGTCACACTTTGGGACATGCGATTGAGAAAAATTCGAATTATTCACTTCGCCATGGCGAGGCGGTAGCCCTTGGATTGAGATTTGCTGCTCAACTCTCATTTGAATTCTCTGGTCTATCTAAACAGCACCTAGATAAACAGAACCAGATTTTAGATACCCTCGAACTTAATGCGAAATACCCAAGGGCATCATGGTCAGAAATCTTGGAAGTTATGCGCAACGATAAGAAGATGCGTGGGGGTAGAATTCGCTTTGTTACCTTAAGCGCACTGGGAATGCCAACCAGACTTGAGGATATAAGCGATGAGCAGTTAGAGAAGTGTTTCCTAGAAAGCATCGGAGAGTAGATGAGCGCGACCAAAGTGCTAGTGCTAAATGGACCTAATCTTTCAAGGCTCGATCTTCGCGAAAAATCCTATTACGGAGATATCTCCTATCCCGATATTGAGCAGATCTGTCTTCAGGGAGCAAAAGAATTTGGTTTCGAAGTTGAGATAAAACAGAGCAATGATGAGTCAGAGTTAATCGGCTGGCTCCATGGAGCAGCTGATAGCAAGACTCCGGTTATCTTTAATCCCGCAGCATTTACTCATTATTCTTATGCAATTCGTGATGCAGTAGTCATGCTTAAGGCTCCCTGCATTGAAGTGCACTTAAGTAATCCGCTATCTCGAGAAGAGTTTCGCCACACCTCAGTAATTGCAGGGGTTGTACAAGGCAGCATTGCAGGTTTTGGCCTTGATTCATATCGCTTAGCCTTTGCTGCGCTGAGTAAATTAGTTAAATAGCGATATAAAAGGTAATCTTCGCCGCTATGGCTACCACGAATGATCTTAAGAATGGAATGACCCTAGATATCGAAGGTCAGCTCTGGGGCGTGGTTGAGTTTCAACACGTTAAACCAGGTAAGGGTCCAGCCTTTGTCAGAACTAAGCTTAAAAATGTTCTCTCTGGAAAAGTAGTTGAGAAAACCTTTAATGCAGGCGTTAAAGTTGATATAGCAATTCTTGAAAAGCGCGATATGCAATTTCTTTACAAAGATCAAGTGGGTTTTGTTTTTATGGACTCCAGCACATACGACCAAATGACAATTTCTGCGGAAACCGTTGGAGATGCTGCCAATTACATGCTCGAAAACACCGAAGCGATAGTTGCAGTTCATGAGGGAAATCCACTCTATGTAGAACTTCCCGCAAATGTTCCCCTTAAGATCACCTACACCGAGCCAGGCTTACAAGGAGATCGCTCATCTGCAGGTTCAAAGCCAGCGACTCTTGAAACAGGAATCACGATTCAAGTTCCACTCTTTATTAAACAAGATGAAGTTGTTTTAGTCGATACTCGCAATGGTGATTATCTCGGGCGCGCAAACTAAGTGAGCAGCCGCTCTAAGGCTAGAAAAGCCGCGCTCGATCTGCTCTATGAAAGTGATATCAGAAAAGGTAGCGCAGCTGAGTTACTTTCAAAGAGAGTCACAGAGATGGAGTATGAAGCTAGAGAGTTCACAAAAGAGCTAATTGATGGAATTGAGTTAAATAAACGAAAAATTGATGAGTTAATCGCTACCTATGCCCAGGGTTGGGATATGGATCGTATGCCAGTTCTTGATAGAAACATCTTACGTCTTGCGATCTTTGAACTGCTCTGGTCACAATCGGTGCCCGAGGCAGTTGCTATCAGCGAGGCGCTAGAGCTTGCTGCAAATTTCTCAACTGAGGACTCAAGTAAGTATATAAACGGGGTATTAAGTAAGGTATTGGAAATTAAGCCTGACCTCGTGCTTTAAATAGCAACTCCCTTATATCTAGAGCTCTCTTTAGCTCTTCTGGTTCTTTTTGCACCAAGAGCCCCAGAGCCTCATTATCTTGAGAGCGAATACTCATGATCTCGCCATTCCAATCATCACGCCTTGTCGCAATGAAGGACAGGAGGCTGTGAAGCTGATTTATTAAAGGATCATTTTCAGAGAGCCTGCCTCTTAAGTGTCTAAGGTCAATACGTAGCCCAACTCCAGAATCAAATGTTTGCTTACTTGCTTCGATTTGAAAAAGAGCTGAGAGGGGAACTCCATAGAACTCGCAGAGAGATTTGGCTTTTGAGATGCTAAGGGATCTTGTGCCCCGCTCATAAGAACCGATCACAACAGCTTTCCATTTTCCACGCGAACGTATCTCAACTTGCTTTAGCGTCAAGTTCTGTTGTTTTCTTATCTGTCTAAGTCTTCTTGATATCTCTATAGGCGTTGTCATTGGCTCAAAATAGGCGAAATGCAAGAATGGCTTCTTGGTTTTTCCACAGGTTTCAAGGCCCTTGAGGCCCATGCTAGGATTCGGCAACCTTTAACGATCCGTCCTGTGAGGCGGCGAAGGAGCAAGAATGAGCGTTATTTTAAATAGCGGTGAAATCTCCCGCGCGCTACGGCGCATCTCCCATGAAATCCTTGAGAAGAATCACGGTCCTGAAAACCTTCTTCTGCTGGGCATACCCACTAGAGGTGCGTATCTAAGTAGGCGAATAGCAGGGGCAATCTCTGAGATCGAAAAAATCAATCTTGAAAGCGGCACTCTTGATATAACGATGTATCGCGATGATTTACGCCTCAAGGCACCTAGAACTCTTCTTCCAACCAATATCCCAGGGGGAAGTATCGATGGAAGAGATGTTGTTCTCATCGATGACGTCTTCTTCTCTGGAAGAACAATTCGAGCCGCCCTTGATGCTTTAAATGAATTGGGTCGTCCAAAGAGCGTTCAACTAGCAGTTCTTATTGATCGTGGCCATAGAGAGCTACCAATTAGAGCAGACTTTGTAGGAAAGAATATTCCAACGGCTAAAGAAGAATCGGTTCGTGTGCACCTAAGCGAGATTGATTCTGTAGACGAAGTACTGATTGAAGGTAGCTCACAATGAAACATCTATTATCGATAGCTGATTTAAGCAAAGATGAGGCAATAGAGGTACTTGATACTGCAGCCGAGTTAGCTCGCCTCTCTGAAGGAACAGGTAAGAAATTCCCAACTCTTAGAGGTAGGACTGTTGTTAATCTCTTTTTTGAAGATTCAACTAGAACTAGAATCTCATTTGAAGCAGCTGCAAAACGTTTATCTGCCGATGTAATTAACTTCGCCGCCAAAGGATCAAGTGTAAGTAAAGGCGAGAGCCTTAAAGATACAGCTCTCACTCTTCAGGCAATGGGAGCAGATGCAGTAGTAATTCGCCATGGCGCATCTGGCGCAGCCCATCAACTTGCAAAGCAAGAATGGATGAAAGGCGTTGTTATCAATGCGGGAGATGGAACTCATGAACATCCAACTCAAGCTCTCCTTGATGCCTTTACTATCCGGCGCCATCTAAAGGAGAATCAAGGTGATTTATCAGGAATAAAGGTTGGAATTATTGGCGATATCCTTCACTCAAGGGTTGCCCGAAGTAATATTCTTCTTCTAAAAAAACTTGGCGCAGAGGTAGTTCTAATTGCACCGCCAACTCTAATTCCAGTTGGAGTTGCTAAGTGGGAAGTTGGCGTTAGTTATTCTCTCGATGATCAGATCAAATCTCTCGATGTAGTAATGGCCCTTCGAGTTCAGAAAGAGCGAATGAACGATCTTTATTTTCCAACGGAGCGAGAATATGCCAGAGGATATGGACTCACTTCAGAACGAATGAAGCAGATGAAAACTAAATCTATAGTTATGCATCCCGGTCCTATGAACCGAGGACTTGAAATTTCGGCAGAATCTGCTGATTCACAGCGCTCAGTGATTGTGGAACAAGTTGCCAATGGAGTTAGCGTTCGAATGGCAGTTCTCTATCTAACACTTGGTGGAGCAACCTTTAAGGAGCTAGCTAGTAGCGGGGAGAGTTTATGAGCTCATATCGGATCACTGGTGCTAAAGATTCAAATGGGAAAGCAAGTGAATACTTTATCTCTGATGGCAAATTCGTCAATGAAGGTGAGCTAGCAGGTGGCGCCAAAAACATTGATGCAAAAGGTTTAACGATATTGCCTGGTTTTGTTGATCTCCATACCCATTTGCGAGAGCCAGGTAGAGAAGATGCCGAGACTGTACTAACAGCTTCAATGGCAGCAGCAACTG
>JAURJF010000058.1 GCA_030832365.1 Candidatus Nanopelagicales bacterium
ATAATTGCAATCGCTAGATAAATCGCAATAAATAAGGTCATCCTTATAGCTGATGAGCGAGGAAGAGTAACGAGATGATCGAGCGCGCCATGAGGAATTCCAATAGCTAAAGCGATCAAAGCAATAACTACCTGCCAGGTAATTGTTGATTCATCTATCAATTGTGAAAATAGAAGTGAGAGCAGCAGGACGCAAGTAGTGGCTAGGCTTGAAAAGCTCCTGGTATTTGAAAAGATCCTCTTTTGCGCAAGCGACATATAGGCAGATTAGCAAAACAGTATTGGCCTTTATGAGAAACTACTGAAATGTCGCAGAGTTTAGAGCTTGCTAACTTCTCATATCTAGCAATGCTGCTCTTTACGGTCTTTAGCTCTTGGTGGCTGGAGTTTGCTTTTAAAATTAAAGTGCTACGTCGTCCAAGAAAGTTACTCCTGTCGATTCTTCCCGTAAGCGCTTTCTTTCTTATCTGGGATGCTTTTGCTATCTATCAAAAGCATTGGACCTTTGATTCTGATCAGATCTTGGGATTTTATGGACCTTTAGATATTCCAATAGAGGAGTTTGCCTTCTTTATAATCATCCCAATTGCTGCAATTCTTACCTTAGAGGGCGTTATGGTTGTACTGCAGAGGCTTAAGCGATGAGGTTTGAACTCTCCTACACTCAGATAACGGTCTATGCCTTAATGCTCACTATCTTCTTTGACATGTTCATTACTAAAAACTCGCTACTTTCCACCTTGAGATTTTGGATTAGCTACTTCATTATTTTGCCATTCCAACTTCTTACCAACTACTGGCTGACTTCTCGAGAAATTGTCATCTATAACAGTGAGGCGATAATTGGATTGCGTCTTGCTGGAGCGCCGATTGAAGATTTAATCTTTGGATTTGCAATGATTCTGGCAGTGATGAGTCTTTGGGAGTCAAAAACCAAGAGGGGCTAATCTGCCTTAAGAATCATTGCCCGCGCCTTGCTCCTCTAATCCAGTCGGCTAGACTGCCCACCTTGGGGGCAGTAGCTCAGTTGGTTAGAGCCCCGGACTCATAATCCGGTCGTCGTAGGTTCGAGCCCTACCTGCCCCACTTGATTTTCGATTTACCTGAAATTTTCTACCCGGTCACACCTTTATTTAGTGAGAGAAAGACTAAAAAAACAGGGGGCTAACAAACCGCCTAAAAAACACCACTGGATACGACCAAAGCAATCATTGCTTCGAATTCATTGATTTCATATAGACCGAGTATTAGCCTTTAACGATGACGGCGACTAAAAGTGGTTGGAAGATAATACTTGCTGCAGTTTTCGGCGGCTTGGTTTTAGGCGTTATCGCGCGCCTTTGGATGAGATGGATTTCAACTGAACCAGAATTCACATGGAGCGGAACAATATTCATAGTTCTCGCTTTCACGATTTTTTCATCTGCGCAAGCCACTGTCTATGTCTTGAGAAGAAAAATTAAAACTAGACGGTTAACTTCAGTAATTAGAGGGGGAGGAATTTTCCTTACGCTTCCACTTTTTACCGGAGCTGGTGGAGGAATGTTTCCGACTGTGGCTCTGGCGTCGATTGCACTGTGGCAAAAAAAGATAGATAGAAAAATACGTATTGCTCTCCTATTAATTAGCTTGGTACTACCCGCGATTGGAATCAAAGGAATTGGTTCTGATTTTGGTTGGAATATCCCAACCTTGGGAAGATCCTTGCTGGTCATTTTTATTTACTCCGTAGTAATTCTTCTCTTGAAACCGACAGTTACCCCTTACATTGGCCCTGATTCAAGCATGTTGCCAAAGAGTCGCCTCAAACAACTCTGACCTTCTTATCCATTGTTTTGGTAGCGTTTCTGTTTCTTACAGCTATTGGAGTATCGATTGGTTAATCGATATTTTCGTGATATTAGTTAAAATTTAGTTTGGAGAAGTTAGAAAGAGTCCGTGCGGGACAATCTTCTCAAAGCAATACCCGACACGCTTGACTCACTCATAATTTGGTCGTCGTCGGTTCGAGCCCTACCTGCCCCACTTATCAAGTTAAGAAGCTGCTTTCCACATCCGCTTCGCAGAACTCTCATCGCCGCCCTGATTAGAGCGGGTTTTAGGCGCTGCATCTGGCAGCGGTTCTAAATCTCTCTCGATCAGGGTCGATACTCATTTATTCCCTAAAAATCGCGCTCTATTCATCTTTTATATGCTGAGAATTTCGGGAATTTAGAGCCTGCTAGTGAACTCTCTGCTGCGCGCTGATACGCTCCCGCTTAATTCCTTCCCACATCGCTTCCAAGTCATGAAAGGTAAGAATGAAAAAATCAAGAATTATTGCTTTTGCCGCTCTGGCATCTCTTGCACTCTCTCTACTCTCAGCGATTGCTCCTGCTCAAGCAGCTCGCAATCTCGAAGGAAGTAAATGCGGAAAAGAGGGATTGGTTCGCACCATTAAAGGTGTTACCTATACCTGCGAGCGCGTCAGCGGATCTCTGCAATATGCCCAGGGACGTAAACTCTCTGGAACGCTAAATGTTCTCTGCACACCACAAGAAGCATGGTGCGTTGCAATGACACAGGCATTCCAAGCAAAAACTGGAATCACCACAAAATTTATTCGCCTCTCATCAGGTGAATCTCTAACTCGCCTGATTGCTTCGAAAAATAATCCAGAGTTTGATGTCTGGACTGGCGGTCCAAATGACAGCCATATCGCTGGTCGAATTGCAGGAGTATTGGATACTTACAAATCACCAACTAGAAAAATGTTAAAGAAGCAGTTCCAAGATAGCGATGGTTACTGGACTGGTATTTACATGGGAGCCCTAGGTTTCTGTTCAAATACCAATGAGCTAAAGCGTCTTGGTCTTCGCGCTCCAACAAGTTGGAATGATCTTCTAGATCCTAAGCTCAAGGGCAATATCATGATGGCTCACCCTGGAACTTCAGGAACTGCATACACCACTCTCTGGTCACAGGTATTACGCCTTGGATCACAGGATGCGGCAATTGCATATATGAAGGAACTAAATAAGAACATTCTTAGCTACACCAGAAGCGGCTCCGGTCCAACCGGACCACTTGGTCGTGGTGAAGTTGCAACTGGTTTAGTTTTCTCTCACGACTGCACCGCAGCAAAACTTCGTGGCAATCCAGTAGTCGTCTCCTTCCCTAAAGAAGGAACTGGCTTTGAAATTGGTGGAATTGCTCTAGTTAAAGGCGCCAGGAACTCAGAGGCTGCTAAGGCCTATATTGATTTCTCGCTATCGGCTGAGGCACAAAATCTTGGACCTGCAAAGGCTGAATCTTTCCAGATTCTCACCAATCCAAATGGAAAGTATGACCGAAGAATGGTCAACTTAAATAAGGTGACATTACTTGACTATGAAGCAGAGGCAGCAGGAGTTGCATCTTCTGCGCTCAAGGCTCGCTTCGATAAGGAAGTAGCTCTAACTTCATCAGCAAAGTAATCTAGTAATATAAGTAAAGTAGGTAGAGGGGTTCTGAATTAACTTTCAGAGCCCCTCACTTCTAATCTGAGTTAAGGAGCAGTTTTTTGAGCGTTAAGGCCAGTGGAGCGAAATACGACATCTTCACAAAGATTGCTCTAGCTCTAGTTATCTTCATTATTGGATTTTTAATAATCCTGCCATTAATAAATATCTTGGTTTATTCCACGAAGCCCTCTGGCAGCGCCATCATCACCGGTGCATTTAGCGATATTGTTACTAGAAATATCATTTGGAATACCGTAAAGCTAGGCCTTACCGTGGCGGCCCTTGGAACAGTTCTAGGTTTCATTATGGCCTATGCCCAAGCTCGCCTTGAGTTTAGAGGTAAGAAAGTTCTTCACATCATTAACCTAATTCCAATTATCTCTCCACCATTTGCTTTTGCTACCGCAATAATTGTGCTCTTTGGTCGAAGTGGAATGATTACTCGAGGTGTCTTTGATTGGCGCCCAACGCTCTATGGCTTTCCAGGGCTGGTTCTAGTTTTAACTCTCTCCTTCTTTCCAATTGCATATATGAATCTTTTAGGAATGCTAAGAAGCCTTGATCCTGCCCTAGATGAAGCTGGTTCAAGCCTTGGAGCAAATAAGGCGAGAATATTTAGAACAGTGACTTTGCCGCTATTGATTCCAGGATTTGCCGGTTCATTCTTACTTCTCTTTATTGAATCGATCGCCGATCTTGCAAATCCGATAATTATCGGTGGTAATTACACAGTTCTTGCCTCGCGGGCTTATATGGCAATTAATGGCGATTATGACATCTCTCTTGCTGCCGGTTACTCATCATTACTTTTATTACCAGCACTTCTTGTATTTTTAGTCCAACGCTATTGGGCCCAGAAAAAGAGCGTGGTCTCAGTAACTGGAAAGCCAAGTGGCCGTCCAACTCTAGTTACCTCCAAGGGCGCAAAGTTCTTCCTTCTCTCTGTAACTGGATTAGTAACCACCCTTATTGTGATGGTCTATGCCACTGTTATCTTAGGTGCTTTTGTAAAGATTATTGGAGTAAATAATGAATTTACTCTAGATAATTTCCGTTATCTCTTAAGCGGTTTTGCTAATGGAGCGATTAGAACAACAACCATGCTCGCTCTTATGGCAACTCCCCTTGCAGGAATATTTGGAATGTTGATTGCTTGGTTAGTAATTAGAAAAGTTAAGCGAGGCTCTGAAGCTCTAGATTTCCTTGGGATGTTAGGCATTGCAGTTCCTGGAACAGTTATCGGTATTGGATATGCCATCACCTATAACGATCCGGTAAAAATCTCTGGAGTAACAGTATTTCCTCAAGTTGCAGGAGGGGCTGCTCTACTAGGTGGCTCAATTGCTATTGTCATGGTCTACATCATTAGATCTAGCCCTGCCGGGCAACGCTCTGGTATCTCTATG
Source organism: Candidatus Nanopelagicales bacterium (assembly GCA_030832365.1). GTDB lineage: Bacteria > Actinomycetota > Actinomycetes > Nanopelagicales > Nanopelagicaceae > MAG-120802. Next base: position 4,888 of record JAURJF010000058.1, read on the forward strand.
TTGCAACAAATTGATCCCTCAATTGAGGAGGCATCAGCCTCACTTGGCGCACCTGGCAGTAAGACATTCCGCCTAATTACTCTTCCGCTGATTAGTGGCGCATTTTTATCAGGTCTTATGTATGCCTTTGCTCACTCGATGACCACGCTATCTCCCATCATCTTCCTTGTTACCCCCGATACTTCAATTCTTACGCAGAAGATTCTGGCTGAAGCAGACCAGGGAAGATATGGCAATGTTTTTGCCCTCTGCTGCATTTTGATTGTAATTGTTATGGTTATTGGTAGCTTAATTAATCTGCTGGTACGTAGAAGCCAAGTTTCAATAGAACGCCCCATGGTGACAGGACGCTAAGGAGAGAGAATGAAGAATAAATCAGGAAGACTAAACCTTGAGGCCCTAACCAAGGAATTTGGTAATGATAAAGAGAAGGTAGTGGCGGTGCGCGAACTAACGCTGACTATCAATCCTGGTGAGTTCGTCACCCTGCTTGGCCCCTCTGGCTGTGGCAAAACAACCGCGCTTCGAATGATTGCTGGATTTGAAACCCCAACAAGCGGAAAGGTTCTTCTAGATGGCGAGGAGTTAAGTTCACTAACTCCTGATAAGCGCCCGATGGGAATGGTCTTTCAATCTTATGCGCTATTTCCTCATATGAGCGTCTTTGACAATGTTGCCTATGGACTCAAGATAAAGAAGATGTCAGCAGCTGCTATTAAAGAGGCGGTAGGTGATGTCTTAAGCTCGATGAGTCTTTCACATCTTGCAAATCGCGCTCCTAATCAATTATCCGGTGGCCAGCAGCAGAGAGTTGCACTCGCCAGAGCAATGGTGGTTAGACCCAAAGTTCTTTTATTTGATGAGCCACTTTCAAATCTAGATGCCAAGCTTCGAGCTCAGATGCGAATTGAGATTCGCTCAATTCAGCAGAAATTAGGTATTACCAGTATTTTCGTTACTCATGATCAGGATGAAGCGATGAGCCTCTCTGATCGCATTGTGGTTATGCGAAATGCAGTAGTCGAGCAAGTCGGCACACCTGA
>JAURJF010000059.1:0-351 GCA_030832365.1 Candidatus Nanopelagicales bacterium
GGTCTCTAAGAAAACAGATTATGTAGTTGTTGGTAGTGAGCCAGGATCTAAGGCAGGTAAGGCGGCAGAGCTTGGCGTTCCCACTGTCGATGAGAAGAGTTTTATAGAATTATTGAAGAATGGGCCTAAGGGTTAGGATAGGGATGTGATTAAGTTATTTTCAATTGCAATGGTGATGGAGAGCTTCAGTGAGGTCAAGCGTGAACTTCCCGCCCCTCCAGTATTTTTCGGAGTCTTTACCTTTGCCACTTTAATGCTGATGCTCTATCTAGTACTACGCCTTGATCGCGACTAAATCACTCGCCTTATTTGGGGGAAGCTTTGACCCCATCCATAATGGGCATCTATTCC
>JAURJF010000059.1:361-5921 GCA_030832365.1 Candidatus Nanopelagicales bacterium
TCCCTGCCGGCGCTCCTTGGCAAAAGAACGTTGCAGCAAGTGGGGCTCACCGTCTTGCGATGGTTGAAATTGCCTTGAAGGATTGCATGAGTAAATATCGAGAGCTAGAGATAAGCAGATTTGAAATCGATGGATCAGGGCCAAGTTATGCCTATCAAAGTATTGAGTATTTCAAGCTACAAAACCCTGGAGATAATCTAGTTTGGATTATTGGCAGCGATGCCTTTGCAAAAATTGGCGAGTGGAAAGAGATAGAGCAGGTGGCAGAGAGCGTGGAATTCTTAGTAATTAACCGTCCTGGTCAGCAATTAGAGATTTCTAAAATTCCCAAGTCAATTACCTATAGTCAGATAGAGATAAAGGCCCTTGATCTCTCCTCAACCAAGATTCGCAATTTAATAAAGGCATCTGAGCCCTATGAATCACTTCTACCCTCTGGAGTTGCTGCCTATATAAAGAGCCAAGGAATCTATGCCGCCGCGTAAATCAACTCTAGAACACACACAGATAGCTGCATCTGCCGCTATAGACAAGCTTGGAAGCGATCTACTTGCGATGGATTTATCAGAGCAGATGCTCTTAAGTGAAGTTTTTCTCTTAATCAGTGGAGGCAATGAGCGACAAATTGATGCAATAGCTGATGAAGTAGAGCGCCAATTATCGCTCTTGGGAGAGAAGCCAACTAGGCGCGAGAGTTCAGAGAATTGGATTCTTCTTGACTATCAAGATTTAGTAGTTCATGTTCAAACTCAACAGGCGCGCCAGTATTACAGCCTAGATCGGCTTTGGAATGATTGTCCAAGTATTAAATTAGATGCAATTGCTGCAGCTGATGCTTTTAAGGCAGGCAAATAAAAATGGAGAGACAACGCATAGTCCTCTGGCGCCACGGCCAAACTGATTGGAATATCGCTAATCGCTTTCAGGGACATTCAGATATTGCCTTAAATGAGGTAGGTATTCGCCAGGCGGAGCGAGCAGCGCCACTACTACTTAATCTTGAACCTTCGAGGATAATTTCAAGTGACTTAATAAGAGCGAGAAAAACTGCAGAGGCGTTAGCTAAGTTATCTGGCCTTGAGGTGCAGATAGATCCAGATTTAAGAGAGACCAATGGCGGCAATTGGGAAGGAAAAACTGGAAAGCAGAATAGAGCTGAGGATTATCATCGATTTGTTCATTGGTTAGATGGCGATGATGAGCAAGCAGGTCAAGTTGGCGAAAAGAGAAGCGAGATTGCCGAAAGAGCTGTCAGAGCAATTGAAAAGGGATTAAGAGGTGATGTTTCAACGCTAATAGTTGCAACTCATGGCGGAACAGTTCGTTGTATTTTAGGAAAGATGTTAGATATGCCGATGAAGCAATGGTCATCACTTGGCGGATTATCAAATGCGTCATGGTCGATATTAGAAAATGGCCATCACCGCCCAGGTTGGGTTTTAGTTGAACATAACTCCGGCTCACTACCTGAGCCGATATATGGGGAGGAGAGCGGGGCTTAGTTTGAGGTAAGGTCTGCTCTGAAAGTTAAGAAAAGAGATAAAAAGTTCGGGGCTATGGCGCAGCTGGTAGCGCACCTGCATGGCATGCAGGGGGTCAGGGGTTCAAGTCCCCTTAGCTCCACGTTATGGATAGTAACTCAGAGAAAAACGCGCTAGCTCTCCAAGTAATTCCCCGCGGATGGAGCGCAAGTGATCTTGGTGATCAAAGCGGCAAACACTTTCTTATAACTGGAGCATCTAGTGGTATTGGCCTAGAGAGCGCTAGAGAACTAATTAGAGCAGGTGCGCAGGTGACAATTGCTGCAAGAGATCTAAAGAAAGCTGAGCAGGTAGTAAAAGAACTATCGAGTCAGAGAGCTAAAGTCTTGCAGTTAGATTTATCAGATCTAACTAGCGTTAGAAAAGCGGCTAGAGAGGTAAAGCAAGAGATAGATGTTTTGATATTAAATGCTGGGGTTATGGCAACTCCATTTACAAAAACTGCTGATGATTTTGAACTACAAATGGGAGTGAATCATCTTGGCCACTTTGCACTTGCTGGGCTTTTATCGGATCGAATCAAATCAAGAGTTGTTTCAGTATCAAGTGCGGCTCATAGATTTGGAAATTTTGGCCAAGGTAGCCAAGATGCAGTTAAAGATATCTGCCTTGGCAGAATTAAATATCAACCATGGTCGGCCTATGGGGCAAGTAAATTAGCTAATCTGCTATTTACATTTGAATTAGAGAGAATTGCTAGAAAAGCCAATTATAGTTTTAGCGCATTTGCCGCCCATCCTGGTTATGCAAATACTAATTTGCAGAGCGTTGGACCAAAGATGCGAGGAAGCATTATTGAGCAGCGAGGCACAGCCTTTGCTAACGCCCTTATTGCGCAATCAGCATCAAGGGGAGCGCTTCCAACTCTATGCGCAGCAACATTTCCAAATCTCTATGGCGCTTCATATCTTGGTCCTGATGGATTGTTGGAGATGCGTGGTTTTCCAAAAGCAACAAGAGCTCGCTCTATCGCCTATGATCAAGGCTTGGCGCGAAACCTCTGGAGCGTTAGTAGTGAATTAACTGGAGTTAATTGGCGGTAATCTAGGGCAATGCTCTCGGCCTATGACTTTCACTTTATTCAAGAGAAGTGGTTGCCAGTATGGGACAAGCTAGCGCCGTTTAGATCAGGGGATGCAAGTGATCCCCGCCCTAAGAAATATGTACTGGATATGTTTCCTTATCCATCAGGCGATCTTCATATGGGCCATGCCGAGGCATATGCCTTAGGTGATGTGATTGCTCGCTACTGGGTGCAAAAGGGCTTTAACGTCATGCATCCAATTGGCTGGGATGCATTTGGTCTCCCTGCTGAAAATGCTGCAATCAAGCGTAATGAAGATCCAAGTATCTGGACCTATGAAAATATCAATACCCAGAAAGCTTCAATGCGTAGATATGCCTGCTCATTTGATTGGGATCGAGTGCTCTACACCTGCGATAGCGAGTACTACCGATGGAATCAATGGATATTTTTAAAGCTTTATGAAAAAGGCCTGGCTTATCGTAAGAACTCACCAGTTAATTGGTGCCCGGATTGCCAGACTGTTTTGGCAAATGAGCAGGTAATTGCTGGGCTCTGTGAACGCTGTGATAATCCAGTAACAAAGAAGAAGTTAAGTCAGTGGTATTTCAAGATAACTGATTACGCTGAGAAATTACTCGATGACATGAAAGAACTTGAGGGCAAGTGGCCTGAGAAAGTTCTAACTATGCAGCGCAATTGGATTGGCAAATCTGTTGGAGCTGAAGTTAAATTCAATATTGAGGGAAGAGATGAGGCTTTAACGGTCTATACCACTAGGCCCGATACTCTCTATGGCGCAACATTTATGGTAGTTGCCGTTGATAGCGAATTAGCTAGAGAGTTAGTGGCTAATACCAGCGTGCAGGGTGATTTTGAAAAGTACTTTGATAGCGTTAAGTCAGCAAGTGATATTGATAGATTGGCAACTGATAGAGCCAAGAGCGGCATTTTTCTAGGACGCTATGCAATAAATCCAGTTAATAACGAGCGAATTCCAATTTGGGCTAGTGATTATGTATTAGCTGATTATGGAACTGGGGCCATCATGGCTGTTCCTGCTCATGATCAGAGAGATTTAGATTTTGCTAGGGCGATGAAGCTTGCGGTAAGAGTAGTTGTTCAAGTAGAGGGGCAAGAAGATCCTGCCGTTAGCGGAGTTGCTACTAGCGGCTCTGGGGTAATGGTTAACTCTGGCAGCTTAAATGGGCTTGATAGCGCAGCGGCAATTGGAAAGATAATTGCAGAACTTGAGGCAAAGAATTTAGCAAAGGCATCTAATAACTATCGCCTAAGAGATTGGTTAATTTCACGTCAGCGTTATTGGGGAACTCCATTTCCAATTATTCACTGTGAGAAATGCGGCGAAGTGCCGGTTAGCGAAAGTGAACTACCAATTAAATTGCCTGACTCTAAGTCCTTAGATTTAAGGCCAAAGGGAACTTCACCTCTTGCCACAGCAACAGATTGGGTCAACGTTAAATGCCCAAAGTGCGGCGCAGACGCTCTTAGAGATACCGACACTATGGATACCTTCGTTGATTCATCTTGGTATTTTTTGCGCTATACCAGTGTTAATACCCACGATAAACCTTTTGATAGAAAAGAAGTTGATACCTGGCTACCAGTAGATCAATATGTAGGTGGAGTAACCCATGCCATCTTGCATCTTCTCTATTCACGTTTTTTTACCAAAGCTTTGAAAGATATGGGATATATCAACTTCTCAGAACCATTCACCAGGCTTCTTAATCAAGGAATGGTTTTAATGGATGGCTCTGCTATGAGTAAGAGCCGTGGCAATTTAGTTGCCCTCTCTGAAGAACTTGAGAAACATGGCGTAGATGCCATCCGGTTATCAATGGTCTTTGCAGGTCCGCCAGAAGATGATGTCGATTGGGGCGATGTCTCCCCAACTGGATCATCTAAGTTCTTGCATCGAGCTTGGCGCCTTGCTGGAGATGTCAAGAGTGAGCCAGGAATTGATTTCTCAAAAGGTGATTTAGAGCTAAGAAAGATTTCTCATAAAGCTCTTCAAGATATTTCATTTGCTGTTGAGTCCTTTAGATTCAATGTTGTTGTGGCAAGGATTATGGAGCTAGTAAATGCTGCAAGAAAAGCAGTTGATTCAGGTGTTGGTCCATCAGATGCTGCAGTAAGAGAAGCTGTTGAAATAGTGGCGATTTCACTCTCCTTAATCGCGCCTTATGCCGCTGAAGAGATGTGGGAGGTATTGGGACATGAGCCATCAGTTGCTAGAGCGGGATGGCCAAGTGTTGATCCGAAGTTATTAACCCAAGACTCTGTTACCGCTATCTTTCAGATAAACGGCAAAATCAAATCTAGAGTTGAAGTATCACCTGATATTACCGATGAAGCCCTTGAGAAGATGGCTTTAAGTGATCCTGCGCTATTGGCCGATCTTGGGGGAGTAAGCCCTAAGAAGATAATTACCAAGGCTCCAAAGTTTGTTAATGTAGTTTTATAGCGATATCCACAGCGCCTACTTCTCCACTAATAGAGTTAATTAAAGAAATAATAAATAGCCATACCTGATTTCATCAGGCTATGAATTTTGCGAAATTAAAAGAAGATTTTCAGGATTACACCTACTCACAGCGAAGAGCGCTTATCGCTATCTCTCTAGTTGCCATACTCTTTGCCACATTTCTCTTCACCAACACTAGGGGAAGAGCAGTTGCGCAGGAATCTGCTAAACCCACGCTAACTATGCCGGCAGTAGCCAAAACCATACTCATTCATGTCGCTGGCAAAGTTAAACGACCAGATGTTTACCCACTACTTGCAGGCTCTAGAGTCTCAGATGCAATAAAGGCAGCAGGTGGAGCACAAAAAGGAGTTGATTTAAGCGATATCAACTTAGCTCGAGTCTTGGTAGATGGTGAACAGGTCTATGTGGGATATGTTGCAAAAGTTAGCTCTAGTAGTAGCAAGAGTAGTAAGACGAGATTTACTGGAGTCATCAATGTTAATA
>JAURJF010000005.1 GCA_030832365.1 Candidatus Nanopelagicales bacterium
GAGATCCTCAACCTTCTTATTTAACTCATCGCCTTTTGCAATTTTTGCTAAATATATTGGCTCTCCAATTGACTCACCAATTGGCAGACGTGGATTTAGCGATGATGCTGGATCTTGAAAGACAATGCCGGTGTGACGACGAATGGTAAAGAGCTCTTTTTGAGAGGCGTTGCTGATGTCTTTGCCAACAATTTCTAGCTTCCCTGACTTTATTGGAAGAAGGCCAATTGCAGCTCTTCCAACAGTTGTCTTTCCAGAGCCTGATTCACCTACCAATCCAACGATTTCGCCAGGATAAATCTCAAGTGAAAAATCTCGAACAGCTACAAACTCAGGGATACGACCGCGCTTTGGATAGGCAATTGTCACATTCTCAAGCTTTATCACTGGAGCCTGTTTGCGAGCAGAGGCATCTAGTGATCGCTTTACTGATGTGCCAAGCTCTGGAACGGCTGCAAGAAGTTCTTTGGAGTAAGGGTGCTTTGGAGAATTAAATATCTGCTCTGCTGAACCATGCTCAACAGTTAAACCATCCTTCATAACCAAAATTTCATCAGCCATATCAGCAACTACTCCCATGTCATGGGTGATTAGCAGAATTGCTGAATTTAAACGGGACTTTAGATTTCGCATTAAATCAAGAATCTCTGCCTGGATAGTTACATCAAGGGCAGTGGTTGGCTCATCGGCAATCAAAAGTCCTGGATCACAGGCAAGTGCTTGAGCAATCATCGCCCTCTGTCTCTGCCCACCAGAGAGTTGATGAGGATATTTATCAATTGATAGTTCTGGTTCAGGAATCTCAACCATTGTTAAGAGCTCGATAGCGCGGAGGCGAGCCTGCTTTGGCCCCATATCAAAATGAGTTCTTAGAGTCTCAACTATCTGAAAACCAATTGTGTAAACCGGATTTAGCGCCGTCATTGGCTCTTGGAAAATATAGGCAACTTCTTTTCCGCGCGCTTTACGAAGAGAGCTAGCTGAGGCGCCAAGCATCTCGATGCCATTTACTTTCACACTTCCAGAGGTTCTGGCATTTGAGGCGAGAAGGTTCATAACGCCAAGAGCGGTAGTTGACTTTCCAGATCCTGATTCCCCAACTATGGCTAAGGTTTGCCCTGCCTTAACATCAAAATTCATCTTTATTGCAGCGGGATACCAGACCCCATCGACCCAGAATTCAACAGTGAAGTCCCGAACTTGCAGAACAGGTTGAGACACTTAAGCAGCCCTCCTAGTCGCACATGAGATGATGCCCTTATGAGCAATCTTGAGACTTTTCGCCCAAGAAGTGGCTACCTCTTCGCATTTATCGCCTTCTTTGCCATCAGTAACTTTACTTACATTAATATTTTGGATTACGGATTTAGTGGCGGTTCCACCAGTCTTACCTGGGGTCTGTTTGCCAGTTCCCTCTTCTATCTGATTTTTATCCATCCTAAAGTTATTTTCTCTGATGAGGGACTTATCATCATCAATCCCATAACTAAAATCTCTATCGGTTGGCATGAAGTCTCCGAAATTGATGCCCGTTTCACCATGTATGTAATGCACAGCCCTACTGGAGCCAAAATTCACGCCTTTGCCGCTCAAGCTCCTGGTCGTTATCACAGTAGAAATATTCATCCCAATGAAATCAAGGGGCTTCGATTGGGAAATAGCAACACGATTCGCGCTGGAGAGAGCCCGCGCAGTAACTCTGGGGCTGCAACTGCGATCGCCAGGATGCGATTTGAAAACTTTAGTAGAGTTGGAAATATCGTTGGGCTCAAATTTGACCGTGAATTTAATCTCCTGGGAAGCGCTATTACTCTGGCACTTCTCTTCATTGCCATTATGGCTCAACTTCTTCACAGTTAAGCAACCTCACTTCTATTGCGCATAGCGCGAGCGGTAGCTTTTTCCTTGCGACTCAATCTACGTCGCTGTCTTGGATCAAAAGCATCACGCAGGCCATCTCCAATAAAGTTAATACATAGCGCAATCACAATAATGAATAGTCCTGGATACCAGAAGAGCCATGGCCTAGTGGTAAAGGCATCTTGATAGGTAGAGATCAAGAGACCAAGTGAGACATCAGGTGAAGTAACCCCAAATCCAAGGTAGCTAAGAGCGGTCTCAAGCAGAATCGCGCCAGACATCAAAAGAGTTACTGAAACAATGATGACGCCGACAGCATTGGGCAGAATGTGTTTGAAGATAATGCGTCTGTTGCTCGCTCCTGCGACGCGCGAGGCATCAACAAATTCCCGCTCTCGAAGCGTTAAAAACTCTCCTCTAACCAATCGTGACAACCCTGTCCAGACAAAGAGTCCTAAGAGGAGTGCAAGAAAGGCAGCTCCCTTATTGCCAAAATGAAAACCAATCACCGAACCAATAATGATTACTGGAACCGTGATAATAAAATCAACGAGGCGCATTAAAATCGCATCTACCCAGCCGCGGTAATAGCCGGCAATTGAACCAATTACTGTTCCAAGAGTTGCTGCAATTGCTCCAATGATGAACATGACCAAGAGTGATCGTTGAGCTCCGCGCATCACAAGCGCTAAATAATCTCTACCAATATCATCTTGGCCAAATGGATGGGGCCCAAGTGAGGTGCCATCGCCATCTAGAAATGGCACCATATCAATCGATGGGCAGCCTAGGGATCCCCCGACACAATCATCGCCGTAGCGAAGGTCAGGCATATCCTCAAACCCATACTTCCACCAACCAGGGATAATAAAAGGGTCATCCTTATCGCCAATTCGCCAATCAAGTGATGTGTAGACCACAGTGATTAAGGTGAATAAGACTACGACTGAAATCATCGCAGCTCTATGGCGGACAAATCTACGTAGGACAATCTGACCCTGGCTTAGCCCCTCGGTCTCCTTATTTAAGATGGCATTTTCATTGGCATCATTAACTATTTCAACAGTTTTTCTCTTTCGCGCCATTATTTACCAGCTCCTACTCGAATCCGAGGGTCTAAAACTGAATATAGAAGGTCAGCAACTAAATTAGCCAAGATAGCTAGGGTCGAGAGAAAGAGAATTACCCCCATCAGGAGATTTAAATCAAATGAGTTAATCGCCTTATTAAAGAGCGTTCCCATTCCCTGCCAAGCAAAGACGCGCTCAGTGATAATGGCTCCACCGACAATTCCAGCGATATCGCCCACCATAATTGTGGTTAGCGGAATCATTGTATTTCTAAAGGCGTGGCGCATTATCACGGTGCGCTCAGTTAACCCTTTAGCTCTTGCAGTTCTAATGTAATCCTGATTTAAAACATCAAGCAGAGTTCCACGAGAGAAACGGATATATCCAGCAAATGAAATCAGCGTTAGCGCAAGGGTTGGAAGAATTAGATGCATAGCAAAATCTAAGACCCTTACCCAGAAAGAGACCTCGGAAAGCCAGATGGTGGATTGACCAATAGTTGCTACCGGGCGATAGTTAACATCATCGCTCTCCACATAAGGTCTCCAAGCCTGCATCATTCGATCAATTAGAATAAAAATTCCAATAAAAACTGAAGTAATAACGCTCGTTCTAATAATTGGACCACGATCAACTCGAGCAAATAAGAGAGCCCCAGATACTGAAACAATTAAAAGCGCGATAAACAAGAGAAGAATTCCCAGTCTTGGTCGATCCGAGCTCAATATTGGTTGGGCTGGGAAATAAGAGATTGTTCCAACCAGAGCCATCAAGAGCGTAGTTTTAAGAGCGTTGCGATCTGAAAGACCAACTGAAAGATAGGTAACTCCTACTGCGATTCCAACGCCAATAACTAAGATTGCAATAGGTCCAAGTCTTGGATAAGAGAGCCATTCGGTAGCGCTAATAGCGCTTAAGAAAATTGAATTTGCCACAAATACGCCAGAGAAAATTAACACTACCTGCCTTCTAGAACCACTAATTATGGCCGCCCAGAAGAATCCGGCAACAATGCTAAATCCAATAATCCAAGGGGGCGATATTTTCGCTGAAACTAAAAAGTCATTAAAATCAATGGCCAAGTACTGCTTTAGAAGAACTGCTACCCAGAAGATTGGCAGCGAGAAAAGTAAGAATGCAAAGAATGTCATTCCATAATCAAAACGAGAGTATTGACGAAGCGCTGAGGTGATACCTAAAGCGATTCCAAGAACTATGGCAACTAAAGTTGCAACTGCAACTAAGCGAATTGTGGTGGGAATGGCTCCCATAATCGCCTCAAGGACTGGCTCTTGCTCTCGTGTCAGACCAAAGTCAGCGCGTCCTGCAAAAATTCCTAAGACTCCTCGGAGCCAGATGAAATATCGAAGCGGTGGCGGAAGATCAAGGCGGAGTTCACGAGTTAGATTCAGTATTAGCTGATCTTTATTCGGTGCATCACTTAGCCGAAGCTCTCCCAGGGGATCTGTCGAGATAGCTGAGAGGTTATAGAGCAAGAAGCTAGAGCCGAAGAGAATGACAACAAGTGCGCCGAGACGACGGAGAATGTATGCAAACACCTCTAACCTCCCATCCTTATCTAAATCGCACTGCTTTACATGCTTCAAGTGGCACTTGGAATTTTAGCCAAGTGCCACTCGAATTACTGCTATTTGCTCACCTCTTTCAAGGCGAGCTTTGACTCAATTTAAGGCTTTAGCCTTACTTTGAGTACTTCCACTCCCAATAGTTCCAAACCAACTGTGGTGATAGTGGGTTTGGCTTGACGTTCTGCAGCTTCTTATTTACTGCAGTAACACCTGGGTGCTGGAATATAGGAAGAGTTACGGCATCAGCTAATACCTGCTTTTCAACGATCAGGTACTGAGCCAACTTATCCTTCTCAGGAAGAAGTGTCTTGCGTAGCTTCTCTACTGCAGCATCAACGGTCTTGTTTCTATAACCCAAGAGGTTGTTTCCGCCTTCAGAATTGAAGAGGTCCGCATTACCTTCTTGGGTAATTGCTGACTTGACCCATGCAAAGAATTCAGCATCGTAAGCGCTGGAGTCAAGGAAGTTTGGCCAAGCTGAATTTCCTGGAGCATTGACATCAAAGCCAGCGCGACCAAGCGCAGCCTTGATGATCTGAGCCTGAGCGGCGCGACGTGCATTTGATGGAGTTCCCCATAGGAGCTCGATCTTCACATTAGATGATGAGTGCTTGCGAACTAGAGCAAGAGCATCAGCCTCACGTTGTGATTGAGTTCCCTTTGTGTACTTGGAAATTCCATTGTTCTTCACCATATCGTCATAACCAGGCTCGCCTGGGAATAGAAGTAGTGAATCCATGCGCACAACATTCTTATTAATTGGCTTAATTAGCTTTTCCACGATTTCATCGCGTGGGAAAGCGAGCAAGAATGCAGTTCTTAGATCCTTAGCCTTCTGACTATCTCCAGCGAATGGACCTGTGTACTCCTCTGAAACGCCATTGGCAGTGCCAACACGAAGATCGATGTGCTCATAAACAGCTTGAGCTCCACCGATGACCTTAGCGGTTGGAATCTCTGAAAGAAGTTTTACCGAGTCAGCTGTTGGCTGGCCCTGATAAATATCTACTTCCTGGTTTCTTAGCGCTTGTGCTGCTGCAGTTCCATCACCGACGACGCGGAAGACAACAGTCTTTACGCCATTGGTCTTTGGACCAGATGGGTTAGAGACGTGTCTCTTGTTAAGAACCAAAGTTACTGCCTGTCCTGGGACAGCAGTCTTGAGCTTGTATGCGCCATTGCCAACTAGAAGCAATTTGTTAGTTGTGTTATCAACCTTGTTGATGTTGTATGAATTTGACCAGACTTCTCCAGCCGCCTTCATCAACTTGGTGTTGTAGCTATAGAATGCCTTTTCAAACTTTGCCTTAGCAGCCAAGTTTGCAGCAGCTTTCTGTAGCTTAGTCTTTCCCTCTGCAAGATGAACCAGAGTGTGGACAGGAGATGGGCCCGGGCCCGCAATTTCCCAATCTGGAATCTTGGAATCATACTCAACAGTTACTGACATTTTGTCAGCTGAGAGAGTTGGAAGACCAACATGGGCTGCATCGTAGATACCGCCGTAGCAGAGCGCATTAAACGCAGGAGCTACTTCAGGATCTGTTGGATCACCAATTTTTGCGGTGAATGAATATGAACTGGAGCAAATAACGTGGCTCAGAAGAAGATCTACACCAGTAATTGGTGTTCCATCTGACCAGACTTTGCCCTTATTTACTGTGTACTGAACTTTAAATGGCTTCTGACTTACAATTTTGTATGAACCAAAGAGTTTGTTTTCAACAAGCTTTGGTGAATTATCGTAGTAGTTGAAACCAAAGCCCTGCATATATGCAACCTCAGAATTGAAAGTGAGGTTCATATTTGTAACGCTTGGATTCAAACCGGTTAGCTGATTGCTGGTAACAAGTACCACAGTTGAACGAGTTGCAGAGTTCGCTGGTGAGAGCGTTGAAACTGCAAGACCCGCCGCAGCTGCAGTAGCGATAGCTACCTTGGCAATGCGTGTTAATTTCATTTCTTCTCCTAGTTATAGAAATTAAGGACTAGGTATGGAAAGTCGACTTCCCCCACACCCGCATCCTTAGGGTGGGGATAGCCTGCCCTATCTAGGCCTTTTTAATCAATTAAAAAAGGTATCTGTTTCGTTATATGAAATGAGCCTTTACAGGCTCAATCACCCCTAATTGGAGCCTCGAGCCGCCTCGATCTTGGCTGTGGTCAGCCTTGGGGCTGCGAAAATGAATAGGGCCAGGCCTAAAAAGGCCGAGAGAAAATATGGGCTTCTAAGGGCAAATTCTCTATCTCCCGTTAGCTCCACAAGATCTACTAAGGCTCCCCCGAGCAGAGTTCCAATTGGGATGCTTCCCCAAGCAAAGAATCGATAGACGCTATTAACTCTTCCAAGAAGATGGCTAGGGATGATGCTCTGTCGAAGTGAAACCGTAATGACATTCCAGAGCACTGCAAAGACTGTGGAGATGGCAGTAAGTAGATAGAAAAGATGCCACGAGGAAGATACTCCAATTATCAAAGTAATGATTGGGCCACTAATAAGAGTTAGATAGAGAGAGGGGCCACTACCTAACTTCTTTGAAATCTTTGGTCCAAGTATTCCCCCAAGGCTTCCCCCAACTGCTCCTGCTGTTCCAAGTACTGCAAATATAAATAGTGATGTCTCTAATATCTCTTGGGCAAATAAAATAAATACTGCTGTTGTTAGGGCTCCAATTGCATTTAGCGCGCCAAGAATTAATGCCATAGGTCTAAGAAGTTCATGGCTCCAGAGCCAGGTAAATCCCTCTTTAATTTCCGCTCTAAAATTTAGCTTCTCACTTTTTTTCTCGGTATCAACTTTTTTTAGCGAAGGTATTAAAGTTGCAATCAGGCCAGCTGAGATAAAGAAAGCGGCAGAGTCAATATAAAAGGGAAGAAAGATTGCAATTCCTAGTAGGAAGCTTCCAAGCGGAGGTCCTACAAAGCTATTGGTTACATATTCAACTGACCAGAGCTTGCCATTGGCGCTCTCTAAGTTCTTTTTTTCAACTACCGAGGGAAGAAGGGTTTGAGCGCTGTTATCACGGAGCACTTCAGCAAAGCCAAATAAAAGCGCTGTAACAATTAGCACCAGATATAGAGTCCAATTAGTTTCAAGATCAGTAAGGGATGAAACCTCATTTAACTTAGGCAGTGAATCTGACTCCAGGGTGACCACAATTGCGACAAGAAGCGCCAAGCACCCCCGAGCGATATCCATTGCGACAATGATTTTGCCTCGATTGAACCGGTCAGTTATTACCCCCGCTGGAAGGGTAAAGATCAACCAAGGAAGCCTGGAAGCCACGGCTACCAGAGCAATAAGAAAGGGTGAACGAGTAACTGCTGAAGCTAGCCAGGGATAGGCAATGGCTGCTATTCCATCTCCAAGGTTGCTAATTGCATGTGCGCTAAAGAGGCGCCAGTAATTCTTGCCTAGCGCGACCTTATCTTTAGCCTTTAATCTCACTTGAAAACCCTACCCCAGCTAATTGTGATCGCTAATCAATGGTTGAATTGAGCGCTATGTCTTTCTCATTTGAAGTAATTAAAGAGATACCAGAACGACTTGGTAGAGCTGGAGTGATTTCAACTCCACATGGACAAATATCAACCCCTGCCTTTATTCCAGTGGGAACTAAAGCAAGTGTTAAATCCCTTGCTCCAGAGGCGCTTTCAGATCTTGGCGCACAGGCCGTTCTTGCAAATGCCTATCACCTATATCTCCAGCCCGGCTCTGAGACGCTAGATCAAGCAGGTGGCCTTGGAAAATTTATGAATTGGGATAAGCCAACCTTTACCGATAGCGGCGGCTTTCAAGTTATGTCACTTGGGGCGGGATTTAAAAAAGTTATAGATATGAGCCTTGGCTCACTTGATTCAGATGAGGCAATGGCAGAGAGTAAAGAGCGCTTAGCTCATGTTGATGATGAAGGAGTCACTTTTAAATCTCACCTAGATGGCTCTATGCATCGCTTCACACCTGAGGTCTCAATGCAAGTTCAACATCAAATCGGGGCCGATATTATTTTTGCCTTTGATGAGCTAACTACTCTTCATAACACTAGAAAATATCAAGAGCAGTCACTAGAGCGCACCAGGCTCTGGGCGATTCGCTGCCTAGATGAACATAAACGATTAACTGATCAGCGAAGTGATAAGCCCTATCAAGCCCTATTTGGGGTGCTGCAAGGCGCGCAGTATGAAGATTTAAGAAGGAAGGCAGCTAAAGATTTATCAGAGATGAAATCATCTGGTATTTCATTTGATGGCTTTGGAATCGGTGGCGCTTTGGATAAAGCATCGCTAGGCCAAATTGTTTCTTGGATGAGCTCTGAGCTACCTAGCGATAAACCCCGCCATTTACTTGGAATTGGCGAGCCTGCAGATCTCTTTGCTGGGGTGGAAAATGGCGCCGATACCTTTGATTGTGTTGCTCCCTCTAGGGAGGCAAGAACCAGCGCCGTTTATAGCGAAAATGGTCGCTTCAATGTTTCATCTGCTTCTTATAAAAGGGACTTCTCCCCGATTGATAAAACTTGCAGCTGCTACACCTGTAGCAACTTCACAAAGGCTTATCTAAACCATCTCTTTAGAGCAAAAGAGATGTTGGCCTCAACTCTTGCAACCATTCATAACTTGGCATTTACAGTAAGGCTAGTTGATCGAATGCGCCAGGCAATTCTTGATGAATCTTTCTTAGAGTTTAAAACTGAGTTTCTCGCCAGGTATCAAGCAAAAGCCTTGGATTAATTAGAAGTTACTTCAGCCTCACGCTTTTTCACATAGGCAATTACTGGATAGGTAATTGGCAGGAGCGCTACCTCCACTAAAGTCTTATAGAGATAACCAACCACTAAGTAATTTAAGAACTCATCAAAACTTAATCGACCTAGGGATGCAATCATGGTAAATACGATGGTGTCTACCAACTCACCAACTGCAGTGGACCCAATTAACCTGGCCCATAGTTTCTTTTCATTGGTAATTTT
Source organism: Candidatus Nanopelagicales bacterium (assembly GCA_030832365.1). Taxonomy (GTDB): domain Bacteria; phylum Actinomycetota; class Actinomycetes; order Nanopelagicales; family Nanopelagicaceae; genus MAG-120802. The sequence continues at coordinate 9,487 of JAURJF010000005.1, forward strand.
CTTAATTCTTACCAAGGTCCATGAGTTTGCCAATTGTCCAAGAAGGAAGGCGGTAATACTTGCAATCACAATCTGAGGGACAAAGCCAAGAATTGATTCAAAGGCGCCCTGATTTGGCCATTCAGAGGCAGCAGGTGCAATTTGTACTAACCAGAAGGTAAGGCCAGCTAAAGCGCCAAGGCCAAAGCCGGTATAGATAACACGCCTTGCTGCCTTAAAACCATAAACCTCGGTAAGAATATCTCCCAAGATATATACCAGAGGAAATAAGAAAGCGCCACCATCGGTCTTTATAAAGCCAAAATCAATGAATTTTGTCGCCCCGATATTAGAGATTAATAAAAGGGCACAGAAAATAGCTGCAATTATTGGATAGAGGCTGCGATGATAAAGATTTTGCGCGCTCATGAGCCAATGCTATCTAATCTTTTTTTGTCTGAGATTTCTGCTGAGAGATCACCAATTCGCTTGATGTGTTTATAGCTAAAAAGGGCAATCAAAGTAGCAATTGAGCCTCCTATGAGAAATGGGAGACGAAGTCCGCCTCTTGCAATAACTCCTCCCAGAAGAGCGCCAATTGGCATTAACCCCCAGACAATTGTTCGCCTTGCGCCATGAAGACGTCCATAAAGCTCTGGTGGAATTAGTGATTGATAGAGAGACATCAGCAAGATGTTCCAAACCGAGATGGTAAAACCGACTAGAACGCTCACCGCTACAAAGAAATAAGCATTTGGTGATAATCCAATGAATATAACAAGTAAGGAGGCGAAGAAGACATTTATGGCAAGTGCCTTACCGCGACCAAGATATTTAGAAATCATTGGAGCAGCAATTGATCCAGCTAGGGCGCCAACTCCTTGAATCGCTAGAACCACTCCGAAGAGCGCCGGGGCGACATTTAATTCTTTTAAAATAAATAGTGGTGCAATTGCATTTGAAAGTGAGTAGAAAAATCCGAGCAAAGTTGTAATAACCACGATGCTAAATATCTGCTTATCTTGATAGAGATAATTTAGAGCAAACTTTATATCTCCCTTAAGTCCGAGTTTGTCCTGCTCAACCTCACCTCTTTTCCTGGCGTTTACTTCATTTTCAAAGGGAAAGAGAAGGATTAAAAGCCCCGCCAAAATGAATCCTGTGGTTGAGAAGAAAAAGGGAAGCGCAATAGATACGGCATATAGCAAGCCACTAAGCGGCGCTCCGGCAAATTGGGAGACAATTACTTCTGATATCTGAAGTCTGGAGTTGCCCCGCTCATAATTAGATTTATCAAGAATCTGAGGCAATACAGCCTGTGAGGTGGTATCAACTAGGACTTCGCAGATTCCAAAGAGGAATACTGAGATCAATAGAAGCCAGATGCTAATGAAGTCTTGAGCTACAGCAAAAGCGATAAAGAGAGCAATCACAGCTCTTAAGCTGTTTCCTAAGACCAACGCCTTGCGACGATCGACTCGATCAACTATTGCTCCGATGGGAATTGCAAAAAATAGCCATGGCAATAATCCAAGGGCAGTTAACGCTCCAATTAAGAGCGGATCTTGGGTTAGTGAAACTGCAAGAAGTGGGGCGGCAAGACGGAGAACTCCATCAACTAGATTGGTTATAAGGCTGGCAGACCAGATTCGAGTGAAATCATGCCCGAGCGGAAGACTCTGACTCATATGCTCGAGTTTAGACTACCGAGTTAGCAATTGCCTCATTCTCTCTATCTCTGCGCTCTGTGACTCCACAATATTCTTGCCAAGAAGCGCTGCTTCTTCATTTGCTGAATCAATAATCATATCTGCCATTTGGATTGCTCCTTGATGATGTTTAATCATTCCTTCAAGAAATAGGCGATCAAATTCTGCTCCACTAGCATCTTTCAATTGAGCCATCTCATCATCGCTAAGCATTCCTTCATCCATCATATGACCGGCATGTGATCCCATCTTTGATGAACCCCAACTCTTCATCTGCTCAATCTCAGGGTCTTGCGCTGCTTTTATCTCATTTGCTAAAGCAAGAATTTCAGGATCAGTTGATTTTTCTAGAGCAATATCTGCCATCTCAATTGCCTGCTCGTGATGCGGAATCATCATGGCGGCAAACATCTGATCATCTGCGCTAAATGAAGTATTAGAACTATCGCCGCTAGCACATCCGCTTAGTAGGGCGGTGAGAATAAGGAGAGCAAGTTTTCTCATAGCGCGATAGTAAGATAAATCTGTGTTTCCTGCAGAGTTAAGCCTTGAGGTAGCAACCATTGACGATGCAAGAGAGTTTGCCGAAATAATGAGTTTGGCCGATCAATTCTTCACCCCAGGGGCAGAAGCTGTCGGCCTAACTGAGGCTGAGGAAATTCTCAATGGCTATATCGATTCCGTTGAGGCTCGCAAAATAATTGATAGATCTAGTGGCAAGGCCCAGTGCTTTATTACAGCGCATCCAGATAGCTCTCGAAAGAGAATTTATTGCGACACCTGGCAAAGGCCTGGCGCAAATCTAGAAGGTACGAGCCTTGAGATCTCACTAGAAATTGCTCAAGGTATAAGTAGAGAATTTGATCTCTGGATTGGAACCAATTCCAAAGATTTGGGTTATATCCAAGCTCTAACTAATCGAGGATTTAACCTACTTCGCACCTACCATGGCCTAAAAGCAGAGATTACTAATCATCCTTATCCCCAGCTTGAACGAGGCTTAGAGATGAGATTGATTAGTGAGGATGAAAAGAAGATTTGGTGGGCTACTCATCAAGACTCATTTAGTAAACACTTCGGCTTTGTGCCACGTCCTTTTGAGGAGTGGAAGGCGATGGTTGATAAGGCTGTTGGAATAGATCTAAATGCCCGCTGGGTCCTTTATCTTGAGGGGCAAGCAGTTGGTTTTATTGAATGTAGCGATATTAAAAAAGATGTAGGAGCAGGATTTGTTGATGGCATTGGAGTTATTCAAAGCCAGCAAGGAAATGGTTATGGAGAGTTAATGCTGCGCTGGGCCTTTGCCTACTACTCATCCATTGCTCGCTCAGCACTTGAGCTAAACGTTGATACTGGTAATGAATCAGGGGCGCTTAGGCTCTATGAAAAACTTGGTTTTAAAGCAAAGAGTTCTTGGCAGCATTTTGAAAATAAAGCTTGGGCCAATCTCTAACTACTCTTTGATTTAGCTGTTCTAATAATTAGCGATGAGATTAGAGTCGTTAAAATTACATAGGTAAGTGTTAGCGCCTGTAGCTCAACAGCAAAGACTGTAGTTGCAGCAAGACCTGCAATAACCATGGAGAACTCTCCTCTTGGAATAAGAAGAGCTGCAGCTCTCCAAGTTGCGCCAACCTCATCAAGATCTCTAACGGCCCACCAAGCGGTAGCAAACTTACTTAAAACTCCAACTATCGTTAATAAAATCGCAGGAAGTAAGATTTCAGGAATATCTGAAGGATTAGTGCTTAGCCCAAAGAAGAGAAAGAAGATCGCTGAGAATAAATCTCTTAAAGGAGCAAGTCTGATTCGAGCCACAATTGCAACATCTCCAGTTAAAAGTAGCCCCACAAGGAAGGCCGCTACCGCTCCTGAAAAACCAAAGTATGTTGCTATCCCAGATGCTAGAAGCGCTGATCCAAATACTGTTAGAAGAAGCGTTGCAGAATCTCCCAAAATATGCGGCCCATGGGGAATATGAAATCCCCTTGCTCCAATAAGTAAGACAATTCCAGTGATAATCAAGGCAATAGAGATTGAGATGAAGCCTGAGAGAAATCCAAGTGAGGCAAGAAGGGCGCTTAACACCGGCAGATATGGGGCAAGGAAGAGATCTTCAATTACTAAAACCGAGACTGCTCGCTTGGTTGACTCCTTAGATTCGAGCTTTGAATCCTTAATAAATTGCGATGCAATTCCAGATGATGAGACATAAGTAATTCCCCCAAGGGTTAGAGCTCCAAGTAGCCCCCAACCTAATAAAAGTGCAAATAACGCTCCAGGAATAAAATTAAAAACTAAATCAACTAAACCGAGTGAGCGGCGAATTTTTATCGAATCAAAGAGCTCCTTTGAGGAATACTCCAGACCAAGCAGGAGAAGTAATAAAATTGCCCCCCACTGCGCCCCTAAATCAAGAAATTCATCACTTAGCTCGAGAGCAACTAATCCGCCTTCTCCAAAGGCAAGGCCTGCAAAGAGAAATATTGGAACAACTGAGAGTCGAATCTTTGCGGCAATATACGCAGCAATTCCAAGGGCAATTAGTACAGAGCCTAACTCTCCAAGGACTAATCCATCTTGCCTACTTAAGGAGGCTGCTAGCTCCATATCTTTACTTACTCTCTACTTACTAGCTGCTACTGCTTGCTCCAGATGAGCCTTTATATGTTTGGACATATAGGCAAGGTAATCAATTAGTTTAATCGGCTCACCATTTGCCTTTACCCCAAGGCGCTCCAACTTATCTGTACTAAGCCCACTAAGCAGATCTAGATTATTTCGACGAAGGGCTGCAAAAGTATCAACGCTAGTTTTTGCATCTCGATTTTTTTTGATAACAGCAAAAGCATCTTCATCCCAAGCGGAGAATTGGTAGTTATCACTCGTTAGTATCATGCGCACTCGAAGCGATAGTGAAATCTCAGTATCACAGATATGGGCTAGGCACTGCGATGCGCTCCATCCACCATCACTTGGCACGTTATCAAATCTTGATGAGAAGGTGCCATAGAATTCTTGAACTCTTGCAACATCATCTAGATAAGTAGTAAAGACCTCTTTAGACATTTCTTACTCCTAATCTAGATCGCGACGGAGAGTTGTTCTCATCGCGATGAGTGAAAATAGCGCCGCATAACCCAAGAGTACAAGGGTTGCCGGCCCGGGGGTTAAGTAATTTTCTATGCTGAAATTAAAGTCATTTTCTCCAAAGTCAACATCAACAAGACCTGTAATGGCCCCAGCTGGAAGATACTTTCCAATCGATTCAACAAATGCCACGACTAGGCCTTCAACAATTAGAGTCCAGATGACTGCTCCTGTTACAGCTGCGATCTGATTCTTTACTAAAGCTCCAAGTCCAACCCCCACAATTCCCAGAACTAGTCCTGAGATTGCTGATGCTCTTAAGACTTTAAATAGCAGCTCTGCTGGAACTGGAGCATGGGGTTCAAAGAAGGTTAGTGCGATAAACCCTGAAGTTATCGCAAAGAGAAAAGAGAAGAGCTGAATCACAAGCCCAGCAAGGCTTGCTGCAATCAACTTTGCAACTAAGACTGTGCTTCGCTTAGGAGTAACTAGAAATGTTCCAACTGCTGTGCCATGGCGATATTCATTAGTCATAATCAATATGCCAAGAATCAAGGCAAATAAATATCCACCAGCAGCATTGGCAAAGACGGCGTTGATTCCCTCTTGAGTCTCAGTGCCTGAAAATACGCCTCGTCCTGGCCCATTATCTGAATTGAGAACCAAAATCGGTGCAACTGTTCCAAGTGCTGCAAATAGCCCGCTCCAGAGAAGTAAGAGCCAATTAGCCCTTAAGTAAATTAATTTACGAAGCTCTGATTTTAGTAAAGCGCTCATGCGCTCTTCCTTAAAGTTAACTCTAGGAAAGCTTCCTCTAGAGATCTTCCCTTACAAATTTCCTTAATCGTTCCCTGCGCAACCAATACTCCCTTATTTATGATCAAAACATCATTAACAGTATTTTGCATCTCTGCCAATTGATGAGATGAAACAAGAATAGTTCTTCCCTCACCCGCTAATTTCTGGAGAAACTCACGGAGCCAGACAATTCCAAGTGGATCAAGGCCATTTGCCGGTTCATCAAGAATTAAAATCTCAGGATCTCCAAGCATCGCTATTGCAAGTGAGAGACGCTGCTTCATGCCAAGTGAAAATCCCTTTGTTCTCTTATTTGCAGCGCTTGCTAGATCAACTAGCTCTAAAACCTCATCAATGCGTGAGAAGTTGATATCTGATGCGCTTGCCATAATTTTCAAGTTCTGCTTTGCAGTCAGCCCTGGATGAAAGCCTCTGCTATCTAGTACTGCTCCCACCTTGTGAATTGGATCTTGTAGCTGGCTATATGAGCCGCCATTAACCGCAGCGCTTCCCCCAGTTGGATTGACTAGACCTAGAAGGCAGCGCAGCGCAGTGCTCTTTCCAGCTCCATTAGGGCCAAGAAAGCCGGTGACCCGGCCAGATTGAACTTGAGCTGAGAAGTTAGATACCGCTAAAACGTCTTTATAGCGCTTACTTAAATTTTTAAATTCGATTTTTACACTAGACATAACGCAGAGCCTATACCCTTAACTTTATGAACCAGAGCACACATCGCTCCCCTGTGTATGCAAGAGGCGGCATCGTTGCTGCAAGTCAACCTCTTGCAGTCTCTGCTGGTATCGAGATTCTTACTAAAGGTGGATCTGCAGGTGATGCTGCAATTGCAACGAGTGCGGTCCTAGCAGTTGTTGAACCTGGCGCATCTCATCTTGGCGGAGATGCATTTGTTATTTCTCATAACGCAGCAAGAAAGAAGAATCTAGCTTTTAATGGAAGTGGCGAGGCTCCCCATAGCGCTAGCGCTGATCAATTCAAAAATGAAATCGATCACCATGGATATAGGAGCGCCACTGTTCCAGGCCTTGTCTCAACATGGTTTGAGATCCATAAGGAGTTTGGCCTTTTATCGATCGATCAAATTTTGGCCCCAGCTATTGATTATGCAAGAAATGGCTTTGCTGCCAATACTGGATTTGTTAAGCGAATTGCCGGGCATCTTAAGATGTTTCCAGATACTCAAGTTTTTCAAAGCCTTGGTATCGATACCAACCTAAAAATCGGTCATTTAGTAATCCAAAGAGATTTAGCAGATTCCCTAGAAGCCATTGCCGAGCAGGGGCAGGAGGCCTTCTATCAAGGAGAGATCGCCAGAAAATTAGTTGAAGCAAGTAATGGCTGGTTTAGCCTTAGAGATCTTGCAGATCATAGAACTCGAGTTCTACCGCCATTAAGCGTTAAATATCGCGATTACATGATTCATGGCCAGCCCCCACCAAGTCAAGGAATGATTCTGCTGGAGGAGTTATTAATTGCAGAAGGTTTTGATCTAGCAAATATCGATGCGGCAGATCGAATTCACTTAATGGTTGAGGCGAAAAAGATTGCCTTTGCAGATCGCTATCAACTGCTCGGAGATCCAGAACATATCGATATAAACCTTGATGAGCTCTTCTCAGCTGCAAGTATCAATAAGAGACGAAGCCAGATAGATCTAGCTAAAGCAAATTTGAAAGAGCCTTCAATATCTAGCGAGGGAAGTGATACCACCTATTTTCTGGTTGCAGATCGAGATGGCAACGCCCTCTCTTGGATTCAAAGCGTCTTTCATGGCTTTGGCGCTTCCTGGGTAATTCCTGGCACTGGAATCCTGCTTAATAATCGCTTAACTGGATTCTCACTTGATCTAAAGTCACCAAACTTTATTGCCCCTGGAAAGCGCCCTGCTCACACTCTCAATGCATGGTCAGCAACAAGATCAGATGGCTCACTTGCCTTTATGGGAGGAACTCCTGGGGCAAATATCCAAGTGCAGAGTAATTTCCAATTAATTGTTAATGCAATTGATCTCAAGATGAATCCACAAGAAAATGCTGAAGCTCCTCGCTGGCAACATTTAAATAAAGCAGGTGGATCATCTCTTGATGAGAGATATGAAGGGGTGCTGCAGATTGAAAATAGAGTAGAAAAAGAGATTCAACAATCCCTGAAAGAAAAGGGGCATAGCGTTGAAGAGCTCTCTGCCTATGGCCATGGCTCTGCTGTGCAATTGTTGGAAGTCCTGCCAAATGGAACCTATATCGCAGGCTCTGACCCAAGGTGCGAAGGTCACGCAGCAGGAATCTAGGCCTTCTCTATACTTATCGCTATGAAATTATTTAATGGCGATGATCTAGGTGGACCTTTTGATCTCATTGCTGGGCTTCCACTTCACCCTCTAGCATCACATGCGCCGATAGTTTTAGTTCCACTGGTGGCCTTTGCCGCCCTTGCTATGTCCTACTGGCCAAGTTTTTCAAGACGATATGGTCTGCCAGTTCTGGTTCTTGCAGTAATTTCACAACTATCTTTGTTTCTTGCCAAAGCAAGTGGAGAATCTTTTCAAGAAAGAATCAACAAGGAAGTTGAACGACATGAGAGCTATGGTGAAATCGCGCCATTTACTTTCATTCCATTATTAATTCTGCTATTTATTCGATATCGGATGGATAAAACTGGCGCTGGTATTGGCTCGCCTCTTGCAAGAAGGCTTGTTTCAATCCTTCTTGCCCTCTCTGCAATCTTGGCTCTGGTCTATATCTTCTTAACTGGCCACTCAGGAGCAGTATCGGTTTGGGGCTGGATCGCTAAAAATTAGAGCTTTGCTGGCTTTATAGTTTTAAAGATTAGAAGACTTATCAAGCCACTAACTACAGATCCAACTATCACTGAAAAGATTGCTAGATCTACAATCTCTGGGCTATCAAAGGCTAGGCGAGCGATAAATATCGCTACCGTAAAACCAATACCTGCCGCGCTTCCCGTGGCAATCAGATCTAGATTCCTTGCACCTTCTGGATACTCGGCGATCTTTATCTTTCTCGCCGCCATAGTTGCAAGCAGGACTCCAAGAGGTTTTCCGATCACTAGACCAAAGAAGATTCCCCATGCAATTACTGAGTTAATAGCGCTATTAATTGACTTGCTAGATACCTCAACTCCAGTATTGGCAAAGGCAAAGATTGGCACAATTAGATAGCTACTAATTGGATGTAATTTGCTCTCTAAATATTCGATCACAGATACCGAGCCATCCTCGCTATCAATCACCTTTGAATTAGCTTTTGGAGTATTTGGCGTCAGCAGGCCCAAGATAACTCCAGCAATAGTTGGATGCACACCGAATCTATATGAGCAATACCAGAGCGATAGCCCTAGAGGAAGAAAGACAAATATTGATTGGCTGCCAAGTTTTTTAAATCCTAGAATGGCAAAGATTGTAAGGAGGCCTGCAAGGCCCCAGGAGAGATTTACACCTGTTGAGTAAACCAGGGCAATTATTAATATCGCGCCAATATCATCAATTACAGCAAGTGCTAGTAGAAATGATCGAAGCGAGGCCCGCGCACTACTTCCAACTAGAGCAAGAAGTCCAACAGCAAGTGCAATATCGGTAGCGACCGGAACTGCCCAACCATTTGGTTCCACTCTCCCAGCAATTGCAAGATAAATAATTGCAGGCAAGCTCATCCCGCCAATTGCTGCAAATAGCGGAGCTGCTGCTGCTTTAAAGGATGCAAGATGGCCTGAAGTTAGCTCCCGCTTGATCTCAAGGCCTACGACAAAGAAGAAGAGGCTCATAAGTAAATAGTTGATGCTCTTTAATATGGTGAAATCTAATTCAAGGCTTGATGGCCCTATTTGGAATTTAAAATCTAGAAAAGCAAAATAAGTATCGGCATGACCAGAGTTTGCTGCAATTAAGCCAAAGGCTGAAGCGATAAGAATTAGCGTGCCGCTAGATGACTCTCTATGGAGAAAGTCTCTCAAAGGGGTAATTACACGCTTCATTATCTAAAAGATATCACCTTGAGGCAGCGATACTTGCTGCTCTATCGGCGCTTAATATCTCTTTGACCATAGGAACAACCTTGGTGGCAAAGAGCTCAATTGAATTCATCAATTTAGAGTGCGCCATAGGTCCATTTGAATACTTGAAATCAAATCTCTCAGCTCCTATGGATTTCATCGCATAGGCAATCTTTCTTGCTACCTGCTCAGGTGTTCCAACATAGAAAGATCCGTATTTAACCTCATTGATGAAATGCTCTTTTGTGACCTGTCCCCAGCCGCGCTCTCTACCAATACGGCCAAACATCACTTGATAATGTGGCCAGAGCTCCTCGATTGCAATCTCTTGTGAAGCGGCGATATGACCTGGTGAGTGGATAGAGATAGGGCGAATTGGATGACCAAATTCATTCATTGAACTTCGATAAAGATCTGCAAATGGAGCAAAGCGGGCAGGATCACCGCCAATGATGGCAATTGCTAATTTGGCATTGAGCCTTGCAGCTCTTACAACCGACTCAGGAGTTCCACCAACTCCAACTCGAAGGGGAATGCTGCCGCGCTCAGTCTTTGGATAGATCTCCTGATTAATTAGTGGCGCTCGCATAGTTCCTGACCAATTCACTGCATTCTCTTTTAATATCTCAACTAATAGCTCAAGTTTTTCTTCAAATAGCGCGCCATAATCAGATAGTTCATAGCCAAAGAGTGGAAATGATTCGATAAATGATCCACGTCCTGCAGTAATTTCTGCTCTTCCATTTGAGAGCGCATCAATTGTGGCAAATCTCTGATAGACCCGAACCGGATCATCACTTGATAAAACCGTAACCCCCGTGCCAAGTGTTATCGCCTTAGTTCTAGTCGCAATTCCGGCAAGGACAGTATCTGGCGAAGAGATTGCAAAGTCATCCCTATGATGCTCGCCAATGCTGAAATGATCTAGACCTAATTGATCTGCCAATACTGCCTGCTCAACCACATTTCTAATCGTGGCTGCTGCAGAGATAGGCGCCCCCAAATCATCGTTTTGAGTATCACCGAAGGTGTCGAGGCCAAATTTGAGATTATCTAAATCCATAGAGCAAAATCTATCAGGGTCAATACAATTGCGCGCATGATAGAGCGCATCCTCTACATTGGCTTTGATCAATTACATGCCAAATACGGGGTTCTAAAGAGCGCTGATGCCAAGAAAGATGTAATTGCGCTGATTCAAAGCGAGCCAATGACTACCGGCAAAAATTGGCATCCTGAGCGGCTCTACTTCTTAATTTCAAGTGCTAGACATTTTGCTCAAGAGCTAAAAGAAAAAGGATTTAAAGTCGAATATATAAAAGCAAGTAGCACAACTGCAGGTCTAGACCAGCTTTCAAAGAAATACAAAGGCGCTGAGATATTTGCAGCAGAGCCTTCATCGCATCGCCTCTTTCAATCTTTTAGTGAATATGGTGTGAAATTTGTGGAAAATGATTTCTTTCTCACTTCCAGATCACTCTTTGCCAAATGGGCAGATGAACAGAAGAGCTATTTAATGGAGAACTTCTATCGCAAACAGAGAGTTCGTCTAAATATCTTGATGGATAAAGCAAAGCCGCTAGGAGGTGCGTGGAACTTTGATAAGGAAAATCGCCTCCCGCCGCCAAAGAATTACAGATGGCCCAAATATCTAACCCACTCCCCAGATCAAATAGATCTAGAGGTAGCTAAAGAGCTAGGACATAGCCCTTCTACTAATTGGGCTACCACAAGAGCTGGCGCTTTGAAACAACTTGATAACTTTCTTAAAAATCACTTCGCAAACTTTGGCCCCTATGAAGATGCCATCACCGATGAGAACTGGGCGCTGCATCACTCACTGCTTAGCCCATATTTAAATAATGGTCTACTCCACCCTGAGGAAGTTATTAAGGCAGCGCTTAAGAGATTTGAAAAGGGAGATATTCCAATTGCCTCTGCAGAGGCCTTTATCAGGCAGATCATTGGCTGGCGGGAGTATGTCAATGGCATGTACTGGTATTTGGGAAGTGAGTATCGCCAAAAAAATGGTTTGCACGCAAAGCGAGAGCTTCCGCAATTATTTAGCGATCCAAGTAAGACCAATATGAACTGTATGAAAAACACCATTACCGATATCAGTAATCGCGCCTGGGTTCATCACATTCCACGCTTAATGATCTTAAGTAACTTTGCCCTAATTGCTGGCATTAATCCCCAGCAATTCTTGCAATGGATGAGAGAGGTTTTCATTGATGCCACAGATTGGGTAATGGTTCCCAATGTAATTGGTATGGGAGTTCATGCCGATGGTGGAATTATGATGACAAAGCCCTACGCGGCAGGGGGCGCCTATATCTCAAGAATGAGCACACACTGCAAAGGTTGTTTCTTTGATCCAAAGAAGCGCACCGGTGATGATGCCTGCCCTTTTACAACTCTCTATTGGGACTTTCTCGATCGACATCGCCAGCAGTTTCAAGGAAATCACCGGATTGCTCAACAACTGTTTGGTCTTGATCGACTTAAAGATTTAGATGAAGTTAGATCAAGAGCTAGGGATGTGCTTCAGAAACTAGATCAAGGAAAACTTTAACGAGGACAGCTGCAGATCTGATCTTGGCTTACTCCCGCAAGAGCTTCGGTGATATGTTCCCCGCAACCCTCCCAAGTCCACTTACTACAGAGGCTACATTTAACTCTGCTACACATTTCTAGACCTCCCTCTCTTAAATAGTTTGGCGAAGAATCCAGGCTCTTTAGGATCATTTTGATGTCCCTGACATCTCTGCGATGCTGGAACTGAGCGCATTACCTCTTTAACATGTTGGCCACAACCAGACCAGGTGGTCTTGCCACATTTTCTACAACGTACCTGGCTACACATATCTATACCCCTACTTTCATCTGCTCAATCTGTGCTGGTGAATTACTCCATAGGTGATATCCCCCATCGAGATTTACTGCTTCATAACCTAAATTCTTCATAAGTAGCGTTGCGCTATGGCCGCGTTGACCAACCTGACAGGTGATTAATACCTTCTTAGCTTTGATCTCGCTATGGCGCTCTCGCAGTTGATCTAATGGAATATTTATCGAACCTGGAATTACCCCTCGGGCGAATTCATCTTCATTTCGCACATCTAGCAAGATGTATCCAGCCCCTAGATACTTATCTATCTCATTCCACTGCGCAGTTTGAGTAAGGCCGGAGATGATGTTTTCAGCAATAAATCCGAGCATATTGATTGGATCTTTCGCGCTGCCATATGGCGGGGCGTAGGCTAGCTCTAGGTCTGCTAATTCAGGTGCAGTTATTTTCGATCTAATTGCAGTGGCAATCACATCAATTCGCTTATCAATTCCATCTAGCCCAATTGCTTGGCCTCCAAATATTTCACCACTTTTTGGATCAAAGATCAGTTTTATCGCCATAGTAGATGCTCCGGGGTAGTAACCAGCGTGAGAACCTGGATGGGTGTGAATCACTCGATAATCTCGTTTTGTAGAGATAAGGCGCTTTTCATTCCAGCCTGTTGTAGCAATTGCTAAGTCAAAGACTTTAACAATAGCGCTTCCAATAGTTTTTACTTCTCTAACTTTTCTGCCATTGATGTGATCGGCAATAACTCGTCCCTGGCGATTTGCAATATTAGCAAGTGGCACCAGGTATGGACTGTTATCAAGGGCATCAATTTTCTCTGTGGCATCTCCTGCAGCATAGATATCTTGATCGTTAGTGAGATTGAATCTATCAACAACGATTCCTCCCTTAACTCCTATCTTTAGCCCAGCATCTGATGCAAGAGAGGTTTCAGGCTTTACTCCAATAGCTAGAATGACTAATTCTGCAGCAATACATTGCCCATCATTTAAGCAAACTTCTCGCTCAGTAATTTGAGATGCAGAGAGACCCAGATAGAGATCTACTCCATTGGTAACCATCTCTTTATTGACCAGGTAAGCCATCTCAGGATCTAGCGGCGCAAGAAGTTGGTCAGATGCTTCAACTATGGATGTCTTAATGCCTTGATGAACTAAATTCTCTGCCACCTCAACTCCGATAAATCCGCCGCCAATTACCACTGCGCTGGCCGGCTTTGTAGCGACCTGGCTAAAAATCTTCTGAGTATCCTCAACACTTCTAAGGCTTAGAGCCCTCTCGATACCTGGAATTTGAGGGCGAATTGGCGCAGCCCCAGGGCTTAATATCAACTTGTTATAGCTTAGAAGGTAACTCTCGTTGGTTGAGAGGTTTTCAACAAGGAGAGTCTTATTCTCTCTATCTATTTTTACCCCTTGAGAATTGATACGTACATCAATATTGAAGCGCTCTTTTAAGCTCTCTGGGCTCTGTAGTAACAAAGAGCTCTCATCTTTAATCACTCCACCGATGTAATAAGGCAGCCCACAATTAGCATAGGAAACATAGCCACTCTTCTCGATCACAATTATCTCAGCGCTCTCATCGAGTCGACGTAGACGAGTTGCAGCTGACATTCCGCCAGCTACTCCTCCAACAATTACAATTCTATTCACTTAGTTTCAGCTCCAGCTCGAGCCAATTCAGCAAATCCACCCTTATTAAAATTTATTAGATTAGTAAATCCAGCATCAGACATCTTGCCTGAAGCTACCGTTGAGCGATTACCACTGCGACAGTAGATGGCATAGGTGACTGACTTATCAAGGGCTGCAATCTCTGCATCAAATAGCGGTGAACTAACATCTAGGTTAAGTGCGCCTTGGAGGTGGCCAGAGTTAAATTCATCTGCAGTTCTGACATCAACGATTACCACTCCTCGTTCTTTAATCTTTTCAATGAACTCACTTGCTCCGACATTTTGTGCAACTCCAGAGCCAGCACAAGCAGCTAGCGTTAAAGCTAGCGCTGCTAGGAAACCTATTTGTTTAATCTTTTTCATTCTCTCTTCTCTCTAGGCCAGACTTAAGAATAATTTCTGCAGTTTTTCACTTATCTCATCGCTATTTCTAGAGCCATCGGTAATGCACTCCTTGAGTGAGGATGAAATTAAAGTAAAGGCAGCAGTATTAACTGCCTTATTTACAGCTGCGATTTGATGGACAATCTCTTGGCAATCTCTGCCCTCTTCTATCATCTTGATAATTGCTCCAAGCTGGCCATTGGCGCGCTTTAAACGGTTTAAGACCTCTTTGATCTGATCTTCATCTCTTAAGACATGGCTTAAATCTGCTTTAGCCATAAAGCCACCAACTTCCTCTAGCGTTGAAACTTCGCTCTACGCCGTGAGGTTAATATACCCCCAGGGGTATGTCAACTGCTTAAATTCCCTGCCTTTTTATCGCTCTAGCCCTGATCAATTTCATAGCTCCAAAGATCTAGATCATCAAGATTTACCGGCTTAAATCCTTTGGCTTCAAGGGCGCTAGCAATTTGTGCTCGATGCTCAGTTGCATGGTGGATGCTTTGGGAGAGAATTGTGGAGCGCCATCTTTTAACAAGGTT
>JAURJF010000060.1 GCA_030832365.1 Candidatus Nanopelagicales bacterium
TAGTAAATAGTAGGTGCAAACAATTCCCACCCAATAACTAATTGCAAGAGCTACTCCAAGTCCCACTGTTATATCCACAACATCTAGATTTAAGAAAGCCCAAGTGCTAATTGTTAAAGCAACTAAGTTAATAACTAAATTTGAAATCACCTGATACTTAGTATTTTCAAAGGCATTTAGCCCTCTAATTAACACTAAATTTATTGAAAGCGGGATTAAACCAAGAGACATAGCAGCAAGAACTCGTCCAATATATTCTGCAGATTGCTCTGAAATACCAAAGAATATTGCGTTAGCAATTTCCTCTGCAAAGAAGAAGAAGAAGAGTGATGCTGGGATAGTTAAAATGGCAGTTAATCGAAGCGCTTTACTCAACTGATCTCTAACTTCAGATAACTTCTTATCAAATGCTAACTTGGATAAACCAGGAAGCAGAGCTGTGACAATGGAGATAGTAACTATTGAATGCGGTAGCAACATAACCAAGTAAGCATTGGCATATGGGGTATAACCAACTCCATAATCAATTCCTTGCTCTTGCGCTAAAACAGCAGCTCGAGTTGCAAGATTTACCGTTATAAGAAAACCAATCTGTGAGATAAGAACAAATATAAAAGCCCAACTAGCAAGCCTCATTGCCTTATCAAGGCCAACCCCCCGCCAATCCCTGCGGAAAGAGAGTTTTAACCCAGATTTCTTTAGAGTCGGAATAAGAATTAGCGCTTGTAGCGCAATTCCTACTGTGCTTCCCAGGCCGAGTAGAGCAATCTGTGAATCACTTATTGTCTCTAGTGAGATCTCATCTGTTACTGAGATGAAGTAGGAGAAGAGGGCAATAACGAGGAGATTATTAGCGATCGGAGCCCACATCATTGGTCCAAATTTTTCTTTGGCATTGGCAATCTGGCCCAAAATTCCATATAGGCCGTAGAAGAGAATCTGCGGCAGACAGTAGAGAGCAAAAGCAAGGGTTACATCTCTGGAGCGCCCTGAGAAAGTTGGGGCATAGAGTGAAATTAACAATGGAGCTAGCAACATCGCTGCAATTGTTATAAAGAGTAGCGCTGATGC
The DNA here is from genome assembly GCA_030832365.1 of Candidatus Nanopelagicales bacterium. Lineage (GTDB taxonomy): Bacteria > Actinomycetota > Actinomycetes > Nanopelagicales > Nanopelagicaceae > MAG-120802. Next base: position 1,072 of record JAURJF010000060.1, read on the forward strand.
AATTAATGAAAGTAGGCGGCTGATATATGCACTTCCACCATCTTCCTGCCTAAAAGATTGAACAATTAAGGGAACAAATACAGCAGATAGCGCTCCACCTATAAGGAGGTTATAAATAATATTGGGAGTGGTGTTTGCAACATTAAAAGCATCACCTAATAACCCAGTTCCAAGGGCTGCAACAAGGAGAAGATTTCTAATTAACCCAGTAGCTCTTGAAATTATTGTTCCAAGGCCCATAAAAGAGGAAGATCTAATTAGATTGGCATCTTCACTCATTTGCCCCTCCTGCTCTTAACTCTTCTAACGCTCTGCACAATTGCGGCGAGTAAAAGAATTATCGCCATCCCAGTGGTCAACCAAGTGGTAACGGGGGAAATAACCGCGAGTCGAAGCGGGATTCTCTGCTCAAGGCCAATTAAGTCTTTCTTAGGTGTGTAGAGCTGGAGGCGAAGTGAGGTATCACCAGATGCAATTACCTCTATAGGAACCTCTATTTGAATTTGGGACTGGCCATCGATAGTAATTCTTGGAACATCATCAACTAATACTCGAGAATTAGTAGTGGTAATAATTAAATCAAGGCTTACAGATTGCGTGAAGTCATTGATAATAGTTAGGGGAAGATCATAATTTTTAGTAGTTATGGTGTAGTTACCAGGTGAGATGCGAACTTTATTGTTTACCTCTTTTATAGCTGCGCTATAGCTTTTAGATATTAAAAAGGCGCTTTCATTAGATAGCTTTGGATTTAAAGTCTTTGCAAGGCCAAGGCGTAGATCTTCGACATCTTTACTTGTAATTACTGAATTAGTAATTTTGACTGATTTTCGCAAGGCTGTATAGGCATTCTTTGCAATTAGTGCAGGTTCACCTTCAACGCTTGATTTTCCAGGGGAAATTACCTCTCTATTGAGAAGCGCTTCAAGGCGAAGTTTTGAAAGAGAGTTATATCTAGAGAGCTCGCCTGGGGCTAGTCGTTCCAGAAATGCTTGAGATGGAGCTCCATAGGTAATGGCAACAACACGATTATCTCTAGTTAAAGATTGAAGTTTTAATAGCCAAAGATTAGCAAGATCAAAAGGGGCCACTTCCACATCTTTTCCCTCTTGGTCAAGATAGATATAACCATCTACTAAATCAGTAATTTCTTCAATTAAAGCTGGATCAATTAACCAAGTTCGATTACTAGAGGCAGTTATCTCTAAAGCCTTTCCTAAATCACCGCCAGGTGAGATAGAGAGCGCAAGATCATTATTAACGAAACGTCCATCGGCAAGTTTATTTGCCGGCGCAGTAAGCGTGATAAGAGTAGAGCTTTGGGCAGGAGATATTGGAAGCAGGATAAGTAAGAAGGCAAGGAGTATTCGCTTCAAGAGAGTAGATCCTTAGAGCGAGAAATTAACTTCTTCTCATCGGGATAGGCCAACTTTGTGACAATCTCATCTATTGGAAACCATCGAACATCATCTACTTCACTAATCTGTGGAGCAATTTTTCCCCCTACTTCTTTAAATAAGAAGTGATGAACTGTCTTATGAATTCTCTTTCCTCCGGCCATAAACCAGAAATCAATGACACCAAGTGATTTATCAATCTCACTTTCAATTCCGGTTTCTTCTTTCACCTCACGAAGGGCTGCAGCCTCAGCGCTCTCACCCTCTTCGATATGGCCCTTAGGTAGTGACCAGAGAAGCCTCTCCCGATTTGGATCTTTTGCATCTAAGCGACCAATTAATAGGCCTTGAGTTCTAGATTTATTGATTACAAGCCCACCAGCGCTGACTTCATCAACGCGTTTTGCATAAGGGGTGCGCTTATGGCGCTTTATTAAACCCTGATTAGGGCTTTTATTGTCAGAGCTATTTGAGTGTGAGCGTTTTGAAGATTTAGAGCGAGAGCGCTTGCGCTTTCGTTTTTTCTTAATTTCTTCGCCGCCCGCACTAGGTGCCGGGGTCATGGCTCAAGACTACTCGTCATGGCCAAGAACGGAAGGCAAGCCTGCATCGGTAACCTTAGACATAATGGAAACTCCACTATCGGCAGCGAGCCAGATCGCAATCGCAACGCTTAAAGAGCGCGCCCCAGAAGCCTTTGAATTAGCTGGGTCTTTCAAGGCTGCCGGTTTTCGTCTAGCTCTCGTAGGTGGAACAGTTCGAGATGCTCTACTTAATCGCCTTGGAAATGATTTAGATTTCACAACTGATGCAAAGCCTGAAGAGAGCAAGAAGATATTAAAGAAGTTTGCTGATGAGACTTGGGATGTTGGAATTAAGTTTGGAACTATTGGCGCAAAGCGCAGCGACACCACATTTGAAGTAACAACCTATAGAGCCGATAGCTACGAAACAGATACTAGAAAACCAGAAGTTCAATTTGGCGACAATATAGAAGATGATCTGCGCCGTCGAGATTTCACTGTTAATGCAATGGCGATAGAGCTAACAACAGATACTCCTGAATTTATCGATCCCTATAACGGAGTAACTGATTTACTTAAGAAAATCCTGCGCACTCCAGCAACCCCTGAGATGTCATTCTCTGATGATCCATTAAGAATGCTAAGAGCTACTCGTTTTGCTTCGCAATTAGGTTTTGCAATTGATGAAGCAGCGCTAAAGGCAATGGGCGAGATGAAAGATCGCTTAGAGATAGTCTCTGCAGAGCGGATAAGAGATGAATTTATTAAGACTGTGCTCTCTGATAACCCACGCGTTGGAATCAATATTCTGGTTGAGAGTGGGCTTTGCGATAAATTTCTTCCAGAGATTTCAAAGCTAAGGCTAGAAGTTGATGAACATCACCACCATAAAGATGTCTATGAGCATACGCTGACAGTTCTGGAACAAGCCATCGCTCTAGAGCAGCGCTTAGGTGGAGCAAATCTTGTTGTCAGACTAGCTGCCCTCTTTCATGACATTGGAAAACCTAAAACCAAAGCTCTAGTTGATGGCGGCGGGGTTACTTTTCATCACCATGAAGTAGTGGGTGCAAGAATGGCTAAAGAGCGCTTAAAAAAGCTCCGTTTTGATCAAGATGTAGTTGCTGCAGTTAGCGAATTAACCTTTCTACATCTGCGTTTTCACGGCTATGGTGATGGAGCTTGGAGCGATTCTGCGGTGCGAAGATATGTTAGAGATGCAGGCGATCTTCTAACCCATCTTCATGTTCTAACTAGAGCTGACTGCACAACTAGAAACAAGAAGAAAGCCGAGACTTTAGCGCGCCATTATGATCATCTAGAAGAGCGCATCGCTGTTTTAATGGAGCAGGAAGAGCTATTAAAAATCAGACCTGATCTTGATGGAAATGAAATTATGAAACTACTCAATATTGCAGCCGGCCCAAATGTTGGTAAAGCCTACGAACATCTCTTGGAATTAAGGTTAGAGCACGGCCCTCTTGGAAGAGAGAGAGCAGAGCAAGAGTTGATGAATTGGTGGAGCGCTAGAAGTCAGAATTAAAGCGTGACTTTCTAAGAAGCAATAGCGCAAAGAGAAAGTATGTAATTGCAATTACTAAAGGCAATACTGCAGATTGTCCAGATGGTGGCAATAAAAGAGCAGCTATTATCGCGCCAGAGACAATTCCACCATTTACTATTACATCATAAACTGCAAATACTCGGCCGCGATAATTATCATCAATCTTTGATTGCACTAAAGCATCATTTGTTACTTTAACGCCCTGCCCTGCCATGCCAGCAAAGAAACCAGTAGCAACTAAAAAGAATTCACCTTGGTTAAAAGCTAGAGCAATTGGAAGTATCCCGCTTGCAAATAACGAATATCTAATCCAGGCATGTCTTCCATATTTCTTAACTCCAAAAGGAGCAATAATTGCTCCGAGCGTTATACCAACACCTGCTACGGTAATTGCAAAGGCGAAGCCAGCAAGGCCAGCATCAGGATCTGCTGGATCATTAAAAGTATTTCGATTTAATAAAAGCGCCATTAAAGTCAGAGCTGTTAATCCGCCTCTTTGAACAGCGGTTGCTGCAATTCCAGAGAAGCAATCACGAACCTTTCGAAGGAATCTATATCCCTCAGCCATTTCTCTATAAGCCCCAGCAATACTCTGCTTTCTCACCTCATGGGCCATAGGTCCTAACTGCTCCCTCTTTAGACGAAGGGAAAGAAGTGATGCGATGAGAAAACAGAGTGAAGCAAAAATTATTAAGCTGGCATCTGCTTGATTGGCGCTCACCTCTCCTTCTAAGAGAGTGCGAATTCCAATCCCCACTCCGCCGCCAATAACTACAAAGACTGTCCCGCCAGTAACAGCTGTGGCATTAACTGAAACTAGATTGTTTCTCCCCTCAACTCCATCAAGATTAATTAATAATGGAAGCCCTGCAGATAGGCCGGCAAGGATTAATCGGTTAACCCCAAAGGCAAGAAGTACAAATATCGTTAACTCAATTCCAGTTGCGCCATTTCTTACAAGCCCTGCAATAAAGATTAAAGTCAGAGCTCTAAACAAATTAGCAAATAAGATAACTCTCTGTCTTGATACTCGATCTAGAATAGTTCCAACAAAAGGTCCAATTAGCGAGTAAGGAAGTAATACAACAGCGAAGGCAGCAGCGGCAGATTTTGCATCTGGTTGCCGCTCTGGTGAAAATAAAACAAATGAGGCTAGGGCTGATTGAAATACCCCATCTGTGAATTGCCCCATCCAACGAAGGGCAAGAAGTCTTCCCACAGCCGTTTTTCGTATGACTTTCCAGAAATTCACATCTCAAGCGTA
>JAURJF010000061.1 GCA_030832365.1 Candidatus Nanopelagicales bacterium
CGCGCTTTGGGGTATTGATGATTCGTCGCATACTTACCTCATCATCAGGGTTTACCAATACTCGAAGATATGCAAGTAAATCCTTTACTTCCTTGCGTTCATAAAAGCGCACTCCCCCCACAACTTTGTAAGGAATGGTGGCGCGCATAAACACCTCTTCAAATACGCGTGATTGAGCGTTCGTCCTATAAAAAATAGCGCTCTGGCCGAAGTTTGAAAGACCTTCTCTCTCTAATCTAAAGAGTTCATCTCTTATGTATTCAGCTTCATGATGTTCATTCTCGCCGACAAAGCCCATTAACTTTGCTCCACTACCAGCATCAGACCAGAGGTTCTTCTCTTTGCGAGCCTCATTAAGTGAGATAACAGCATTAGCAGCGCTTAAAATATTCTGCGTTGAGCGATAGTTCTGTTCAAGCAAAATTGTTTGGGCATCAGGATAATCCTCTTCAAATGCCATTATGTTTCTAATAGTTGCCCCTCTAAAGCCATAGATAGATTGATCAGCATCACCAACAACACATAATTCAGCGGGCGGAAATCCCTCTTTCTCTGACCCAACAAGCTCTTTAATTAATACATATTGCGCATGATTTGTATCCTGATACTCATCAACTAAAATATGCTTAAAGCGATGGCGATAACGAGATCTAGCCTCTGGAAACTTCTGTAATAGATCAACAGTTTTCATAATTAGATCATCAAAATCCATCGCATTAGCACTTGTTAACCTAGCTTGATAGATCGCATAGATCTCAGCAACAACCTCTTCAAAGCTATTCTGCGTAGCATTTCTATAATCACTCGGGCCTAACAAATCATTCTTAGCCCCAGAAATTACCGATGCAACCCCTCTTGGGTTATATCTTTTAGGATCTAGATTTAGATCTCTCATAACCAAGGTAATTAGGCGCAGCGAATCTGCTTGATCATAGATAGAAAATGTTGATTTATATCCCAGTCTTCCAGCTTCCTGGCGAAGGATTCTCACCGATGCTGAGTGAAAGGTTGAGACCCATATTATTTTGGCGCGATTTCCAACTAGTTGCGCAACGCGTTCTTTCATCTCGCCAGCTGCTTTATTGGTAAAGGTAATGGCCAATATCTCGTGAGGATCAATGCCCCTTGCTGCCATTAAATAGGCGATGCGACTAGTTAATACCCGGGTCTTTCCAGAGCCTGCTCCAGCAACAACAAGTAGTGGAGTTCCTGAGTGGGTGACAGCTGCTGCTTGCTGCGGGTTTAGCCCGGCTAACAATTTATCTTCATTAAGCGCTGCCATAGTGGTAAGTCTAGGATAGGCAGATGACTCCAATTGCAGATGAAGAAATCAAGCGCATTCTGGTCGTTATGGCCCATCCCGATGATTGCGATTTTGGCGCAGGAGGAAGTATCGCTAAGTGGCGAGAGGCTGGAATTCAGGTCTCTTACTGCATCATCACAAATGGCGATCAAGGCGGAGAAGAATCTGATGTGCCCCTTGAAGAAATGGCAAAGGTTAGACAGCGAGAGCAGAGAGCGGCAGGCGCTGTCCTTGGAGTAAGTGAGATAACTTTTTTAAATTACCGAGATGGTTCACTAATTCCAACTATCGAACTTCGGCGAGATATTGTTAAAGCAATTCGCATCGCAAAACCTGATCGAATGGTGGTCCAATCACCTGAGCGAAATTGGGAACGTATCTATTCAAGTCATCCAGATCACCTCGCAGCAGGTGAGAGCGCAATTCAAGCAATCTATCCTGATGCAAGAAATCCTTATGCCTTCCCAGAATTAAAGTCAGAAGGACTTGAACCATGGCGGGTAAAAGAGGTCTTTATCACCGGCTCGCCTACTCCAAATCACTTCATCGAGATCACCGAAACAATTGATAAAAAGATTGCAGCGCTAAAGGCCCATATCAGCCAAACTGCTCATAACCCTGAGCTTGATTCAATGGTTAGGCAGTGGGGAGAGAAAAATGCTGAGGCAAATGGACTAGCGGCAGGAAGAGTTGCTGAGATATTTAAGGTTGTAAGTACTGATTAAGAATTACTAGTTATCGCTCTTTCAATCCCAATTTTTCGAAGTGGAGCTCCATCCACTCCTCCATCTTTAACGCCACCTTGAGCAATGTATTTAACAATTTCAAGGCCTGAAACTATTTTTCCCCAGAGGGTGTAATTAGGTCCAAGTGTGGTGTCCTTATAGACCAGAAAGAACTGAGAACCGTTGGTATTTGGTCCTGAATTGGCCATAGCTACGCTGCCTTCAGGATAATTATTTTCAGCAGCCAATGGCAGATTCTCATCACGATATCTAAATGTTGGTCCACCTGAACCAGTTGCAGTTGGATCGCCGCATTGAAGAACGAATATGCCCTCTGTGGTTAAGCGATGACAGAGTGTTTTATTGAAATAACCACCTCTGGCTAGCTGAGACATAACAGTAATAGTTACTGGAGCAGCTTTTGCAAAGGTTTCAATAACAATGGTTCCACAATTAGTCTGAAGCTTTAAATATTTTGGCGCTCGCTTCATGAGATTTTCCGGAGCAGGAAATCGCATTGGAGATTGCGCTGATGCCTTACTTACTCTGCACTTAATCTTCTTCTCTGGAGCAGCTACCTTGATTTTTTTACTATCGGCGCTCGCTGGAGCAATTGGAATTAAAAGCGCAGCAGAGAGAAGAGCGATGACAGTTACTTTGCGCTTACTTCTCACTCTTCCTACTCCCACTCAATAGTTCCTGGCGGCTTGGAAGTTATATCAAGAACAACTCGATTGACTTCACTAACTTCATTGGTAATGCGATTTGAGATTTTGGCGAGTACTTCATAAGGCACTCGCGACCAATCTGCCGTCATCGCATCCTCACTTGATACCGGGCGAAGGACTATGGGATGGCCATAACTTCTGCCATCTCCTTGAACTCCTACGCTACGCACCTCAGCAAGTAATACCACTGGAGATTGCCAGATCGCTTGATCTAGACCGGCTAAGTGTAATTCCTCTCTTGCGATTAAATCGGCCTGGCGCAAGATTCTAAGTCTTTCTTCAGTAACTTCACCGACAATACGAATCGCTAGGCCTGGACCTGGGAATGGTTGGCGCCAAATAATCGCATCTGGCAAGCCTAGAGATAGCCCAACCTGGCGAACTTCATCCTTAAAGAGAGCGCGAAGTGGTTCAATTAATTCAAAATCTAAATCATCTGGAAGGCCGCCCACATTATGGTGAGATTTAATATTTGCAGTACCGCTTCCGCCTCCTGATTCAACTACATCTGGATATAGCGTTCCTTGAACTAGAAACTCTATTTTGCTATCTGCAGATAACTTCTTAGCTGCATCTTCAAATACTCGAATAAATTCCCTGCCAATAATCTTTCTCTTTTCCTCAGGATCTCTTACGCCCTTTAGAGCATCTAGAAACCTCTGCTTTGCATCAACAACCATAAGTTCAACGCCAGTTGCTGCAACAAAGTCTTTTTCTACTTGCTCAGCCTCACCCTGCCTAAGCAGGCCATGGTCCACAAAAACACAAGTTAATTGCTTTCCAATCGCCTTTTGCACAAGCGCTGCAGCAACTGCTGAATCAACGCCGCCAGAGAGGCCGCAAATCACTCGTTTATCTGCAACTTGAGATTTAATATTAATGATCTCATTTTCTACAATATTTTCAGAGGTCCAAGTTGGCTTACATTTAACAATATCTATCAACCATTTGCGCAGAATCTCCTGGCCATTTTCGCTATGGAGAACTTCTGGATGAAATTGCACTCCAGCTAACTTTCCATCGCCACTTTCAAAGGCGGCAACCAAAGTTGAAGCGCTACTTCCTATTGCTTTGAAGCCTTCTGGAGCCTTAGTGACGCTATCGCCATGGCTCATCCAGACGTTAAATGTTGAATCAAGGCCTGAAAATAACTTTGCTGAAGTATCGCAATTAAATTCAGTTCTGCCATATTCACTCAAACCCGTCTTTGCTACTTCGCCCCCTAGTAATTGCGCCATAACTTGAAAGCCATAACAGATACCAAAGATTGGAATATTCTGCTCAAATAAAGCCCGATCAATCAAGGGAGCATCATCAACATAAACCGATGATGGACCTCCTGAGAGAATTATCGCTCTGGGATTTCTTGCAAGAATTTCTTCAAGTGAACTTTTATGAGAAATGATCTCGCTATAAACTCCAGCTTGGCGAACTCTGCGAGCAATTAACTGGGCATATTGCGCGCCAAAATCAACTACTAAGACATGATTATTGCTCTGCACTAGCTCGCCTTCTTATGCTCTATTTAGAACTATTTCAACTCTCTGGAACTCTTTTAAGTCAGAGTAGCCAGAAGTTGCCATCGCCCGGCGAAGTGCGCCAAATAGATTCATACTGCCATCAGCTGAGTGGGATGGTCCAAGCAAAATCTCCTCCAAAGATCCTGAACTTCCAACATAAACTCTTGTGCCACGAGGAAGTTCGTTGTGATGCGCCTCTGGTCCCCAATGCCAACCTCTTCCCGGAGCTGACTCTGCCCTAGCTAGAGGAGAGCCCAGCATCACTGCATCTGCGCCGCAGGCAATTGCCTTGGCAATATCGCCACTTTTTCCAACCGAGCCATCAGCAATTACATGAACATATCGTCCGCCAGATTCATCTAAATACTCTCGTCTTGCAGCAGCAACATCTGCAACAGCTGTTGCCATGGGAACAGAGATTCCTAGAACTTGGCGAGTGGTATGAGCTGCTCCCCCGCCAAAACCAACTAGAACTCCAGCTGCTCCTGCTCTCATCAAGTGAAGCGCGCTCTGCGAAGTTGCACATCCACCAACTATTACCGGAACATCAAGCTCATAAATGAACTTCTTTAGATTTAGCGCTTCATTAGTTTTAGAGACATGTTCTGCGCTCACTGTTGTTCCTCGAATAACAAAAATATCAACACCGGCATCAATTACAGTCTTATGAAACTGCGCAGTGCGCTGCGGCGAAAGAGCTGCAGCAACACAGACTCCGGCTGCTCTTATCTCTGCAAGCCGTTCTTTAATTAACTCTGCCCTAATGGGAGCTTGATAGAGCTCCTGCATACGTCTAGTTGCTTGCTCTGCTGGAATAGATGAGATCTCACCTAATTGAATCTTAGGATTTTCATATCTGCTCCATAGACCTTCAAGATTTAATACTCCAAGGCCACCTAATTTCCCAATAGCGATAGCGCTCTCTGGCGACACCACTGAATCCATCGGAGCTGCTAGAAGTGGAAGCCCAAAACTATAGGCATCGATCTTCCAATCAATTGATACCTCACTCGGCTCTCTTGTTCTTCGAGAAGGAGCGATAGAAATATCATCAAATGAATAGGCAGTTCTGGCTCTCTTGCCAGGTGAGATCTCGATATCAACCATTATTTACTCCGATAGTAATTAGGGGCATCAGCCACATCTAATACATCATGGGGATGGCTCTCAGAGAGGCCGGCTGCGGTAATTTGTATTAGCCGGCCGCGTTTTTGCAGAGCTGCAATATCTTGCGCTCCGGCATATCCCATCGCCGAGCGCAGCCCACCAACTAATTGATGAACCACTTCAGCAACGCTGCCTCGATAAGCAACTTTTCCTTCAATACCTTCTGGAACTAATTTATCTTCAGCTAATACATCATCTTGCATATAGCGATCTTTTGAAAATGACTTCTGCTCGCCTCTTGATTGCATCGCGCCAAGTGATCCCATCCCGCGATAGATCTTAAATTTTCTTCCATCACTTTCAACTAGCTCACCAGGTGATTCATCGCAACCTGCAAGAAGAGATCCAAGCATCACGGTATCGGCACCTG
>JAURJF010000062.1 GCA_030832365.1 Candidatus Nanopelagicales bacterium
TATAGCATCTTTGCTAAAATCAATTCCTGCTAAACAGTTTAATCCAGCATTAATAAATCCAGCGGACATCCCACCAGCTCCAGAAAATAAATCTATAAAATTGAGTTTCATTTGTTGAAAATATTACAGATATCGATGATCCGCTACTAGAGCGAGCAACCCGTGATAACCAAGATTGGAGAGAGCTCGCCGAATCTCAGATAGAACTTTTTCGCGAGGATATGACATCACTTGGAGTGCTTCCTCCCAATGCTTATCGGGGAGTCATTGAATCTATAGATGAAATCATCTCTACCGTCGCAGAAATGATTGCTATAGGAAAGAGTTATCAATTAGAGGGCGATATATATCTTGATTTAAATCAAGTTGATGGCGCAATAGGGAATTTGCCCCTTGCTTTAGATCAAGCCCTTAAAATCTTTGAAGAGCGAGGAGGAGATCCAGCAAGAGCTGGTAAGCGCCATGCTCTAGATCCGCTGCTATGGAAAGCGCGTAAAGGAGATGATCCTTTCTGGGAAGCTCCATTTGGCAAGGGAAGACCAGGTTGGCATATTGAATGCACCGCAATAGCGCTAAAAAATCTTCCTAAGGCATCTACTACTTCGATAACTCTGCAAGCGGGAGGCTCTGATTTAATATTTCCACATCATTACATGACAGCTCTTCAGGCAAAGGCCCTTACTGGAGTTGAATTTGCAAGCTGTTATAGCCATTCAGGGATGATCGGCTTAGATGGTGAAAAGATGAGTAAAAGCAAAGGTAACTTGGTCTTTGTCTCAAAACTTCGCCAAGAAGGCGTTTCACCAGCCTTGATAAGAATCGCTCTTTTTGCCGATAGATACTCAACTGATCGCATGTGGAGCAGAGAATTGGTAGATGATGCAAACAAGCTTCTAACCAGATTACTAAGCGCCTTATCTAGGCAAGAGGTTGCTCCAACCTTTGAAGTTGTTCAAGAAATTGTTAACGCTATCTCTGATGATTTAAATACCCCAAAAGTCTTTGAACTTCTTAATTCTTGGTGCCTGAAGACTGAAGAGGGCGAAGTTGGAGGAAGCCCCGGTGAAATATCAAGGGCCCTTGATACATATCTTGGAATTACTCTTTAGATCCCTGGATTTCTTCTCAAGAATCGCTCAACTTCTCTAGCGATACTCTCGCCAGATATCTCTGGCAGCTCTGCAGAATCTTTTGAACTCTCAAGTTGTCTCACGTAATCGCCAACCTCAACATCATCTGCTGCCATCTGATCAACTTGGAGCTCCCATTGTTTTGCTCTCTCAGGCAGATCACCTTGAGAAAGAGAGATTTCAAGAAAATCTTCTAAAGCATTTATCAAGGCAAGGCCAGCTTTTGGACAAGGGGGAGTAGCGACATAATGAGGAACAGCGGCCCAAAGAGATATTGCATCTATTCCTCTTTTATATGATTGGTCTTGAAGCACTCCGATAATTCCAGTAGGGCCTTCATACTTTGATATCTCAAGGCCAAATCGTTCAGAGACTTCAGGGTGAGCGCCACTTATAGCGATATTAAACGGCCTTGAATGGGGAGTATCTGCAAGGAGCGCGCCAAGAGAGATAATCATTGAAACTTCATAATCATCTGCAAGATCTAGTAAATCTTCAACAAAGCTTTTCCAGCGCATCGAAGGTTCAACGCCTCTGACAATTAAAAAATCATTAGCAAGGCTTGGCGCACTTACTGCATAAACAACTGTGCCAGGCCAGATAATCTCTCTGATATTGCTCTCATCGATTTTGATGTAAGGCCTATTGACTTGAAAATCGTAATACTCCTCGCTATCTACAACGGCGATTCGTTGATATGACCAGATAGTCAAAAGATGGGTAATTGCAGATGTTGCAGACTCAGCAGCATCATTCCAGCCTTCAAAAGCGGCAATGAGAATGGGCTTTCTAAGGTTAAAGGAGCTCTCACTGAGTTGCATAAGCAGAGCCTACGATAAACTCACTTAAGTGAGCGTATTGAAAAATAAAGAGGCTTCTTCGCTGCGCCTTGCCCTTGCAAAACGGGTGGTAATAGCAGATGGCGCTATGGGCACAATGATCCAGAGCGCTAACCCCTCACTTGATGATTTCCAAGGACTTGAGGGCTGTAATGAGGTTTTAAACATTACCCGTCCAGAGTTAATCGCCGATATCCATCGTCAATACTTCGATGCAGGCGTCGATGCAGTCGAGACAAATACCTTTGGCGCAAACTTGGCCAACTTAAGTGAATATGACATTCCATCACGTATTTATGAATTAGCTGAAGCAGGGGCGCGAATTGCTCGAAGCGTGGCAGATGAATTTACTATCTCAAGCGGTGAGCCTAAATGGGTTCTAGGTTCTCTTGGGCCTGGAACCAAACTTCCAACCCTTGGCCACACAACTTATGAAGAGCTGCGCGCGGCTTATCAGATAGCCTCAGAAGGTTTAATCGATGGGGGAGCTGACGCGCTATTAATTGAAACCACTCAAGATCTACTCCAAGCAAAAGCTGCAGTAAATGGTGCAAGGGCAGCTGTTGATAACTGCGATAGAGATGTTTTAATTATTGCCCAAGTAACTGTTGAGACAACAGGAACGATGCTTCTTGGTTCAGAAATTTCTGCAGCGCTATCTTCTTTGCAATCTCTTGGTGTAGATCTGATTGGAATGAATTGCGCCACTGGCCCTGCCGAGATGAGCGAACATTTAAGAACTTTGAGTAAAAGTAGCCCTGTTGGAATCTCTGTCATGCCAAATGCTGGACTTCCAATCTTGAAGGATGGAGGAGCTTACTATCCTCTCGGTCCAGATGAATTGGCCCTCTCGCTCGATCAATTCGTTAAGGATTACTCAGTGGGTCTTATCGGAGGCTGCTGCGGAACAACTCCAGAGCATCTTGCAGCTGTTGTAAAAAGAGTTCATGGAACTCAGCTGAAAGAGAGAGCGTTTATCGACGAGGCTGGCGCCTCTTCGCTCTATCAATTCGTACCCTTTCGCCAGCAGAACACATATTTAGCAATTGGCGAGAGAACAAATGCCAACGGTTCGAGAGCATTTAGGGATGCCCTCCTTGTTGAGGATTGGCAGAGATGCGTTGATATCGCCAAAGATCAGGTCAGAGAAGGAGCTCACATGCTCGATCTCTCCGTTGATTATGTAGGTCGTGATGGCGTGAGAGATATGCGCGAGCTTGCATCTCGCTTTGCAACAGCAACAACTCTTCCTATTGTTCTTGATTCAACAGAGCCTGCAGTAATTAAGGCAGGACTTGAATCCTTGGGCGGAAGATGTGTGATCAACTCTGTGAACTATGAAGATGGAGATGGCTCTGATTCTAGATTTGCGCGAATTATGCCGCTAGCTAAAGAGCATGGCGCAGCGCTCATTGCTTTAACAATAGATGAGGAAGGTCAAGCAAGAAGCGCAGAATGGAAATTACGAGTCGCAAGGCGTCTCATTAAAGATCTCAATGAAAAGTGGGGGATTAAGACCTCAGATATCATCATAGATTGTCTGACTTTCCCAATAGCAACTGGACAAGAAGAAACTCGCAAAGATGGCTTAGAGACTATAAATGCAATCGCTCAACTAAAGAAGGAATTCCCGCAGGTTCAAACCACGCTTGGAATTAGCAATGTTTCATTCGGCCTAAATCCTGCAGCTCGCATCGTTTTAAACTCAGTATTTCTTTCAGAAGCTGTTAAGGCAGGACTTGATAGCGCCATTGTTCATCCATCAAAGATCTCACCTATCTCTCGCATCTCTCAAGAACAGCTTGATGTGGCGCTAGATCTAATCTATGACCGAAGAAAATTTGAAGGTGATGATTGTGTTTATGATCCTCTATCAAAGCTTCTAGAACTATTTGCTGGAGTTGAAGTCACTTCAACACGTCAATCAAGAGCAGCTGAGCTTGCCGCTCTGCCTATCGAGAAACGATTGGTAAGAAGAATTATTGACGGAGAGAAAGCTGGACTCGAAGCAGATCTCGATCAGGCGCGTCTTGGCGGAATAGCTCCTCTTGCAATTATCAATGATTATCTGCTTGAAGGAATGAAGGAGGTAGGAGAGCTCTTTGGAAGAGGGGAGATGCAGCTGCCCTTTGTTCTGCAATCTGCTGAAGTTATGAAGAGCGCAGTAGCTCTACTTGAGCCCCATATGGAAAAGAGCGATGCAAGTGATCGTGGATCTATTCTTCTTGCCACCGTAAAAGGCGATGTTCACGATATTGGAAAGAATCTTGTAGACATCATCTTGACCAATAATGGTTTTCGCGTTGTAAACATTGGAATTAAGCAGACCATTAATCAGATAATTGATGCAGCCCAGGATTCCTCAGTTGATGTCATCGGCATGAGTGGACTCTTAGTTAAATCAACGGTAATTATGAAAGAGAATTTGGAAGAGTTAGATAAACGAGGGTTGGCAGATAAGTGGCCGGTAATACTTGGAGGGGCAGCCCTTACAAGAACGTTTGTTGAGAAAGACCTAGCAGAGGTTTTTCCAGGAACAGTTAGATATGCCAGAGATGCCTTTGAGGGACTATCTCTTATGGATACGTTGATGGGGATTAAGAAAGGCGTTGAGGGAGTCGCTCTTCCTGCCTTGAAAGAGCGAAGAACAAGAGTTACATCAGTTGATGCACCACTTACAACTGATACGACAAGAAGTGACGTCGCACCTGATAACCAAATACCAACTGTTCCATTCTTTGGTTCTCGAGTTATTAAAGGCATCGCACTTGCTGATTACAGTTCAATGCTTGATGAGCGAGCCCTTTATGTTGGCCAATGGGGCCTCAAATCCGAGCGTGGGAAATATGAAGAGATGGTTGAAGATCAAGGAAGACCAAGGCTTCGCTCATTGCTAAATGATGCAGTCTCTCAAGGTTGGATTAATGCAGCTGTCGTATATGGATATTTTCCTTGCTATAGCGAAGGCAATGATTTAGTTATCTTGCATCATGAGGGGGAGAGGAAAGATAGCGAGAGGCTTCGATTTACCTTCCCCCGTCAGAGGAGAGATAGAAGGCTCTGTTTAAGTGATTTCTTTAAGAGTAAAGAATCAGGACAGATCGATGTTGTTGCCTTCCATGTTGTCACAATGGGGCAATCTGTTAGCCAAGCAACTGCAAAGCTCTTTGCAGCCAATGAATATCGAGAGTATCTAGAACTTCACGGGCTAAGTGTTCAGTTAACAGAAGCCCTTGCTGAACACTGGCATGCACGCATTAGATCTGAACTTGGTTTTGCAAGCGATGATAGTAGTGAGCTCTCCGAAATTTTAGATCAAGGTTATCGCGGCTCTAGATATAGCTTCGGTTATCCTGCCTGCCCAGATCTTGGCGCGCAAGTCCAGCTATGTGAGTTGTTAGAGCCGGATCGAATTGGCGTTGAGTTATCTGAGGAGTTCCAATTACATCCGGAGCAGAGTACCTCAGCAATCATCGTGCACCATCCAGAGGCGAAGTATTTCAATGCAAATTAGCGATTTCCCCTTCAAAGCAGTCTTATGGGATATGGATGGAACTCTTATAGATAGTGAGCCAATATGGATTGGCGAAGAGCGAAGGATTATGGAGTCACTTGGCGCTACCTGGAGCAAGGAAGATGCTCTCTATTGCATAGGTGGGCCAATGAGTCGCGTTGATGCTTATATGCGTTC
>JAURJF010000063.1 GCA_030832365.1 Candidatus Nanopelagicales bacterium
GCTCCCCTGGCTACTACGACCCTGAATATAGAGAGGGAAATAAGGAGCGCTTAGAGGGTAGATATAAATATGTTCTTAACAATATGGTTGGTGAAGGTTGGCTAGAGAGAGATGTAGCTGATAAATATTTGAAGAAAGTCCCAAGCATTCGCCCCCGCCTTAGCACCGGACAATTAGCAGGAAATAAAGGCCATTTAATTGAGGCAGTAAAAAAAGAGCTAAATGCTCTCGGCTTTACTGAAGAAGAGTTGATGATTGGCGGGCTTATTGTTCGAACCACTCTAGAGAAAGGGCCACAGAGCGCAGCAGAGAGAGCAGTCTTTAAACAATCTCCAGAAAATGCCCCAGATGATCTCCGTATTGGCCTAGTTTCAATAAGGCCTGGAACTGGTGAGATTGTGGCAATGTTTGGCGGTAAAGATTATCTAGAGCGACAATTAAATGATGCTACGCAGGGAATTACTCAGGCAGGATCAACCTTTAAACCATTTGCCCTCGTTGCAGCCCTTGAACAAGGAATATCTCTTGCAAGCGTTTGGAATGGCGATGGACCGAAGATATTTGATGACTTTTTAGGTCGGCCATATGAAGTTTCAAATTATGGCGGTAAATCATTTGGAGATGTGACACTGCTAAAAGCAAGCGCTGTCTCTGTAAATACAATCTATGTTCCACTCGGTATTAAAGTTGGTGTAGATAAAGTAATTGATGCTGCGAGAAGAGCTGGTATTCCAGAGAGCGTTGCCATGGTGCCATCTCCCTCTGTGGTGCTTGGAGTAGCAAGCCCAAGAGTTATTGATGTTGCTAATTCATTTGCCACCTTTGCAGCAAATGGCATTAAGTCAAAACCATTTCTAGTTAAAGAAGTATTGGGCCCAAATAAAGGAATTCTCTACCAAGCTCGTATTGAGACTGAACAGGTCTTTGATGAGAGCGTTATGGCTGATCTTAATTACGCACTTGGCGAGGTTGTAAGAGCGGGAACTGCATCATCGGCCTTAAGAGGTTTTGGTAGACCTGCTGCTGGAAAGACCGGAACTTCTCAATCGAATGCTTCAGCTTGGTTTACTGGATATACCCCACAACTTGCAACATCTATTGCATTTTATAGAAATGATGCCACGGAATCACTAAATGGAATAGGCGGACTAAATTCTGTAACTGGTGGAAGTTTTCCGGCTCGAATCTGGAACGCATATATGAAGGCAGCTCTTAAAGGCCAGCCAAAGTTAGATTTTCAAGCGCCCACATTTATTGGTGGAGTTGAATCATTTCCAATCCCAGATCCAGTTGCAACGATTGCGCCATCAGATGCTGCCGCATGGTGCTCTACTGCAGATCTTGAAGGAACTATGAAGGATCTAAGGGATTTCTGCGAAAAGGCGCTAAAGAAGTATTTGATTACTACGCCGGTCTTAGAGGAGAAGCCATAAAGTGTTAAAGAGCAAGAGCCTGCAAATAGCTCTGCTAGTAGCACTGATTGCAACGCTACTTTCTTTCGCTAAGTTCAATCATTGTCGCGGCACCAATTGGGCAAGCCCAGATGTCTATATTCATATGTGTTATTCAGATATATCAGCCCTCTATGGAGCAAGGCAGATAGATACTGATAAGTGGCCCTATGCCTCAGCTGATAATTCACTGGAATATCCAGTGCTTACCGGAGTGGTTACTTACTTAACTGGTTTACTTATCGATGATCCAAATGGATATCGCGCATACTTTGACTTAAATGCCTTCTTAATTGTGCTCCTGCTATTTGCATCAGTATTTATCCTCTGGCGTCTTGCTCCTAAATACACCCCGCTATTTCCAATCGCGCCAGCAGTCTTTGGTTCACTCTTTATTAATTGGGATATCTGGGCTGTTTTATTTGCTCTTCTTGCTATCTACTTCTTTGAAAGTAAACCTAATCTCTCAGCGCTCTTTCTAGGAGTTGCTATCTCAACAAAATTCTATCCAGGGATAATTCTCTTTGCTATTGCGCTACTTCTTTGGAGCCAGAGAAAACACTTAGCACTAATTAAGTACTTAGCCATAACACTTATATCCTGGCTGGTAATTAATCTTCCGGTAGCTATCAATAGCTATGACGGCTGGTACCGTTTCTTTAAATTAAATCTTGATCGAGATAGCGATCTTGGATCAATTTGGTATGCAGCAAATCTCCTTGGCTTTTATGGTGGTAATATAAATAACTTAACGATCATTGCTTTTTTGATTGCACTTGGAGCGATTGCAGTTTTTTTCTTTGCAACTGCGCCATCAAGAAGTGATCTGGCAAATTTAAGCACCGTAGCCTTTTTAACCCTTGCTGCCTTTGTAACGATAAGCAAGGTCTACTCACCGCAGTACATCCTCTGGTTAACCCCCCTTGCAGTATTAGCATTAAGTAGGGATAGCCAACGTTTTGCATTCTGGGTTTGGCAGGCAGGTGAGGCGCTCTATCACTTTGCTATCTGGCAGTATTTAGCTTCCTACTCTGGGGCAAAATTTGGCCTTAGCCAGGAACTATACGCCCTTGCAATCTTGGCTCGAATTGCAGCTCTGGCCTATTTCTCAAGTGTTCTGATTAGGGCTGCTCTGGCAGATAGATCCCAGAGCCTGCGTAATGCACAGAGAAACCCGCTGGATTTTCTCCCTGACAGTATCTACGGCTAGGCTCGCCCTCCTTTCCTTTTTTGAAGGGCTCTCTATATAGAGGGCTACAAGAAGAGGGACAGGAAATGTAGGTAACCCTCCTGTCGCGGAGAGACCGTGACCGAATGAGTCCGAAGGAGGTGGGTTTAACGCATGCGTCGCTATGAATTAATGGTGATCCTAGATCCCGATCTAGAAGAGCGCACAGTGGCACCAAGTCTTGAGACATATCTTAAGATTATAAAAGAATCAGGTGGTCGAATAGACAAACTTGATATCTGGGGCAAGAGAAGAATGGCATTTGAAATCGCAAAAAAAGGCGAAGGAATTTATGCCGTTGTTGATATGCATTGTGAGCCAGCAGCAATAAAAGAGCTGGACCGTCAACTCAATCTGAATGAAGCAGTGCTTCGTACAAAAGTTGTCCGTCCAGAATAAATCCGCAGATAAGTAGAGACCACTTAAAGTAGATAGAGGATAAGAAATGGCAGCCGGAGATACACAAATCACACTCGTTGGTAATTTAACTAGCGATCCAGAACTGCGCTTCACACCATCAGGTGCTGCAGTTGCAAAGTTCACCGTGGCATCAACACCACGTTATATGGACCGCCAGACAAATGAATGGAAAGACGGAGATACTCTCTTTCTTAACTGTCAGATCTGGCGTCAAGCAGCAGAGAATGTTGCCGAATCACTTACTCGCGGAATGCGCGTAATTGTCTCTGGCCGTTTAAAGCAGCGTTCCTATGAAACTAAAGAGGGCGAAAAGCGCACCGTTTATGAAGTTGAGGTCGATGAAGTCGGTCCATCACTTCGAAACGCAACCGCTAAGGTCACAAAGACCACACGCCAAGGCGGTAATAACACCAGCTTTACCGCGCCAACTGAATCTTCCGATGACCCATGGTCATCACCGGCGGGCGTTAGTGGCGGAGGATGGACATCCACCACCGCTGATGAACAGCCACCGTTTTAATATAAACCAACCATTCCGCCCTTAATCAGGCGGGCCCTAAAAGAAGGAGCACCACAATGGGAGCACGTTCCAACCGGACGCTGAAGCAGAAACCAAAGGTTTCGCCAGCGTTAAATAAGAAGTTTAAGAAAAAGCCCTGCAGTTTCTGCAGAGATAAGGTCACCTACATTGACTATAAAGATGTAGCGACCTTGCGTAAATACATCACCGATCGCGGCAAGATTCGCGCAAGACGAATCACAGGCGCTTGTACTCAGCACCAACGCCAGATCTCTGATGCTGTTAAAAATAGTCGTGAAGTAGCGCTACTTCCCTACACCTCAACAGCGCGATAGGGAGAGGATAGAAAAAAATGAAACTAATCCTGACTCGTGAAGTTGCAGGCCTTGGAAATCCAGGCGATGTAGTTAATGTCAAAGATGGCTATGCCAGAAACTTCCTTCTACCTCGTGGATCAGCAATTGCCTGGTCTAAAGGTGGGGAAACCCAGATTGATGGCATTCGCAAAGCTCGTCAAAACCGCGAGATTCGCGATAAAGATCATGCCAATGAGATCAAGGCAAAGCTTGAAGAAGCAAACCTTGAAATCAAAGCAAAGGTCGGAGCAACTGGTCGCCTCTTTGGTTCAGTAACAGAGAAAGACATTGCGTTAGTAATTAAGGGCGCAACTGGTATCGATGTTGATCGCCATAAGATCAAACTGGTTAAGCATGTGAAGAACCTTGGTAAGCATTCAGCTAGGGTTTCACTTATGACTGGAGTGGCAGCAAATATCACCGTTAACGTTGTTGAATAATTAAACGTTAGAGAAAACGGCTCGGCTAACTCCGGGCCGTTTTTTATTTCTCTAAAAAAGTAGGTAAAAATCTCAACTATTGAGAATTAGAAATAAATCTTTACCCACAGAGCGAAAGCCCTTTCACCTGCGTATATGCTGAGAAATTGAAAGTTACCCACATTTCCTCCACAAGCTCCACACAGGATTAGGGGTACTTACCCACAGATATAGAACTTTTACCCACAGCCCAATACACAGTAAAAATCAAGGAATTAGCCCCTGTCAGTGCTGGGTAAGAGGATACGCACATGAGTCTGGCTGAGGTCCCAAATTTTGATGAGCGTAGATCAAGCGCACCTGAATTTGATCGCACGCCGCCACAAGATTTAGTTGCTGAACAATCAGTTCTTGGTGGAATGCTCTTATCAAAAGATGCGATTGGCGAAGTTGTTGAAGTAATTAGACATCGAGATTTTTATCGGCCAGCGCATGAATTAATCTTTGAAGTAATTGTTGATCTCTATGGTAAAGGTGAACCAGCAGATGCAGTAACAGTCTCTGCTGAGCTAACAAAGCGTGGTGAGATTACAAGGGCTGGCGGCGCTCCATATCTCCACACCCTTATCTCTGCTGTTCCAACTGCAGCGAATGCTAGTTATTACGCAAAGATTGTTAGAGAGCGAGCTATTGCTAGAAGACTTGTTGAAGCAGGAACCAAGATTGTTCAATTAGGTTATGCCGCAGAGGGCGATGTTGATTCAATCGTTGATATGGCTGAGCAAGAGGTTTATCAAGTAACTGAGAGACGAGCCGGGGAAGATTTTGTTCAATTAAGTTCCTTAATTCCAACTGCGCTTGATCAGATTGAGAAGTTGCAATCAGGAGAGCTGGCAGAAGGCATCAAAACTGGTTTTAAAGATTTAGATGCGCTGACAAATGGTTTCCATCCTGGAAATATGATTGTCATTGCAGCTCGTCCTGCTGTTGGTAAATCAACCCTTGGTCTTGATATTGCAAGACATGCATCAATTACAAATGGTGATTGCTCAGTTATCTTCTCACTGGAGATGAGTCGATCTGAAATTACTATGCGCATGCTCTCAGCAGAGGCCAGA
>JAURJF010000064.1 GCA_030832365.1 Candidatus Nanopelagicales bacterium
AAGTAGTTGATGGAAAAGTCGTGCTCTATGCCACCTTGAAGGTTGCTCCTGATTCTGCTGAAGGCAAAGAGAGCATTCCATTAATTCGCCAAGCTGCTAAGCAAGTTAATCCCAATATCTTGGTAGGCGGACAGAGCGCAATTGGCTATGACGTCGATCAGTCATCACGTAGAGATAATCGAGTCATTATCCCAATTGTGCTTCTTTTAATTGCTGTGATTCTTGGCTTCTTGCTTCGAAGCATTCTGGCAGCGGCGCTCTTACTGGGAACAGTGGTTCTCTCATTTGCTGCCACCCTTGGAGTCTGCGCGCTGGTCTTTGATAATGTCTTTGGGTTTGCTGGAACTGATGCAGCTTTCCCGCTCTTTGCCTTCATATTCCTAGTTGCACTTGGCATTGATTACAACATCTTCTTAATGACTAGAGTTCGAGAAGAGTCGCTAAAAATCGGAACTCGAGCTGGAATCATTAAAGGCTTAACAGTTACTGGCGGTGTTATTACCTCTGCAGGAATAGTTCTTGCAGCAACCTTTGGAGTTCTTGGGATCTTGCCACTGGTCTTTTTGGCAGAGCTTGGATTTGCTGTCGCATTTGGTGTGCTTCTAGATACCATAATTGTTCGCTCACTTTTGGTTCCAGCCTTGGTGCGAGTAATTGGACCAAAGATCTGGTGGCCATCAAAGCTTCAACATCAAGAGAACTAAACTCTCTCTAAATGAAGGCAGGAATAATTGGCTATGGATTAGCTGGTCGCTATTTCCATGGTCCAACACTTCTATCTGCTGGATTTCATGTAACAGCAATATGTGCCAGATCGCTTGAAAAAAAGGCTGCTGCACATCAAGACTTTCCAAACGCAGTAATAGTTAATTCAATTGATGAGTTAGTTGCAGAAGATCTAGATTTGATTGTTGTGGCATCGCCAAATGAATTCCATAGTGAGCACGCACTCGCTTCAATTAGAGCTGGAATCAATACAGTTGTTGATAAACCTATGGGTCGGGATTACTACGAGGCCCTTAGTCTTTATGATGCAGCTGAGCAAAGCGGTGTGCTCTTAACGGTATTCTTCAATCGACTTTGGGACTCTGATTCCTTAACCATAAAGAAGATAATCGAGCAGGGAGAAATTGGAAACATTTTTCGTCTCGAGTCAAGATTTGAAAGATTTAGACCAGAGATTAATCCTCTAGCTTGGCGCGAGAACGCATCGCTCGAAGCAGGAGGGGGCTTACTTCTAGATCTGCAAAGCCATTTAGTATCAACTGCTCTTGATTGGTTTGGCCCAGCTGAGTTGGTATTTTCAAGTGTAAGAAGCGTTCGCGGCGCAAGTGATGATGATGTACTCCTTGTTTTAAAGCACGATAACGGTGTTGATTCTTATCTCTCCGCCAGCGCCATTAGTGGAAATCCTGGGCCAAAGATTCGCTTAAATGGCGATAAGGCAAGTTTGGTGATTACTGAACTTGATAAGCAGGAGGAGATTTTAAGAAGGGGATTTAGGGCGACAGCTGGCCAGTGGATAGATAGTGATGAGATTACAAGTAGCGCAAAAATTTATAAGGGAAGTGACTCATTTTCTTATCGAGGAGAAGCTGGTTTCTATCCTGCTTTTTATAACGAGGTAAGAGTTGCTATTGAACATGGCGGCGAGCTACCAGTGAGTCGAGAGTTATCCCTAAGCGTTGCCAGAATAATTGATCAGGCGCGCCAGATAAGTTTTAGGTAAGGCCTACTCCGCAAGTAAGGCGCTTAGCGCTGGAGCTAAGTGAGGATAATCAAAATTAAAACCAGCATCTAATAGCGCAGTTGGCAGAACCTTCTTTGAGCCTAGAACTTCACTTGAGAACCCTCCAAGGACGATTTTGAGAGCAAACCCGGGAACTGGAATTAGTGCAGGGCGCTTTAGCGCTCTTGCAAGGGCTGAAGTAAATTCTTGATTCGTTGCTGGATTTGGAGCGGTGAGATTTACTGCGCCGCTAACTGGCTTCTCCAATAGAAAGCAGATTGCCTCGACAAGATCATGAAGTGTGATCCAGGACCACCATTGCTTTCCACTACCTAACTTTCCGCCAACGCCAAACTTAAAGAGCGGTAGCATCTTTCCTAACGCTCCACCAGTTGAATCTAAAACTAGTCCAGTTCTAATCTTTACCACTCTAGTATTTGTGGCAAGGTCGGCTGCTGACTCCCACTGCTTGCAAACGGCTGCTAAAAAATCATCTCCAGGTCGATCAGATTCACTCACCGCTCTATTGCCAGTTTCGCCATACCAACCAATAGCACTGGCAGAGATAAAAACATCAGGCTTAAGATTTGAAACAGCATTAGCAATTGTTGTTGTACCAAGGAGTCGAGAATTTAAAATCTCTGCTCGATATTTCTTAGTCCACCTCTTGTCGCCAACATTTGCGCCAGCAAGGTGAATAATTGCATCCACGCCCTCAAGGGCTGCCAGATCAATATCTCCACTTCTTGGATCCCAAAAGACTTCATCGGGGGAGACTACTTTTCGTCTCACAAGTTTTTGAACGGTGTGGCCTTCAGACTTGAGATGGCCGACAAGCGCCGTACCAATTAAACCTGATGCACCAGTGATGGCGATGCGCTGTGGCAGGGACATTTACAGCCCTAGATCAGATTCGAAACGACCCTCTTCTAACCGGTCTTTAAGAGTAGTTAAGAATCTTGCAGCATCTGCGCCATCAACAATTCGATGATCATAGGAAAGTGCAAGATAGACCATGGAGCGAATAGCGATTGTCTCTCCGCCATCTTCTCCCTTAACAACCATTGGGCGCTTAACAACAGCGCCAACTCCCAAGATTGCTACCTGAGGCTGGTTAATTATTGGAGTATCAAAAAGTGCTCCTCGGGATCCAGTATTTGTGATGGTAAACGTGCCGCCACCTAAATCATCCGGCGAGATCTTGTTATCTCTAGTTCTTGAAGCCACATCAACAATTCTTCTTGCAATGCCGCCCATATTGAGATCGCCAGCATCACGAATCACTGGGACTAATAGACCGCGCTCGGTGTCAACTGCAATACCTAGGTGTTCGGCTCCATGATAAGTAATCTGATCGCCTTCTACTGAAGCATTTACAACTGGATGTTGTTTAAGCGCTTCACATACTGCCACTGCAAAAAATGGCAGATAAGTTAATTTCACACCTTCGCGAGCTTCAAAGGTTGCTTTAGCTTTTTCGCGTAGACGAGCAATTTTGGTGATATCAACTTCAATAACTGTTGTTAGTTGCGCGCTTATAGAGAGGGATTCAAGCATCCTTGCCGCGATAACTTTTCTTAGCCTTGACATGCTAACCGTCGTGCCACGAAGTGGGGAGACTGCAACAGATTGTGTGCGAACTTCACTTGGTGCAGAAAAAGTCTGCGCAGCAGATGCAGGAGCCACTTGAGCTGGGCGAGAAACTGCGGCCATGACATCTTCTTTGCGTATTCTTCCGCCAACTCCTGTGCCACTTACTCGAGCGAGATCGACGCCATTTTCGCTGGCAAGTTTTCTAACAATTGGAGTTACGTAGGAGTCATCGAGCACCGAGGCAGCTGCTGGCTTTGGAAGTAGTGGTGGTGGAGTCTTTGGTGGCGCTGGAACAGGTTTTTCAACTGCAACAACTGGAGCTTGCACAACTGGTGCTTGAACAATTGGCGCTGGAGTTGGAGTAGGCGCTGGGGCAGGGGTGGGAGCAGGTGCCGGCGTTGGGGTTTGTGCAACGGGGGCACTTGGCGATGATGCGCCATCTCCGATTAGAGCAAGTTCGGTTCCAACAGCAACAACGCTATCTACTGGAATCAAAATCTTTTCTAACTTACCTGCAGCAGGTGATGGAATCTCAGTATCGACTTTATCGGTTGAAACTTCTAGCAAAGGTTCATCAAGTGCAACTTGATCGCCTTCGGCTTTTAGCCAACGAGTTACTGTTCCTTCGGTAACGCTCTCACCGAGAGCTGGCATCTTTACTGAAAATGACATTTCTCTAAACGCCCCTTTGTTCGTATCTACTTATTCTAACGAGCAAATCATCTGATGATAAAAAGCCTAACCAAAATTCTCTAGCCATGAGCGTGTAGCGGCTTTCCAGCAAGGGCCATATGAGCCTCACCCATCGCCTCAGAGAGGGTTGGATGAGCATGGAGATGCTGCGCGACATCATCTGCATCAGCTTGCCAATTAAATATCAACTGCGCCTCAGCAAGAAGTTCGCCAACTCTTGAACCAACCATATGAATGCCGATAACTCTTCCAGAACTATCAGCAACTAATTTAATGGCTCCAGCAGTTTTTAGAATCTGGGCCTTTCCATTTCCAGCTAAATCATAATTTAACTCTTTAACTTCAATACCGCGCTTTTTTGCCTCAGCACTTGTTAGTCCAACTGATGCAACTTCAGGTTCTGAGTAAGTCACTCTTGGAACGCCGTCGTAATCAATCGCTCTTGGATTAAGACCCGCGATCTCTTCAGCAACCATTATTCCTTCGGCAAATCCAACGTGAGCCAACTGCAGGGTTGGAATCAAATCTCCAACTGCCCAAACGCCCTTGATATTGGTGCGACATTTATTATCAACTGAGACATAGCCACGCTCCATCTTGACTCCAACATCTTCATAGCCAAGACCAGATGATGTGGGACCTCGTCCAACTGCGACAAGCAAAAGATCAGCAGCAAAACTCTTTCCATCTTCAAGCAGAACCTCAACTCCAGATGCGTTCTTACTTACGCTCTTGAATTTAACGCCCAATTCAAAGTTAATTCCACGCTTTCTAAAGGCGCGCTCTAGAGCCTTACTAGATGACTCATCCTCTAGCGCAACTAGATGGGGAAGGGCTTCAATGATTCGCACCTCAGATCCAAATGATTTCCAGACCGAAGCAAATTCGCAGCCAATAACTCCGCCGCCTAGGACGATTACAGACTTAGGGACATATCCCATATGAATTGCTTGATCGCTAGTGATAACTTGCTTTCCATCAATTTCAAGTCCAGGAAGACTCTTTGCATAAGAACCTGTTGCTAGAACGACATTTTTTCCACTGTAGCTCTCAGAGCCAACTTTTACTGTTGTTGCTGAGACAAGCTTTCCTTCACCTTCAACATAGGTGATATTTCTAGATTTAACTAAGCCTTGAAGTCCTTTGTGTAGCTTTGAGATAACGCCATCTTTATAGGCATTTACCGCCACCATATCCATTGAATGAAATTCAGCTTTTACTCCAAACTCAGCAGAGTGCCTTGCTCCATCAGCAATCTCGCCGGCGTGAAGGAGGGCTTTAGTTGGGATACATCCTCTATGTAGACAGGTTCCACCAAGTTTCTCTTTCTCAATTAATGCGACCTTTAACCCTAATTGAGCAGCGCGTAGCGCGCAGGCATAACCACCACTTCCGCCACCGAGAACTACTAGATCAAAATCTGCCACATCAAACCTTTCTATAATTCTTTCTCAATGAGCCTATCTTGCCAGCATTACTTGGCAG
>JAURJF010000065.1 GCA_030832365.1 Candidatus Nanopelagicales bacterium
GGTTAAGCAAATCAGAGCTAATTAGCTCGGATAAAAGCAGATCACTTTCTGCATATATCTTGGTAAGTACTCCTCCCTTAGGAGTTAATTGATCACCGCTTAAGTAGTTCAAATCCTTTAATACCTCACTTACCCGATCGAAGGTTCGAGGAATAACATTGGTTCTCCCCTCCATTCGCGCTTTAAGACCCGCTGATTCTTTTTCTAGCCTCGCTGCTTTTTCAAACCCACGTGCATTGCTCTCTCTATTTGGACAGCTGTGACAGGGGTGGTGTTTAAGAAATCTTCGATGTTCACTTATCTGCTCTTCGATATTTTCATGGTGCTTTCTCCGGCTCCCACCAGTGATTCTCCTTGATGAGAATTGAGCTTCAAGTTCCTTTATTGCAAATCGAGCCTTCATATATTCACCCATATCGCCAAGATCGCTCTGAGATCCTTCGATAAGGGTTTTGATTGCAATTTCATTTTTTGCTATCTGTTTTGCTAAACCGACAACAGCTTTATCTGCTTGAAATTGAGCAAAGGAAAAACCGAGTGATTTTCTTGCTCGCTCATGGCCGAATCTTGAAATCAAATTAGCGCTCATGTTATAAGTCGGTGAAAATGATGATCGAAGAGGATATGTTCTAGTGCTTGCAAGACCTGCAGCAATAGAGCTATCCATCTGTTCGTTCCAGAGAATTAATGCATTACCTTCGACATCAATCCCGCGTCTTCCAGCTCTTCCTGTTAGTTGGGTGTACTCACCGGGTGAGACATTGACATGGCTCTCGCCATTCCATTTAACAAGTTTTTCTAAGACTACACTTCTTGCTGGCATATTAATTCCAAGAGCTAGAGTCTCGGTTGCAAAGACAATCTTTAATAGCCCTCTCTGGAAGAGCTCTTCAATAGTCTCTTTAAACATTGGAAGTAGCCCTGCATGATGAGCAGCTATGCCTCGCTCTAGCGCTTGAGCCCACTCATGAAAGCCAAGAACTCCGAAATCCTCTGAAGGAAGCTCATGTGTCTTTAGCGCAATTACTCGTCTAATCTCCTCTTTCTCAAGAGAGTTAGTCAGTGATAACCCCTCGCGAATACAAGATGAGACTGCGCCATCGCAGCCAGCGCGAGAGAAGATAAAGAAAATAGCTGGCAGGAAACCACGTTCTGAGAGCTTTTCAACTATCTCTGGCCGTGTCAAAGATTTAATCGAGCTAAATTTGCTCTCTTTCCAACTTTTACTTCCTCCAGGAACTTTCTTTATTGAGTTCTTCTCAATTCGCAGAATCTCTGGATTCACCCGCCCTTCATCGACAAAGAGATCAAGACTTCGATTTCCGATCAAAATGTGTTGATAGAGCGGAACAGGCCTTATTTCACTCAAGACCACCTCAGTCTCACCGCGCACCGTTTTCAACCAATCCCCAAATTCCTCCGCATTCGAAACAGTTGCTGATAATGAAACTATTTGAATTCGCTCTGGAAGATGTATCAGTATCTCCTCCCATACCGCCCCACGGAACTTATCTGCCAGATAGTGGACCTCATCCATAACAACATACCCAAGATCTTCTATCGCATCTGATCCTGCATAGATCATATTTCGCAGGACCTCAGTGGTCATAACAACTATGCGAGCTTCACTATTAATCGAGGAGTCTCCAGTTAGAAGTCCAACTTCCGAATCACCATAGAGCTTTACCAAGTCCTGATATTTCTGATTTGAGAGAGCCTTAATTGGAGTGGTGTAGAAACAACGATTACCATTTTTTTCAGCTAGAAAAGTAGCAAACTCTCCAACAATTGTTTTGCCAGCCCCTGTCGGAGCGGCTATCAATACGCTCTTCCCATCTTCTAGGTGATGACAACCGAGGTTTTGAAAGTCATCGAATGCGAATTCGTAGCTGGCCATAAACTCAGTTGTTAATGGGTGTGAACTTCTCTTTTTTGCTGCGGCATATCTTTCAGCCGGAGATGGACTATTCACATGCGCCACGTTAGTAGGCCGCGCTCAACTACGCTCGCTTTAATCGGCAGAGAACCTATTCTCTCCCCATCAGCGTAAGCCACAGCATCTGAGTCAATTTCAACGCTTTTGCCTCGTAAGATTTTCACTGCGGGATGAGTTATATGCTTTCCGGAAAAGACCTTTGGAAATACTCTTAAGAACTCAAAGCGAGATACTGTCGTGAGAATGAGAATGTCAAAGAGTCCATCATCAAGTTTTGCATCGGGAGTCACCTTCATTCCTCCCCCATAACTAATCCCATTGGAAACAGCTATCAACATAGCTTTATTTTCAAAAGCGACTCCATCAATGCTGAACTCGTAGTTCTTAGGTTTGAAGGTAGATAGCACCAAGAGAATTGAGAGATTGTATTTTGCTCTCCCCTTAATTCTACGCATGGCATTGGCTCTTTCATTAACCATTGAATCAAAGCCGGTACTTAAGACATCTACAAAATACCTCTCGCCGACTTTCCCTACGTCAACAAGAGCGGGCTTATTTGAAAGGTAATAACTGATCAATTGTCTTGCATCCTTAAGGTTGAGATTTAAGGTCCGAGCAAAATCATTTCCAGTTCCAGCCGGTATTAAGGCAACCCCTAAGCCAGTATTAACTAAATCCTGGATTGCAATATTTAGAGTTCCATCACCGCCAACTAGAAATATGCCTTGGTAGCTCTGACTCGAAGTCAATCCATTCTTAAGATTTTCCTGACACTGTTTTGCGCTATTTGCCGATATATCAATGTATTGGATATCTAAAGCCGCTAGTTCTTCTTTGACTATCCTGCCAACCTTTTCGCCGCGCCCATTTCCAGAATTGGGATTAATGAGCAGAAGCCACATAAAGCTAATTCAATCTATTCAGCAAGAGGTTCTTCAATTGGTGAAGCCTGATCAATATCGGCTGCTTGATTATCGCCTATTGCTTGGGACTTCTTATCTCGTTTCTTATCGACCAAAAGGGCAATTCCTCCAGCGCCAAAGTAAAAGAGAACTAATGGCAGAGCAAGAGCGGCCATAGAGAGCGGATCTGCAGTTGGCGAGAAAGCAGCAACAAAGAGGGTTATTCCAAAGATAGCAAAGCGCCAGGGTTTTAGAATCGCTTTCCCAGAGAGTACGCCGATTAAATTCAGGGAGACTAGAAATACGGGTAGCTCAAATGCTAGACCAAAAATCAGAATGATTCGAAGTACAAAACTTAGGTAATCATCAAATCTAACAAGGTTATTTAAACTATCAGGAGTAAATCCAAAGAGAACTCTGATTGCGATAGGAAGGATGTAATAGGCAAGAGCAGCCCCCAAGGTAAAGAAAGGTGTAGCAGCAATGATGAAGAGAACTGACTTGCGTCGCTCTTTTCTATGTAGAGCGGGCGCAATAAATGCCCAGAGTTGATAGAGCCAGAACGGGGCCGAGATGATTACTCCAGTTAAAAAAGCTACTTTCACTTGAAGATTGAGCGGACCAAGGACGCCACTTATGAAAAGTGATCCACAATTATTGGAGCCACTACTTTGAGCAAGTCTTAAATCACAGACTGGCTCAGCCAGGGTGGTAATAATCTGGTCGTAATAGACAAATCCGAGAATAGAGAAGATAAAAATGAAGAATGCGGCTCGCATGATTCTCTTGCGTAACTCTCGCAAATGATCCAATAGCGGCATCGTGCCGCGTTCTCTGGCTGCCATATCGCTCCGTTTACCTAAAGAGGATTAATCTCTCTCCTACCAAAAGTAGGCGCGTGTTGAAATCAGGATTTCAACTTAGGACTTAGCTGAAGTATCGCCCTCTTCGCTCTTCTTCTCATCCTTATTTAATTCTTTAATCTCACTCTTAAAAATTCTTAATGAGCGTCCAAGTGAGCGAGCTGAATCTGGGAGACGCTTTGCGCCAAAAAGTATTACAACGACCAGAATTACTAAGAGCCACATTTGTGGATTACGACCAAACATGAGATCAACCCTTCCAGAAATCAGGCCCACGCTTAGGTAAGGCTTAGAGTCATACGCTACCACGCGCAATCTGAAGCTGTCTTGCTACCCCTTATAGGCCAGAAGCGCTTTTCTGGCCCGTTCTGCAATCTCCGCCCTTAGCGCAATTGGTTGAGCCAACTCGAGAGAATCAGCGCCAGCCAAAACAGATCGAACAATCCACTCTGGTTGAAAGATATCAATTTGATAACGAGAGTTTGAGAGTTCTTTAAGAGAAGAGGCATTCTCAAGTAAAAAGCTTGATTCCTCTTCTTTGATCAAAACTTCAGCACTTGATCCCCGAGACTCCTCAAGTCGCTCTAGATCAGCGCGCGTTGATCTTTCGATCGTTGAAGCTTCGGTAATTTGACTAAGGTTGAAAGTTCTAAGTGCTTTAGCACTATGGCAGTAGGCACTTACCAGCGTTCTCTTATCTTCAGCGATGATTGATATCGGCGTAATACTTCTTCTAGTTGATGAATCTTTGGTGACGTTGTTATAAGTTATCTCTAGATCTAAATCCTGCTTTATTGCTCCTTCAATATTTTCTAGTATTACCCGCTCTTTATCGAGAGAGTAAGTAATAGCTGTAGCTGGAATGGAGCTACTAAAGGCCTTTGCGATCTTCTCTCGAAGCGCAACAATATCTGGATAAGAAGCTGAACTCTTTGGCGCACTCTCTTCAAGGGCTGCAAGGGCAATTCTTGCTATCAAAGCTTCAGATTCGTTTAGGTTTCTAGGAGCAGCAAGGTTCTGCGGATCTCTAATTACCACGCTCTCTTCATCAAAGGAGATATCAATTAGCTCCAAAGGCGTATATCCCGGTAAACCGCAGAGAAAGAGAAGATTAAGATCTTTAAGAACTTCATCTCGACTAATTGAGAACTCTCTGGCAAGTTCAGCAATAGAAATTCCTGGGTGAGAGACTATGAATGGAACTAGGTCAAGTAATCGAATGGCACGAAGAGCTGCGTTTTCAACCATGGGACCTTACTACCTGTTCAAGTGAGGCAAGAATCGAAGATCTCAAATCTTCAGGTTTCTCCACGATTAAACTATCGCAATACCAGAGCGCTTCTTTAAGGGCTGGGCCATTGGATTCACTTCTATAGAGAATTTCATCCCACTCTTCATCAAGGCTTTTTACCTCAATAGCTCTTGCTCGAAGAGCCTCTGCTTGGCTCTTTTTCACTCTTGCCTTAATTTCGATTCCTTCGGCGTTATACATAATCAAGTAATCTTTGATGTTGAAATCTGAAGGTATTTCATACATATCGCGTTTCTTTGAGATATCAATCTTTGAAGTGATTCGAGAGAAATTAAATGTACGGATATCGCTTCGAACTAAATCTTCTCCGACCAAATACCACTCCCCCTTCCAGGCGCTTAGCCCCAGCGGATTTACACGGCGGCTATCTGACTTAGTAGCCCCGGTTTTTCGATAAGAGAAGGCAACTTCTGATCTACTAGCAAG
>JAURJF010000066.1 GCA_030832365.1 Candidatus Nanopelagicales bacterium
AAATTTAGTTCCAAGAAATAAACTTGAGAGCGCTAACCAGATGACTCTTCTTGCATCTTATGGAAGCGCTCCTTTTGCAGCACTTACCTTCACGCTATTAACAGTTTTTATCACAGGAATTAGCGCTGCATTTAATCTTGGCTCTAATTCAGCCGTTGATTTAGCGCTCTTTATAAACGCTCTCTCCTTTCTTTTTAGCGCTTTTACGATTAGCCAGATGGATATTCCTAAAGAGCATTTAAATAAAGGCGAAGTCTCTGGATCGCTTCTTGCCTCCCTTATTGATGGAGGAAAGTTCTTATCTTCCTCTAAAGTAATTAGAGGTCTAATTTTTGGTCTTCTCGGCGCATTCATTGCAGCCGGGGCTGTAATTGGCCTTGCTAGAACATTTGTGGGGGATTTATCAGGTGGTGATGCTGCCTATGGAATTTTATTTAGCGCAGTCTTTACAGGTCTTGCTATCGGTATTGCATTTGGCCCTAAAGTCTTCTCTCAGTTTTCAAGAAGACGTCTATTTGGCGCAGCGCTAAGCATTGCTGGGTTTCTCTTAGTTGTACTTTCTCTTCTACAAAACCTAGTTCTTGCAGTCTTTGTTGTAGTGCTCCTTGGTTTATTTTCAGGAGTCTCCTGGGTCACTGGATTTACGATGCTTGGGATGGAAGTCTCTGATGAGCTGCGAGGAAGAGTTTTTGCCTTTACCCAATCATTAGTTCGTATCTCACTAGTTGGTGTTCTTGCAATCTCACCTTTAATTGCAGCTGCAATTGGTGAACGTGAATTTATCTTTGGTGAGGTTCAACTTACCTACAATGGAGCGGCATTCACCATGCTTGGTGGGGGAATTATTGCGATGATAGTTGGAGTACTTTCCTATCAACATATGAAAGATCGACCAGGGGTTTCTTTCTGGAGCGATATCGTTAATGCTTTCAAAGGCGAGCTTGGCTCAATTACCTCTCCAAAAACCGATGGACTCTTTTTCTCATTTGAAGGCGGAGAGGGCTCTGGCAAATCAACTCAATCAAAATTATTAAAAGAGTGGTTTGAAAATGAGGGCAAATCTGTAGTTTTAAGTAGAGAGCCAGGCGGCACAGATTTAGGTAAGAATTTAAGAAAGATACTTCTTGATAATGACACTGGGGATATCTCACCAAGATCTGAGGCGCTTTTATATGCAGCAGATAGGGCTCACCATGTTTATTCGCTAATACGCCCAGCCCTTGAGCGCGGGGATGTTGTCATTACCGACCGATACTTTGACTCCTCCATTGCCTATCAAGGAGCTGGTCGGATCTTGTCACCTAATGAAGTAGCTCGCATTAATCGTTGGGCAACCGAATCTCTATTTCCAACGCTAACAATTATCTTGGATCAACCAGCCGATATTGGGCTATCGCGAATAAAGAGCGCAGATAGATTAGAGAGTGAATCAATTGATTTTCACAACAGAGTACGCCAGGAATTTCTTCAGCTGGCAGCAGTAGATCCTGAGCGATATCTAGTTATAGATGCCAGAAAGCCAGTTATTGAAATTCATCAAGAGATTACATCTCGAATCACCGAAATATCAAAGAAGAGATAATGAGCGTTTTTGACTCTCTGGTCGGCCAGAGCGAAGTTGTTGAAAGACTTAAGTCCGCTACTAGCGCTGCAACAAGTGGAAGTACTACCCAAGAGATGGTCCACTCCTGGCTCTTTGTTGGGCCTGCTGGCTCTGGCCGTTCAAATGCCGCCGTAGCTTTTGCTGCAGCTCTAGTTTGTAGTCAGAGCGGTTGTGGTACCTGCAGAGATTGTCAGACAGTTCTTACTGGAACACATATTGATGTTGAAAGATTTAATCCCACTGGTTTATCAATAAAAGCTGAAGAGGTTCGTGAACTGATAGCAAGATCTGCTTGGTCGCCATCTGTTGGTCCTTGGCGAATTGTTATTATCGAAGATGCTGATAGGTTAACTGAAACTGCAGCGAATGCTCTTTTAAAAACTATTGAAGAGCCAGAGACACATACGCTCTGGTTTCTATGCGCTCCAACTCTTAGCGATGTCTCAATAACTATTCGATCTAGATGTCGACATCTTCAACTACGAACCCCATCAAAGACAAGTGTTGAAGAGTTTCTCCTTACAAGTACAAGCGTTGATTCAAAGACGGCGGCCTTTGCCGCTCGAATCTCTCAAGGTCATATCGGCCGGGCTAGATTTATTGCAACAAATCAAGAGGCTCAATCAAGAAGAAAAGATGTACTTGCTCTAGCCTTTTCGCTAAAGGATATTGATTCATGCTTTAAAGCTGCTTCACGCCTTTTAGATACCGCCCAAGAGCAAGCCGAGAGTGAAAACTCTGAGCGAGATAGTAAGCAGCTAAAGCAATTACAAGATGCCTATCAAGGAACAGGGCGCTCACTTATCTCTGGTGGCTCAAAGGCAATTAAAGATCTAGAGAAAGAACAGAAGTCAGCGACAACTAGGTCGATTCGAGACAACTTAGATAGCGCTCTTTTAGATATTGCCACTATCTATCGAGATGTTTTAGTGACTCAAAGTGGCAGCGATGAGATTCTAAATATTGATCTAAGGCTTGAGATCACTGATTTTGCTAAAACAACTACTCCAAAGCGCAGTATTGAGCGGATTGAAGCGCTACTAGAGGCCCGAATAAACCTTGGGCGCAATTCAGCCCCTCTTTCTACCCTTGAGGCTCTGTTTTGCGCTTTGAAGTAGCTTTCGGCATTATCGGCACATGCGCCTAGACCATATCTCTTATGCAGCAACTCATGATCAACTAGTAGATGTAGTTCAAAGGATTGGTTCTCGAATTGGCTCAGCCTTTACTGATGGCGGAATTCACCCAAGATTTGGAACTCGCAACTTCACTCTCGCTCTTAAGAATGGTCACTATCTTGAAGTTGTCTGTCCCCTTGATCATCCAGCAGCGGATGCTTCTGCATTTGGTCGCGTAGTTTCACAGCGCGCTAATGAAGGCGGCGGCTGGCTTACTTGGGTGGTTTCAACAGATGATCTCTCGCCGATTGAAAACCGTCTTGGAAGACAAGCTATTGATGGTTCAAGAAAGCGCCCTGATGGAAGCGAGCTAAAGTGGAAGCAACTTGGAGTTCTTGGAACTCTCAATGATTCCCAGCTCCCATTCTTTATTCAATGGATGTCAAGTGATCACCCATCAAATGATGGAAAGGCAGTTGCTGAAATAGTAAAGATTGAGATTGCTGGAGACGAGAAGACAATTGAAGAGTGGCTTGGTTCAGATCTATCAAAGGCTTTTGATGGCGTTGAAATCCAATGGGTTGATTCAGTAGCAAGTGATGGAGAAACCGGACTTGTAGCAGTTCACCTAGCAACGCCTAATGGCGTTGTACGCTTGGATTAATCTAAAGAATCTTAAAGCTTTAAAGCATCGCCGCCCTAGCTCAGTCGGTAGAGCGTCGCTCTCGTAAAGCGAAGGTCATGAGTTCGATTCTCATGGGCGGCTCAATTAATCGAGATATTCGCTAACCTTGCCTCATGTCTGATACCTATATTTATTCAATCGGAGTAATTGGCTCTGGAGTTATGGGAGAAGCTTTAGTATCAGCAATTCTTAAATCAGGTGTCGCTAATTCAATGCTCGCAATATCTGATAAGCGAGTAGAGAGAACTACGGAGTTAGCAGCTAAATACGGCTGCAGCGTTACCTCGCCTGAGGAGATAGCAGGCAAGGCAGAGAACATTTTCTTAGTAGTAAAACCACAAGATCTAGATGCGCTATTGGAATCAATAGGTTTTAAAGTTTCGCCTAATCAAAGAGTGATTTCATTTGTAGCAGGTAAGAAAACCTCTCTTATTGAGAGCTTTCTTTTAAATTCTGTCCCAGTGCTTCGAGTTATGCCAAATACTCCGATGTCGGTGGGAGTGGGAGCTTCTGCAATTTCGGCAGGTAAGTTTGCAAGTCAGATAGATACCAGCGCGGTCGAGCAATTACTCAAAGCATCAGGTGAGGTGATCGTTGTTGATGAGTCTTTGCAGGATGCAGTAACGGCAACTAGCGGCTCAGGACCTGCCTACTTCTTTAGATTTGTTGAAGCAATGATTGCTGGCGCCCAGGAACTTGGATTATCGGAGTCAGATGCCAAGGTACTTGTGATTCAAACGATCGCAGGGGCATCAGAGATGCTCAAGCAAGATGGAGCATCACCCACCAAGCTTCGTGAGAATGTCACCAGTCCAAATGGAACGACTTTTGCAGCGCTACAGGTATTTGAGAGCAATGATTTAGAGATGATTATCAAGAAAGCGATGCGCGCAGCGCGAGATAGATCGCAAGAACTCTCCTAAATTTCAGATAACCTTAGGCAACAGTAAAAGGAGTTGAGAGCATGGGTTCAGTAGTCAAAAAGCGCCGCAAGCGCATGGCTAAGAAGAAGCATAAAAAACTTCTAAAGAAGACTCGTATTCAGCGTAGAAACAAGAAGTAGTTTTAAAGCTTTACCAGAACTAATTTCTTGGAAATTGAGGTCACCGCATAGCGGACCTTATTGATTGTGACTATGGCGCCATCCTTAACGTTATTAAGGATGGCGCCATTGCTTAATTTAGGCGTTGAGCTGTATGAGCCAACTGAACAGAGGCGCTCTTGGCATCCAAAGAGTAATCCTTTGTTATCAATCAAAAGTGGAGATCCAGGGGTTCCATGCTTTTCAGGAGATAACCGACTGGGAAATTCATCCTCATCGACTAGAAGAAATCGAACTTCATCAGCGTTAGGTAGACGGATACCGCTAGCAGCAAGCCATGCTGCTGCAATTCTATTTCCAGAATTACTTATTGAAACATCATAACCAGCAACTGCAACACCATTATCTGGGCCATCAAGGGTGCTATATCTCCAATCTTCGGGAAATATGGAGTTGCGCTTAGCAAGTCTTACTTCACCTTGAGTTGCAACATTACTTGAGGAGAGTGTTAGTACTGAATCATAAATCAGATAAACACTCTTACCGCTAGCTACTGCGCTTAGAGAAAATCCAACATCCCCAGTTGTTCGACCTTCGTTCTGCCGGTCTCCATCAACAATTTCATATATCCAACCAGATTTACTTAAAGCAGCTCCTAGTAATATTCCTTGAGATTCATCGCGATAGAAGACTTGAAGACCAGCTGGTGTAACAGCGCAGGCATTAGAGATACTTACATCACTTGCAGTTTTGCGCCTTGAGCTCTCTTTATAATCTTGAACATCTTCACCATTTCCATCGACCACCTCATAACGCCACTTTTTGCCATCGTATG
>JAURJF010000067.1 GCA_030832365.1 Candidatus Nanopelagicales bacterium
TACATTTAATGATTTCTTTATCAAGAACTTTTAAGCTCTTAACTCCCTTGGCAATAACTCTAGGTTTACTTCGCAAGAAGAAGAGCCATTCCATCTAAAATATCACTCTCTGATGCAACAAATTCACTTGCTCCGCTTAGAGCCATAATTCTTGAAAGAACTAAAGCTCCTGCAGCAATTACATCAACTCTTCCTGGATGCATATAGCCAAGTGATGCAATCTCTGATTTTTCAAGTGCAAGAAAGCTCTTACAGACTTGGTGAGTTTTTTCTGCGCTGATTCGAGAAAGATGAATTAAGTCACGGTCATAGCTATCAAGGCCAAGTGCTGCAGCGGCAACGGTAGTTGCTGTTCCAGCAACAGCGATTAAAGTTTTAGCGCTACTTATTGGAACTTTGGTAGCAGCATTTTTAATAGCTTTATCAATATCAGCAATTGCCAAATCAATCGCAGCTCTACTAGGTGGGGAGCTATTTAAGTGGCGCTCGCTCATTCTCACACAGCCAATATTTTCACTCACTGCTGCCTCAACTGTTTTCATTCCATAGACAAATTCAGTTGATCCCCCACCAATATCCACTACCAAATAAGGAGCGCCTATTTGATTTAGTTGATGGGTTGCTCCAATGAAGGAGAGCTGCGCTTCTTGCTCGCCGCTAATTACCTCAGGTTCAATTCCAATTATTGCTTTCACGCCATCGATGAAGAGCTCTCGATTTGATGCATCTCTTGTGGCACTTGTTGCACAGAACCTGATTGCCTGGGCGCCACGCCTTTTAATCTCACTTGCAAATAACTCAGTAGCTCTTAGAGTCCTATCTATTGCATCTGGATGAAAGGATTTGTTCTTATCAACTCCTTGTCCAAGGCGGACAATCTCCATTCCTCGATAAATCTCACGCAGATTACCTCCCGAAACATCTGCAATAAGCAGACGAATTGAATTTGTCCCACAATCAATAGCTGCTACTCGACTCACTGATCACGTCTCTCTAAGCAATTTCCATTTAGCCACCACTTTGGAAGAAGTGAAAGGGCTTCATCTCCTAAAGGATTAACTCCCTCTCCTGATGCCAAGCTATGGGCAATAAGGGAGTGTAAACATTTAACACGATCTGGCATCCCTCCAGCTGAGATATCAACAATTTCAGGAACATCAATTCCAAGTGCAGCTCTTGCTGCCAAATAATCATCATGCGCTGCGCGATATTGACCGGAGAGTTCGGCATCGATTGCTAATCTCTCATTCATCTCCTCCATAAGGGAAGAGTTTTCTAGAGTTGAAATGGCAGCAGTTAGATTAGGACAGGTGGCGTAATAGAAGGTTGGAAATGGCGTTCCATCTGAGAGGCGCGGGTTAGTTTCAACTACTGCTGGATGAGAGCATGGACAGCGATATGCGATGCTATGAACATCTCTCGGAACTCTTCCTAATTGAATCTCTATCGCAGATAGATCTTCATCACTTGCTCTCTCGCCCATAATTTAAGATTACGGCGTAGTTACGCCGACTCCGACTGAGGTAATAGATGAGATGACTCTGGAATACCAGGGAACTCCTAGAGGAAAGTCTTGATTAATTGGAGCAGCGCCTTGAGCTTCAGGGTCAATTGTTGGTTTTGCTCCCAAAATTACGTATTGCCGTTCACCTGGCAGAACAAAGTGGAGGCGATTTCTTGCCTCACTCTTTACATAATCTGGATCACGCCATCTTTGTAGCTCAGCTCTTGCTGCCTCTAACTTTTTATAATTTGAATCAAGATCGGCTTCAAGAGCGCTGATTTGTGCTCTCTGTGCAAAATACTGTTGCGTTGGAGGAGCAAGAGTAACTGCGACGATAAATAGAACTAGAAAGAGAATTAGTAATCGAGTTGAGATTCCTCGTTTTGCAGCAAAGTTTTCGAGAGTCTTAGGAAGCGAGATTTTGCTGCGCTTCATAGCCTCTCCTTACTTGCTCTAATTATTTCTTAGCGCGAAGTAAAACGAGGAAATGCTTCACGGCCGGCATATTGAGCCTTTGAACCAAGTTCCTCTTCAATTCGCAGTAACTGATTGTACTTAGCAACTCTCTCACTACGAGCAGGAGCACCTGTTTTAATCTGACCGCAGAGAGTTGCCACTGATAAATCTGCAATTGTGGTGTCCTCTGTTTCTCCTGAGCGATGACTCATCATCGAGCGATATCCAGCTTTATGGGCCATATCAACGGCAGCTAGAGTTTCAGTAAGGGTCCCAATTTGATTGACCTTAACAAGCAGGGCATTGGCGCAACCTTGGCTAATTCCCTGAGCTAGGCGAGTTGGGTTAGTGACAAATAAGTCATCGCCAACTAATTGAACGCTAGCTCCCATCGCCTTTGTTATATCTGCCCAACCACTCCAATCATCTTCAGAGAGTGGATCTTCGATTGATAATAATGGATAAGAATCAAGTAATCCTTGATAATAATTAATCATCTCAGTTGCGCTGAGATTTGAACCTTCGAAGCGATAACTACCATCTTTATAGAACTCA
This sequence comes from Candidatus Nanopelagicales bacterium, assembly GCA_030832365.1. GTDB lineage: Bacteria > Actinomycetota > Actinomycetes > Nanopelagicales > Nanopelagicaceae > MAG-120802. The sequence goes on from JAURJF010000067.1 coordinate 2,516, forward strand.
GTGGCAGCAACATCCATTGCAAGACCAATATCGCTTCCCATCTTGTAGCCGGCTTTCTCTACAGCTTCAATGATTAAATCAAGCGCAGCTCGATTACTTTCGAGATTTGGAGCAAAACCACCTTCATCACCAATGCTTGTTGCAAGGCCTCTCTTTTTTAATACTAACTTGAGTGATTGATATATCTCAGCTCCATAGCGCAAGCCCTCTTTAAATGTTGGGGCGCCAATTGGTGCAATCATAAATTCTTGGATATCAACATTTGTATCGGCGTGAGCTCCACCATTTAAAATATTCATCATTGGAATTGGTAGCAGTGTTGCTTTCTCTCCACCTATGAATTTATAAAAGGGTAGCTTCTTACTTACCGCTGCAGCTCTAGCAACTGCTAGCGAGACTCCAAGGATTGAATTTGCGCCAAGTGATGATTTATTGACTGTCGCATCTAGCGCAATCATCTTTTCATCTAAGCCTTTTTGGTCTAGACCATCGTGGCCAATTAGGGATGGTGCAATTTTTGCCTTCACATTTTCAACCGCCCCAGATACTGACTTTCCTAAATATCTTGAACCACCATCTCTTAACTCTGCTGCCTCAAAAGCTCCGGTTGAAGCGCCACTTGGAACTGCAGCTCTTGCCCAAGAACCATCTTCTAATTGGACATCTACTTCAACTGTTGGATTTCCTCTTGAATCAAGGATCTCTCTTGCGGTGATGGATTTAATCGCTGAATTTATGCTCACAGGCGCGAAGTCTAGCCTGATTCTTCTTGGCTCATCGCATCACGATATTTGAGTGCGGCCTTGCGCAGAGCAACCTCAGGGTCAAGATTATTTGCTATCGCCCATGAGATTAGCGATAGGAGTTGATCTCCTAGCGCAGCTTCACTTACTTCAATCTTCTCTACTGGATGCTCTGGGGTTGAAAGTTCATTCTTACTAGCACGATAAATTAATTTGCTAGCCAGAGTTAAGGCAGGTTGACCAGTTGGAACTCCATCATGAGCGCTCGTTCTAGACTTTTCTCTGCGCTTAATCTCTTCCCAGTTTTCCAATACTTCTGCGCTGGAATTTACTTTCTTATCAGAGAAGACATGTGGATGACGTGAGATTAATTTCTCTATAACCCCTTTGGCTACATCATCAACGCTGAAGGGATTCTCTTTATCTTCCTCAGCGATTCTTGAGTGGAAATAAACTTGCAGGAGAAGATCTCCTAGCTCCTCACGCATATCCTCGCTATTACCGCTCTCAACAGCTTCAATAAATTCATAAGATTCTTCGAGTAAATATTTAAGTAGTGATTGATGGCTTTGCTCACTATCCCAAGGGCATCCCCCAGGAGATCTAAGGGTGTCCATCACTTGAGCAAGTCGAGCTAGATTTTCATAAGCCATCTTGGAGCGCTTTACTAATTAATCATTAACAGCATCGCCGGCAGGCTCTGCAGCAACCACAGTTAGGCTGGCAGCATCCCAAATTCCATATCGAGGATTAACCTCAACACTTAGAGCTGTTGCTTTATCAGTAACAATTTTTTGATTAAGTCATTAATTTCAGACTCAACAACTCCGGCTGCAAGCGCGCCATCAGTTATCTTTCGCAGGATCAAATCTCGACGAAGCACATTATCTAGAGATGTTGAGGGAATCGCTGCGCTGACAAGCACATTCGGAAGGTTTTCCTCTCCTCCTATATTGACATAAATTTCAATCTTGTAGGCATCAATTTCTGCTTGATCTATCTCAATTTTCTCTTCTTTTGCAACTTCATTAATAATTAAGTTAGAGATCATGTAAGAAAGCTGTGAGCGAGTTAGAGCCTCTCCACTTTCAAGACCCATCTGAGTTGTATCAACACCTTCGCGCTCTGCCAAGATTAAATCAACTTGATCTTGCAACGCTGCGATTGTTATCTTCTCATCTCCAATAGTTGCCGCTGAATCAACCTGAGAACAGGAAGATAGAGCTAGCGCCAATATGGCGATTATGGGAGCTAGAAATTTCTTCACGGAGTTCTCACTTTCCTAAGGGGCGTTCAAGGAGAGTCTTGGCTAGCTCAACCGCCCAATCAATGAGAGAAGTATCCCCTATTTCCTGCGCCTCTGATACCCAGGCAGCAGTTTGCGGCCGAGCAATCATCACAACTTGGGTTACCGACTTCACAATTGAGCCAGGATAGAGGCGCTTAATTTTCAACTCTAGCGATTCACTTGGCACTAGAGGTGCAATTTTTACATAACGACCCTGCACTGCAAAGTCTTGAATCTTTCGCTCCTTTAAGTAAGTGCGTAGACGAGCTATGCGCAGCAAGTTCTCTGCCTCTTTAGGAAGAGCACCAAAGCGATCACTTAACTCCTCGCCAATCTTTGTAATCTCATCTTCATCCTTTGTATCTGCAAGTCTTCGATATAGATCAAGACGGAGTCGATCAGATGGGACATATTCGGCAGAGAGATGAGCGGTGACAGGCAATTCCACTTTGCAATCAACTAGTTCTTGCCCTTGATCAATAAATCCTGCCTTGTACTCATTAACAGCATCTCCAACCATGCGCATATATAAATCAAATCCCACATCTGCAATATGACCAGATTGCTCGCCGCCAAGAAGATTTCCTGCCCCTCTTATCTCT
>JAURJF010000068.1 GCA_030832365.1 Candidatus Nanopelagicales bacterium
TTCCTTGGGTCTGACCATTTAGATCAATGATGTCTTCTCTAGCTAGGTAATAGACAATCATGGTGGCAATTCCAAGCGCGCTTGCCGCTGTAAAGAGCGGAAGTATCCAGAGCACTGGAGAGCGATAAACCACAATAAGAATGATTGCTACTACCGTCAGAGTTGTCTGCAATAGCCTGGTATCGATTGAACCAAATGCCTCGAAAAGATCTGCAAAGAGTCCTGCAGGGCCAGTTACATGGGTGGTAATTCCTGCAGAAGTAAACTCCTTCTCCATATCCTCCCTGATGAATTCAATAATCTTTGGAAAGATCGGTTCTCCGTCAACATTGGCATCAGCAACTGCAAAATCTAATTGGGCATTTATTAGGATCGCTTTTCCATCTGCAGATGGAATTGGAGTCAGCGGAACTCCCCTGGCAAAGTAAGTACTTAAAGGCTTTCCAGTTTCAGGAAGGGTTTTGCTTAGTAGCGTTGCTGAATACTGATTTACCTTCTCAAAGGCTTGGGCATTAGTTGATGGGTTTAAATCTCCGAGCAATAGAAGTAGAGCTGGAAAGAGCTGGTCATCCTGCGATGAGAACTTAACTAGTACTTCCCCAGCAATAGTTGATTCAGCGCTATCAGGTAAAAAGGCAGAGTTGTCATTTTCTTGAACTGTAGAGATCTTGGAGAAGGCTCCCCCGGCAAAGCCGCCAATTGAAAGCCAGACTAAAATTGAAACGATCGCTATCCATAAAGCCTTGCGACCTTTTACTCCAGATTTCTTCTTCTCGCTCAATACTTCCTGACTCACAGCATCTCCTTGTAGTCTCGTGCCTCGATAGATTTGGGGTGATTTTGGCTACTGCCCCACCCATACTCTTAACACCTTAGAGGCGTAATTCTACCGCTCAATGCGCCAAGTGATGCTCAATAAAGTTAGGCTCTACCTGTGACCATGCAAGCCCTGGAAAGTAAGAGAGAAGAAATCTCGACTATCAATTGCCAGAGCCTTGGATTAATAGATTATGAAGAGGCGCTAGTAATTCAGCGCCGACTCCACCAAGAGGTAGTAGATCAGCTAAGTGCTAACTCACTTCTCTTACTTCAACATCCTCCGGTATTCACAGCAGGTCGTAGAACGCTAGATAGCGAGCGACCTATCGATGGTTCAAAGGTAATTGATGTTGATAGAGGAGGAAAGATCACTTTCCATGGCCCTGGACAAATTGTGGGATACCCAATCGTTAAATTGAAAAAACCAAATGATGTAGTCGGCTTTGTTAGGCAGCTTGAGAAAGCTTTGATTCAAATCTGCCAAGATTTCAATATTGAAGGCCAAACATATTGCGAGCGCTCTGGTGTTTGGATTCGCGATGAGAGAGGCGATAGAAAGATTGCTGCAATTGGAATTAGAGTTGCAAAGGGCGTAACGATGCATGGCTTTGCGCTAAATGTTAACCCCGATCTAAGCTACTTTGATCGGATTATCCCTTGCGGAATTGCTGATGCGCAGGTTACCTCGATGGAGAGAGAATTGAGTCGAAGTATTGCACTTGAGGAAGTTCTAGAAGTTGTAGAGGCGCGGATGAAGCAATCACTTACTCAGGTGAGCGCCTAATGCTTGCTCCCGATGGACGTAAGTTATTAAGAATTGAGGCGCGCAACGCTGAAACGCCTATTGAGCGAAAGCCAGAGTGGATTAAGACAAAGGCAAAGATGGGGCCGCAGTACAGCGCTCTTCGATCACTTGTTGCTAAAGAAGGTCTACATACTGTCTGCCAAGAGGCAGCTTGTCCTAATATCTATGAATGCTGGGAAGATAAAGAAGCGACATTTTTAATTGGTGGAAGCGCCTGCACAAGAAGGTGCGATTTCTGCAATATCGATACTGGAAAACCTGAAGCCCTAGATAGAGATGAGCCAAGGAGAGTTGCAGAGTCTGTAGCAACGATGGGACTTAAATATGCCACCGTCACCGGCGTTGCAAGAGATGATTTAGAGGATGAAGGAGCCTGGCTCTATAGCGAAACTATCCGCCAGATTCATCAGGTTGTTCCTGGATGCCTAGTTGAAATGCTAGCCCCTGACTTTTCAGCAAAGCCTGAGCTTTTGAGTGAAGTATTTGAAAGTTGGCCAGAGGTATTTGCTCACAACCTAGAGACAGTTCCTAGGATATTTAAAAGAATTAGACCTGCCTTTAATTATGAGAGGTCTTTAAGCGTTATCACTCAGGCAAGAGATTTTGGTCTTATTACCAAGTCGAATCTAATTCTTGGCATGGGAGAGCAGCGAAGTGAAGTATCACAAGCGCTCCTTGATCTAAGAAGCGCTGGTTGTGAGCTAATCACTATCACTCAATACTTAAGGCCATCTAATTTGCATCATCCGGTTGAGAGATGGGTTAAGCCGGTAGAATTTGTTGAACTGGCTAAAGAGGCAGAGGAGTTAGGTTTTCTTGGAGTGATGAGTGGACCACTAGTTAGATCAAGCTATCGAGCAGGAAGGTTATATAAGCAAGCCGCTGCTGCCCGTCAAGGGATTTCAAATGCCTGATCTGGTCTATCCCCCAGTTATAAAAATTGTTCGTGCATTCTGGAAATATTTAGATCTGCGTTTCACTTTTTACGGACAGAGTCATATACCAAGTAAAGGGCCAGCGATTCTTGCTATGAATCACGTTGGCTATCTTGATTTTGCCCTAGCTGGAACAGCATTTCTTCCAACTTCTCGTCTCGTTAGATTTATGGCAAAGAAAGAAATCTTTGATCATCCAATAGCAGGTCCGCTTATGCGCGGGATGAAACATATCTGCGTTGATCGAAGTAATGGCGCACCATCCTTTCTTGCAGCCCTTAAAGCCCTTGATAAGGGTGAGATCGTTGGTGTTTTTCCTGAAGCAACAATCTCTCAAAGCTTTGAGCTTAAGGAGATGAAGAGCGGGGTTATTCGCCTCGCTATGGAATCTGGCGCGCCCATACTGCCTATGGTGATCTGGGGATCCCAGAGAGTATGGAGCAAGAAATTACCTAAGAACTTATCTAGAAATAGCATCCCTATCTTTATTTCAATTGGGCCGCTTAGATATGTTGAGAAAGGCGCGAATCTAGAAGTAGAGCTAGCCGCTCTTAAAGAGGCGATGGCGCAATTACTAAATCAAGTTCAGAGTGATTATCCTGACCCCCATAAGGGCGCTAGATGGGCGCCAGCAAGGCTGGGCGGAAGCGCTCCAAGCCTGGCAGAACTTGAAGTGTTGCGAAAAAATAAGAGGGAGAGTTAAGAGATGTTTGGTAGAAAGAAGAAGGATCCTAACGCTCCTAAGAAAGTTAGATTTAAAACAATTCGCGATGCTTACTCCCTTGCTCGCAAGCATTACAAGTTTGTCTTTCTACGCTGCCTAGCTGTCTTCGCGCCACTTTGGGGCGCAGGAATTGGTATCGGACTTATCTTTAATCGCCCTGGTTATGCAGCTTTCTTAACATTTCCACTAGCTTTTCTTGGCGCATTTTTTTACTTCACACGACTTGCAGGAAATGCTGCCTATGCATCAATAGAGGGACAACCTGGCGCTGGAGCAAGTGTTTTAATGTCGATTCGCAAAGGCTGGACCATTACTCCAGCGGTAAATGTCAATAAGAACCAAGATATGGTCCATCGTGCAGTTGGTAAAGCTGGAGTAGTTCTAGTTGGCGAAGGTGGCCATGCTCTCCGCTCACTACTTACAGATGAGAGACGAAAGATGGAGCGCTTTGCCCCAGGAGTTCCAATCCATGAAATAGTAATTGGCAATGAGAAAGATCAAGTCTCTGTTCGCAAACTACAGAAGAAAATGAAGAAGTTTGCCAAGAAACTCTCAACAGTTCAGGTCAGAGAGCTTCGCGCAAGACTTAAATCTGTTGGCGGACTTAATATCCCACTTCCAAAAGGTCCGATGCCAAAGAATATGAGGATGCCTAAGCCTCGTTAAGCTCGTTTCTGCTTGACTCTCATCACAACTGATTTAGCGGCACGATCGTGAAGGCCTCTGCCATCATTATCAGTAACAACTGCTGGAATAACAAGTGCGATTAGAATTGTACGAAGCAGAATTGGCCCAGGGCGGAGAAAGAGATTATCTGGCCAGCTTAAAACTCTTAAACCCATAACTCTCTGTCCAGCTGAAGCTCCTCCAAGTGAAGTTAGAAGAGCAACTTCTATGACAAAAACTCCAAGGCGAAATAGCGATGGCGCAAGAGCGCTTGATTGCAAGGGATAGACCAGGGCTGCGGTAAATGAAGCTATCGCCCAATCGATACTCAGGGCCAGCACTCGCCTGCCAAGTCCTGCCTGTTCCATAGGCTCAACCTAACTAAAAAAGGCAACTTAGGCCTGATTTATGAAACATAGCCGTAACCCACCGGTTATGGGTATTTCACCGCCCTAGCCTAGGTTTAGGCCATCGCTAGCGAGCTCAATGTGGAGCTTAATCGAAGCAGGAAAACCTCAGGAGAGAAATGTTTAAGAATTCTGCAGAAGTTTTGAATTACATAAAGAAAGAAAATGTTGCACTTGTTGATGTTCGCTTCACCGATCTTCCAGGTATGCAGCACCACTTCAACGTTCCAGTCTCGCAATTTACTGAAGATGTCTTTAAAGATGGTCTGATGTTTGATGGTTCCTCGATTAGAGGTTTCCAATCAATTCATGAATCAGATATGAAACTTCTTCCAGCTCCAGAGACTGCTTTTATCGATCCATTTAGAACTGAGAAGACTCTGGTTCTACATTTCTCAGTAGTAAATCCTGATGATAACTCGGCATATAGTAGAGACCCACGCCAGATTGTTAATAAGGCCGTGGAATATATGAGATCTACTGGAATTGCAGATACCGCATACTTTGCTCCTGAGGCTGAGTTCTATGTCTTTGATCGCGTTAAATTCCAGACTCGTATGAATACTGGCTTCTATGAAGTTGATTCCTATGAAGGAGCTTGGAATACCGGAATTGATGATGATGCTGATGGCACACCAAATCGTGGATATCGCACCAGAATTAAAGGCGGATATTTCCCAGTCTCACCAACAGATCAGTT
>JAURJF010000069.1 GCA_030832365.1 Candidatus Nanopelagicales bacterium
GATCAAGAATCAAAGATGTTGATGGAACTCCTTCAGCAGGTCCTGCTGTAACTGCTTCTTTTCCTTGATAGCCGGAGAGTAATTGAATAACTTGTTGGCGAACACGATTGAGATCTGCCCCTAGTTTTACTAAAACTTGTGCAGCAACGCCTTCTCCCTCGCGGATAAGGCCAAGAAGAATATGTTCCGTTCCAATGTAATTATGACCAAGTTGCAGCGCTTCACGAAGTGATAGCTCAAGAACTTTCTTAGCCCTTGGAGTAAATGGAATGTGACCTGATGGAGCTTGCTGACCTTGGCCAATAATTTCTTCAACTTGAGAACGAACTGCTTCAAGTGAAATTCCTAAAGACTCTAAACCTTTTGCAGCAACGCCTTCTCCTTCATGGATTAGGCCAAGGAGGATATGTTCAGTGCCGATGTAATTGTGATTGAGCATGCGAGCTTCTTCTTGCGCCAGAACTACAACGCGGCGGGCTCGATCGGTAAAGCGCTCAAACATCAGTTCATCTCCTTCTATCTTCTACTCAAAACGGAATAGCCCTAGCGTATAAGAAGGCCCGAAACGATGCGACATCTATTTTCTCACCCTCTAATGAGCGCTAGATATGGGAATCTGCAGGGGTTATAACCGCCAGATTTAGGTTTTTATGCCCAGAAAGATTAGAGAATCTTGAGCATTCTGGTGTTACCCAGGGTATTGGGCTTCACACTCTCAAGGTCTAGAAACTCAGCGATACCTTCATCATAGGAGCGCAGTAGTTGTTGATAGACATCTGCTTCCACAGGGGTTCCTTCAATAACTTTAAATCCATATTGAGCAAAGAACTCTGTTTCAAAGGTTAAACAGAATAATCTCTTCAAACCTAGAGAAATAGCACGATTAGTAATGGCCTCTAGGATCTGATTGCCAACTCTTTTTCTTCGATACTCCTGGTTTACTGCAACAGTTCTAACCTCACCTAGATCCTCCCAGAGAACGTGAAGCGCTCCGCAACCAATTACTTCTCCATCGCTTTCTGCAACAAAGAACTCTTGAACATCTTCATATAACTTGACTGTATCTTTTGAAAGAAGGCGACGCTGAAGAGCGTATTGATCGATGATTAAGCGAACTGCTTTCACATCTGTTGCCCTTGCAGGTCTAACAATTACAGCCATTTAATTCTCTTCCGGCTTTACTAATGGAAAGAGTATTGTCTCTCGAATTCCAAGGCCAGTTAAAGCCATGAGAAGTCGATCAATTCCCATCCCAACTCCTCCCATAGGAGGCATGCCATGTTCCATTGCGCGAAGAAAATCTTCATCTACTTGCATCGCCTCTGGATCACCTTTTGCTCCAAGTTTTGCTTGTTCTATTAGGCGATCTCTTTGAATCACTGGATCTATTAATTCGCTATATCCAGTAGCTAATTCAAAGCCATCGATATAAAGATCCCACTTCTCAGCAATTCCTTTAACGCTGCGGTGTTCGCGAACAAGTGGCGAGGTATCAACTGGAAACCCCATAACAAAGGTTGGGGTATTTAACTTTCCGCTATAGAAGTGTTCAAAGATCTCTTCAGCTAACTTGCCATTAATCCACGCTGGATCAACTTTTAGACCAGCTTTTTCAGCAATCTTTACAAGCTCTTCTCTACTAGTAGCTGGAGTAACAGTTAAACCTGCAGACTCTGAGATGGCGGTATAGAAATCTAGCTCTCTCCAATTCCCACCTAGATCACTAATTCGTCCATCATGATGCTCAACTTTGTGAGATCCAAAGATGGCAAGAGCTGCGTTTTGGATTATCTCTTGGGTTAGAGATTTCATATTCTGCCAATCGCCATAGGCCCAATACATCTCAAGCATTGCAAACTCTGGCGAGTGGCTTGAATCAGCTCCCTCATTTCTGAAATTTCTATTTATTTCAAAGACTTTTTCAATGCCACCTACCACGCATCTTTTCAGGAATAACTCAGGAGCAATTCTTAGATAAAGATCCATGTCATAGGCATTACTAAAGGTTTTAAAGGGCCTTGCCGCTGCTCCTCCATGCATGACTTGAAGCATTGGAGTCTCAACTTCAATAAAGTCATACTTATCAAAGGTATCTCTTACTGACTTAAGAACTTTTGGCCTAATTCTTGCGTTAACTCTTGCCTCAGGTCTAACAATTAAATCTACATATCTTTGGCGAACCCGCGTCTCTTCATTGAGCGGGTTATGCTCATTTGGAAGAGGACGCAGCGCTTTAGAAGCTATTTGATAAGAATTGGCAAGAATCGATAACTCTCCACGCTTTGAAGTTATTACCTCGCCAGTAACACTTACGATATCTCCTAAATCAATATCACTCTTCCAGCTCTCTAAAACTGCTTCACCAACTTTATCTAGCGAAAACATTGCTTGTAGTTCTGTGCCATCGCCTTCACGAAGAGTGGCAAAACATAGCTTTCCAGTATCGCGCTTAAAAATTATTCGCCCAGCTACGCTCTCAATTACTCCAGATGGGCTATCTGTTGCTAGATCTTTAAATCTCTCACGGATTTCTTTTAATGAGGCAGTTCTATTAACTGAGACTGGATACGGGGCTATGCCGCGGCTAAGCAGTGATTCGCGTTTTTCGCGTCTAATTCTTAACTGCTCAGGAAGGTCATTTTCAGACATAGTGCCGATAAGTCTAGCCATTCCTCTCGTGCACAAGTCGTAGGCCAATGAGGGTTAAATCGGGTTGGTGATAATCAATTGTCTCTGAAATTCCCAGCACCAATGGCGCTAACCCACCAGTTGCTATCACTGAGATCTTCTCGTTATCTGGATAGAGCGCATCTAGCTCATCACTAATGCGAGCAACAAGGCCATCGACTTGGCCTGCAAAACCATAGATAGTTCCGGATTGAAGCGCCTCTACTGTGTTTTTGCCAATTACTGACTTTGGCTTAACTAATTCAACTTTTCTTAACTGCGCAGCCCTTGATGCAAGAGCTTCAACAGAGATCTCAATTCCTGGAGCTAGCGCCCCTCCTAGGAACTCGCCTTTTGGTGAGACGACATCAAAGTTAGTAGAGGTTCCAAAGTCAACAACAATGCATGCTCCTTGGTCATAGAGAGTATGAGCGGCAAGGGTATTAACAATGCGATCTGCTCCAATTTCCTTAGGGTTATCAACTAGGAGTGGCACTCCAGTCTTTACTCCTGGCTCAATAATGGTTGTTGGTAGATCTTGAAAGTGGCGATTAATCATCGCTCTTGCCTCCCTAAGTACTGAAGGAACTGTTGAGCAGATAGAAAGGCCACTTAACTCATAGCCAGTTATTAGAGAGCGATATTGCAACCATAATTCATCAGCAGTATCTCTAGCATCAGTTTTAACCCGCCAAGTATCAATCATCTTTTCTTTGGCAAAGATTCCAAGGACGGTATTGGTATTACCGATATCAATAGTTAATAGCATTTAGAAATCCAATCCGATATCTAGTACGGGGGATGAGTGGGTTAAAGCACCAACTGCTAAGTAATCAACGCCTGTTGCAGCATAAGCTGCTGCATTTTCAAGTTTTAGACCACCTGATGATTCAAGTTTGGTATTTGATCCTCTAGCAATTTCAACAGCTGCTTTAACCTGCTCAAGGCTCATATTGTCTAGAAGAACTATCTCAACGCTGCATTGCAGGGCTTCTTTTAACTGTTCTAAGGTGTCGACTTCAACCTCAATAAGTGCACCTGGGGCAGCTTTCTTAACGCGATTAATTGCCTGGCTAACCGAACCAGCTGCTGCAATATGGTTATCTTTGATTAAAGCTTGATCACTAAGATTCATCCGATGATTTAAACCGCCGCCCATTCGGACTGCATATTTCTCAAGCTCCCTAAGTCCTGGAGTTGTTTTTCTAGTATCACGAATTGCAGTCTTACTTGATGAAACTTCTTTGACCCAGAGGCTAGTAAATGTTGCAATTCCAGAGAGGTGAGAGAGAAAGTTCAGCGCAGTCCGCTCTGCTTTAAGTATCGATCTAGTATCTGCCGTTAGGCGGATAAGTTCAGTATTGGCGCTAACTTCCTGACCATCTTTAACCAATAACTCATATTCATTAATCCCGCATTGTTCAAGAACAGCTGCAGCAACTAAGCATCCAGCAATTACTCCACTCTTTCTTGTGACAAAGCTTGCTTTGCTGACCTGTGATTCAGTAATTGTTGCCTGGCTAGTTAAATCATCGGTAATTGAGTCCTCAGATAATGCTTCACTTACCTTACTGTTGATTGCATCAGGATTTAACCCTTGATCAGTTATTAACTTACTTAACGATTGTGAGATCACTATTCACCTCCGTAATCTTTGAGCTCCATGAGCCATCGCTTGCAAGCTTTTGAGTAATTCTCTTTAGCCATGCATTTGAGCTCTCTGGATAATCCTGGCGGTAATGAGAGCCTCTAGATTCACACCTTTCAAGTGCCGAGCGAGCAATCGCAGTTGCAAGTAGATATAAATTAGTAGTCTCCCAAGCATCAACGCTGGCATAAATTGTTGCAGCGCCTTTTAGTCTCTCTAAAGTTCTTAGAGTTTCCATAAGCGATGCCTCACTTCTTACTACTCCAGCCCCCTTTGACATAGCTCTCTGTAACTCGCCGCGAATAGATGGGGAGAGGAGAAAGTCATAAGAATCCTGAGCAACTGGCTGTTCTTGAGGTAGTTGGTTTGCAGCAATATCTTCAGCAATTCGAGCTCCAAATACCAAGCCTTCTAGAAGTGAGTTTGAGGCAAGGCGATTTGCCCCATGGGCCCCAGTGCAGGCAGTTTCACCAACTGCATAGAGGCCGGCAACTGAGCTATGGCCGTTTAGATCTGTTCTCACACCGCCTGAGGCATAGTGCGAGGCTGGAGAGACTGGAATCAAATCATTTGCTGGATCAATTCCAATCTCTTTACATGAGGCATAGATTGTTGGAAAACGTTCTGAGAATTCTTTTATTCCTCTTGCATCGAGCCAAACATGTTGGCTTTGAGTAATCTCCATCTGGCGTGAAATTTCTTTAGCAACAACATCAC
>JAURJF010000006.1 GCA_030832365.1 Candidatus Nanopelagicales bacterium
CATCGCTAGCTAATTCGTCAAAGATAACTTCCTCGCCTTGATCGCCGGTAATCGCTTGACCTTCAAACCTAATCATCTGAGAATCTATCTGCCAGGTAAGCGCCATGACCCCAAGGCTAAATTCAGATTCGATTGGCATCTCAAGTGGCTCGTTATCTCTTGGAGCAGCGCCCTCGGAGCTTTTTACCTCGCGGAGCATCTCTTTAAATCGCTCAGTAAGGGCTTGAGCTTGGGCTTTCTCAAGAGCGAATGAAAATACCTGACCGGCCTTCTTTACTTGAATATAGAACTCTCGCTCCCCGGGCTGACCAACAGTGCCAAGGATAAATCGATCAACCTCATCTAGGTTATAGATCCTTCTATGCGACATCTTTTGATCCACCTAATGTATAGCCCGATCTTCTCGCCTTTTTCTTTCTACCCTTAACCGAGACGATTTTTTGATTAAAGGAAATCAGAGTTCGGTTCTTTGCGCTCCAAGAAATTGTTGTCAATGAACATGGATCAACTGCAAACTTTTGAAAATTATCTAGACCTGAACCAACTGTGAGGCTGGCAGCAATTTTCACAATATCGCCGTGGGTGGCTAGAAGAATTGTTTCTTTAGGATACTTCCGAGATAGCTGCTTAAGCAGTGATTCGATTCTCGCCTCCAGCTCTTTAAAGCTCTCTCCTTTAGGAAATCTAAAGGTAGATGGCTTTGATTGAATCACTTTCCAATCCTTCATCCGACTCAATTTAGAGAGTTTCTCTCCACTCCAAGAGCCATAATTCATCTCAATTAAACGCTTATCGATAGAAACTCGCTTCTTTTTTGACTTTGCTAAGGCTTCAACCGTTTCCAGACAACGCTGCATCGGACTTGAAATGATCCGATCAATCTTGAGATCCTTCAAAGCCGATGAAAGTTTTTCTACCTGGGCAAAGCCATCTTTAGAGAGGCCTATCCCCGCTAATTGCCCTGCAAGAATTCCTGCGCTATTTGCCTGTGAATGGGCATGACGTAGAAGCAGGAAAGTAGTCATAGCCTTAAGATTATCTCTTTAAGGCTTCCACTTCTTTTCGAAGTATCTTTGCTAGGGTCATTACATGGAGTTACGTCAATTAGGTCGTAGCGGGGTTAGAGTCTCCCGTCTGGCCCTAGGAACAATGACCTGGGGGCGAGATACCGATGAGCATGAGGCAGCAGAGCAGCTGCGTTTCTACTTAGATGCTGGTGGAAACTTCATTGATACTGCAGCGGTTTATGGCAATGGCGACGCGGAGCGAGTTCTTGGCGGTTTTCTTGGAGTTATGGTTCCAAGGGATGAGATCGTTATCGCTACAAAAGCTGGAATATCTTTTAAAAGCGGAGAGCGAATCGTAGATAACTCTAGAACCTCGCTAATTGCAGATCTTGACCGATCTTTATCGCACTTAAGATGTGAGTATGTAGATCTCTGGCAGATCCATACTTGGGATGAGAAAACTCCGCTTGAGGAGGTATTAAGCGCTCTAGATTATGCAGTAAGTACTGGAAGAGCAAGACATGTAGGAATTTCCAATTTCGCTGCTTGGCAATTGGCAAGATCAGTAACTCTACAAAATCCGATCTTTGGCAAAGCGCCAATCATTAGTACTCAGAATGAATACTCACTTCTAAATAGAAGGATTGAAGGAGAGATTTTGCCAGCATCTAGAGAGTTGGGAGTTGGAGTTTTGGCCTGGTCTCCGCTTGGACGCGGCGTATTAACTGGAAAATATCGCTCAGGACTTCCCTCTGATTCAAGAGGGGCCTCTCCCCACTTCTCATCTTTCATAGAACCATATCTAGATGAGCGTTCAAGAAAGATCGTTGAAGCAGTCATGGTGGCAGCTGATGGACTTGGCTTATCGCCACTGGAGGTTTCACTGGCCTGGGTGAGGGATTGTCCTGGAGTTACCTCAGCAATTATTGGAGCTAGAACAGGCGCCCAACTTCGCGGAGCGCTAAGTGCGGAGTCGGTAACTCTTCCTATTCCAGTTCGTGAAGCACTTGATGAGATAAGTGCTAATTAAGCATTAACAAGGAAGTGAAAGAGAGTTCTTGCCCCAAATTGCAGTGAATCAATTGGAACTCGCTCATCTATTCCATGGAATAACCCTGTGAAATCAAGATCAGGTGGCAACTTAAGCGGGCTAAAACCATAGCCAACGATTCCAAGCTTGGCTAAAGCCTTATTATCTGTTCCACCGCTTAAAAGATATGGGATAGGAATTCCCTCAGGATCCTCTGACTTAATCGCAGCAATCATCGCATCAACAAGTGGTCCGCCAAATTCGACCTCCAGCGGAATATCAGAGACCAAACTCTCAACCTTTACATGCTCACCCACTAAGGTTTTAACGGTATCTAGAAGCTCTTTCTCATAGCCTGGCAGAGTTCTGCCATCAACGACAGCGCTTGCGCTCTGTGGAATTACATTTGCCTTGTAGCCAGCCTCGAGCATTGTTGGATTTGTGGTGTTACAAAGCGTTGCCCCAATCATCTTGCCCATGGGACCAACTTCATCAATAAGCGGCTGGAGATTATTTTTATCATATGGCTTTCCAGAAAGCTCTGAGATCTTCTGAAAGAAAAGATCGCTAGTCTTAGTAATCCTCTGTGGCCAGGTGTGGTTACCGATCTTTGCGATCGCCTCACTTAAACGAGTCACAGCATTTGCATTATTAACCATAGAGCCATGACCTGCAACGCCCTCTGCAGTTAATTTCATCCACTCGATTCCTTTTTGAGAAGCTTCAATTGCATAAACACGCTTTCCAGAGAGAAGAGTTAGAGAAAAACCTCCAACCTCTGAAATAGTCTCGCTACACCCTGCAAAAACTTCCGGGTGTTTTTCAGCCATCCATCTTGAGCCATAAATTCCGCCAGCTTCTTCATCGGCGAAGAAGACAATGACAATTGTTCTCTCTGGCTGATAATTATGTTTTGCCCAAAGTCTTATAACCGCAAGAATCATCGCATCCATATTCTTCATATCAACTGCGCCGCGACCCCAGATGCAACCATCCTTGATAACTCCAGAGAATGGATCTACCGACCAATCAGCTGCATTTGCTGGGACAACATCGAGATGGCCATTAACAACAAGGCCAGGCTTTGTTTTATCTTTCCCTTCGATTCTTGCAACCACCGAACAGCGATTTGGCGCGCTCTCATAAATCTTGCTCGCTATTCCAACTTCTTTCATTTTGGCAGCCACATACTCAGCAGCTGCTTTCTCATCACCTTTGCCTTCGCCATAATTGACGCTTGGAATTTGAATCAATTCCTGGCAGAGCTTTACTACATCTTCTTCTAGTTCTATGCGCTGGGCATCAGTTAGTTTCATGGGCTAAAGTATGCCCGCATTGTCCGGGTGGCGGAATTGGCAGACGCGCTAGCTTGAGGTGTTAGTTCCCGCAAGGGATTAGGGGTTCAAGTCCCCTCTCGGACACGTTTTATAGATACGCTCCCGCCGTGGCTCAAAGCAATCAGACCCCGCTAGCTCGGGCGCTCTCATTAATCGCCGATGTCCCTGACTATCCAAAACCAGGGATTTTATTTAAAGACATCACTCCCCTGCTTGCCGATGGGGTTGGCTTTGGAGTGGTTATCGATGAATTTGCTCGATCAATTCGCTCCCTAAATAAAAGGGTCGATGCGATAGTAGGAATCGAAAGTCGAGGTTTTATTTTAGGTGGAGCAATTGCCAAGGCTCTAGAGATTGGCTTTGTAACGGTAAGAAAACCTGGCAAGTTGCCACGAGATGTTTATCGAAAAGAGTATGCGCTGGAGTATGGCTTTGATGCGTTGGAGCTCCATAAAGATCTCCTTGATCCATCAGATAATGTGATAATCGTTGATGATGTCTTAGCAACTGGCGGAACAGCTCTTGCCTGTCATGATCTAGTTGAAATTACTGGAGCCAAAGTTGTTGCCCATTTATTTATGCTCGAGATTGAATTCTTACAAGGACGTAAGATGATTGGTGATACCCATAGCGATGTTGGAATCATCTCGCTACTTAAGGCGTAGGCCCTAGGAGTTATTAGATGGCAGAGCTAATTTATTACTGCGGCACCATGGATAGTGGTAAGTCGACGCTAGCCCTTCAAACAGCTCATAATCATCAGAGCCGCGGAAGGGTTGGGTTGCTCTTTACCAATCAAGACCGAGCAGGTAGCGGAAAGATTTCATCACGCCTGGGGCTAACTTCAGAGGCCCTTGAAGTCTCATCTGTAGAAATGGATTTACATAAGTTTGTTGTTGACCAACTCTCAACCGGAAAGAGAATTGATTACGTGATCTGCGACGAGGCTCAGTTCTATGCCCCCGAGCAAGTTGAACAGCTAGCCCGAATAGCAGACGGCCTTGGTATTGAAGTTTATGCCTTCGGAATTCTCACTGATTTTCGAACCAAACTTTTTCCTGGCTCGGCAAGGTTAATTGAGCTCGCTGATCGGGTTCAAACCCTCCAGGTTGAAGCGCTCTGTTGGTGTGGCAGGAGAGCAACTCACAACGCAAGAACCGTTGGAGGAGTAATGGTTACCGAGGGCGAACAAGTAGTTGTTGGAGACACAAATGCTGCAAATGAAGTTGCCTACGAAGTTCTATGCCGTCGCCACCATATGAGAAAAGTTACTGCTAGAAACTCAGGAGCAGCTCATCAATCCAGTGATCCACTTCCATTTAACTAAGAGAGACCAACAAATATGACATCAACTAAGGGTTATGCAGCTATCTCAGCAAAGAGTGAATTAAAACCTTACGCCTTTGATCGGCGAGATCTAAGAGTTGATGATGTGGGATTTCGTATTGATTATTCTGGCATCTGCCACTCCGATATCCATCAGGTGAGAGAAGAGTGGGGAGAAGCAATTTTTCCTATGGTTCCAGGGCATGAGATTGTTGGAACTGTTACCTCTGTTGGAGCAAATGTAACCAGATTTAAAATTGGAGAACGGATTGGAGTGGGAGTTTTCATTGACTCCTGCAGAAAGTGCAACAACTGTCTAAATGGTTTGCAGCAATACTGTTTAGAGGGAATGACAGGGACTTACAATGGCTATGAAAGAGATACCAAGCAGATTGCCTTTGGCGGATATTCAAACTATTTCGTGATTCCTGAGAGCTACGCCTATAAACTTCCTGAAAATCTTGATATGGCAGCGATGGCTCCGCTTTTATGTGCTGGAATTACTCTCTACTCGCCATTGAAGAAATGGAAAGTTGGCCCAGCAAGCAGCGTAGCTGTTGCCGGCCTTGGCGGTTTGGGGCATATGGGAGTTAAGTTTGCTGCAGCCCTTGGAGCCAAGGTAACTGTTTTATCTCACTCTGATTCTAAAGAAAATGATGCTAGATCATTTGGTGCAAGTGATTTCATAAACACGAGCAAGAAAGATTGGCATCTTGGCTATCGCAAACATTTTGATCTAATATTAAATACTGTATCTGCTCAAGTAGATCTCGAGCCCTATTTGTCAACGCTTGCCACAGATGGATCCTTGGTTGTTATTGGCCTTCCCGGCGCCCCATATAGCGTGAGCGCAGGATCTCTCCTTGATGGCAGACGCTCCGTTGCAGGATCAAAGATTGGAGGAGTTCCCGAGACTCAGGAGATGTTGGATTTTTGTGGAGATAAGAATATTGTTTGCGAAGTTGAAGTAATAAGCGCAGATCACATCAACAAAGCCTATGAAAGAACGATTTCAAGTGATGTTCGCTATCGCTTCGTTATCGATTGCTCAACTTTCTAAATACTATTAGCAAGTAAAGCAAAGAGCGGGGCTAGTGCTAAAGCTGGTAGCAGATTGCCTATAGCTATTTGCTTAATATTTAATAGTTTCAAGGCAATACCGAGGAGTAATACACCCCCAGTAGCAGTCATAGCGCTGACTTGATAAGGCTCAAGGATTGAGCCAAGTGCAAAGCCAATTCCTGTCCAGGCAAATTGATAGATTCCAACCGGCAGGGCCGAAAGAGCTACTCCCCAGCCAAGAGCTGCTGCGAAAGCAATTGATGTGAAAAAGTCAAGGATACTTTTCAAAGTCAATTGCTCTATTCCGGCCGACATCCCATCGCTGATGCTTCCCAGAATTGCAAGTGGACCTATTACAAAAAGAAGTGAGGCGCTAACAAAGCCTTCAACAAAAGGTGATTTTCCATCTCTATCAAAGCGATGTTTCAATTGGATTCCCACTACCTCCAAACGATCTTCTATTTTAAGCAAGGATCCGAGTAATCCCCCAAGAAGGAGCGAGGCAAGTACAACTAGAAGCGGGAAACCATCTGGCAGCTGGAAAATAAAGTCACTGTCCCAGAGCGCTTTAATGGCACCGGCTGCAGCTATCAACGTAATAGCTCCAAGAACATCCATAACCAGATTGCGGGTCTTCTCACTCATCCTATTTCCAATTAGAACACCCAAGCTCGCGCCAGCAACAATTGCAAAGATATTTATAAGGGTTCCTATTCCAACAAACATGTAAACAAGTCTAGGGTATCGATGGTGTAGCGTAAGAAAGTGAAGAGATTCATAGATGCTCTAAAACCTCATAAAACTATCCCGATAACGCCGTGGAGTGCGGCTCACCGTTGGGATCTCTCTTTTTCCAGAGTTACAATTCTTATTTTCGGTCTTTTCATTTTCGGAATTGGCGACAGTCTAATTATCATCTCTGAGCTCGGTAATGCGCCTTGGTCAGTTCTTGCTCAAGGAGTTGCTACTAAAACTTCTATCTCTATCGGTGGCGCAACATTTCTAATCAGCTGCCTAGTTCTCCTTCTCTGGATTCCGCTTAGAGAAAAACCTGGATTTGGAACGCTTGCAAATATTGTAGTAATCGCTATTGGTATAGACGTTGGTATTGCGCTAATTGGAACTCCTGAGCTTTTCATCTTCCAGCTACTTTATGTTTTTCTAGGAATCGGATTAATTGGGATTGGATCAGCTCTCTACATCACCTGCGCCCTTGGACCAGGTCCAAGAGATGGCTGGATGACCTCGCTTCATAGACGAAGCGGCATCCCGGTTGGCAGAGTTAGAACAGCGATTGAAATCTCGGTTCTCCTTGCTGGTTGGGCCTTAGGCGGGCGAATTGGGCTTGGAACAGCGCTCTTTGCCCTGCTAATTGGTTATGCCGTTGCAGCAGGATTTGGTGTCGTTTCCCGAATTACCAAGGAGTAACAAATAGGTTTAAGCCACTCTCCTCGGCTTGTGGACTGAATCCACACGGTGTCGCAACCACCACCGTTAAAAAATTAGCGACATCCCTTCAGTGGGGTGAAAAGGAAGAGCATGCTCGATACATACTTCAAAATCTCGCAAAGGGGCTCATCAGTAGCCCAAGAAGTCCGCGGCGGTGTAGTTACCTTCTTTACGATGGCCTATATCGTTGCTCTCAATCCACTAATCATCGGTCTTTCAAAAGACGGCGATGGAAAATACCTCGGTGGCGGAGATGTTCCAAATTTAGCCCTCGTTGCAGCAGCAACTGCTCTAGTTGCTGGAGTGATGTCCATTCTGATGGGCTTTATTGCAAACTTCCCTCTAGCTATCGCAACTGGTCTTGGTCTCAATACCTTCGTTGCTGTTGCTATTGCCTCCAAGATGACTTGGGCAGATGCAATGGGCCTTGTTGTTCTTGAGGGAATTATCATCACTGTTCTCGTTCTTACTGGCTTTAGAACTGCAGTATTTCGCGCAGTTCCAACTCAGCTAAAGATCGCTATCTCAGTTGGTATCGGTCTATTTATCGCCCTTATCGGTCTGGTTGACGCCGGATTCGTACGACGCACTGGCTCAGGACCTGTTCCAGTAACTCTAGGAAACAATGGTGAGTTAGTTGGTTGGCCTGTAGTTGTCTTCGCCTTTGGCCTCTTTTTAACGATTGGTTTGATGGTTAGAAAGATTAAAGCAGCAATTCTCCTTGGAATTATTATTTCAACTGGTCTTGCTATAGCCCTTGAGAGCGCTTACAAGATTGGGCCACTCTTTGATGGAGCAACGGGCAATGTAAATCCAAAGGGTTGGAATCTAAATGTTCCAGCTCTACCTGAAGCAGTTGTTGCTACTCCTGACTTTGGTCTACTTGGCTCATTTAACCTCTTCGGTTCATTTGATCGAGTTCCACTAATTACAGCTCTTCTCCTTGTCTTTACTCTCCTACTAGCTGACTTCTTTGACACTATGGGAACAATGACAGCTATCGGTCAAGAGGCTGGACTAAATGATAAAGATGGAACACCTCCAAATGCAGAGCGCATCCTTCTTGTTGACTCACTTGCAGCTGTTGCAGGTGGCGCTGCTGGAGTTTCATCAAATACTTCATATATTGAATCTGCATCAGGTGTAGGTGAGGGCGCAAGAACAGGTCTAGCCTCAGTAGTTACTGGATTGCTATTCCTGTTAACAACCTTCCTAGCTCCACTAGTTGCAGTTATTCCTTATGAAGCAGCTACCCCAGCTCTTATCATTGTAGGTTTCTTGATGATGACTCAGATCAAGTTAATTGATTGGGAGGATTATGGAATTGCAATTCCTGCCTTCTTAACAATTATCTTGATGCCCTTTACCTACAACATCTCAGTAGGTATTGGAGCAGGCTTTGTTTCATATGTAGTAATTAGATACCTGCAAGGAAGACGCAAGGATGTTCATCCTCTCCTTCTTTTCACCGCAGGTCTATTTATGATCTACTTCCTAAATAACCCAATTAATGCTTGGGTTGCATAATCGAGTAAGAGCAATTAGATATCTGGCCCGGTTAATCCCGGGCCAGATTCATTTCACCAGGTAATTCCTGTTTTTCCTTTACTCTCCAAGATTTGATTAACCTTTGAAAAAGGTTTTGAACCGAGAAATCCTCTATGTGCCGAGAGTGGACTTGGATGAACTCCCTCTACTAAGGAGTCTGATTCAAATAGATGGGCAAGCTCCCTAGCACTTGATCCCCAGAGCAGGCCAACTGCCCCCAAATTGGAACAGTGAGTAACAATTTCCTCGGTGATCTCTTGCCAGCCAATTTTTGAATGTGAACCGCTCTCTCCAGCAGTAACAGTAAGAACGCGGTTTAGAAGCATCACTCCTTGACTAGCCCACTTAGATAAATCGCCATCTGCTGTTGTAGTAGATCCAATATCGGTCATTATTTCTTTTTGAATATTTAGAAGCGAGCCGGGTAGCCCTGTCTTTCTTGGTGAGACAGCGAAGGAGAGACCGATCGCATCTGAGATATTTGGATAAGGATCCTGCCCAACAATAATTACCTTTACCGATTCAGGTGCTAACTCCAAAGCGCGGAACAGATACTTCTTATCTGGCAATATCCGCTCGCCTTGGTCCGCTCTCTTCTGGAGCTGTAATCCCAGCTCATCTATCTGAGATTGCTTATCACGCAGAATCTCTCTCCAATGATCTGGAAGTAAAGAAGAGAGCATTAATCTCTAGCCATAGCGAAATAGCGGAGACCACTAAAGGATAGTGACACCTTAACGCCAAAAACCTCTTCAATATTTGCCTCTGTAAGAATTTCACCGATCTCGCCTGCATAGAGCGCTTGGCCTTCTTTGAGTAGAAGTGCATGAGTGGTTCCTGCAGGAATCTCCTCGATATGGTGAGTGACAATTACCGTTGCGGGTGCGCGCTCTTCACTGGTGTATGAGGTGATGCGAGCGAGAATATCTTCACGACCGCCAAGGTCTAACCCTGCAGCTGGTTCGTCAAGGAGTAGGAGTTCGGGGTCTGCCATAAGCGCTCTTGAAATCTGTACGCGTTTCTTCTCTCCCTCGCTTAAAGTTGAAAATGTTCTATCGCCTAGTTCTCTGACTCCAAAAATATTTAGTAGCGCTTTCGCCCTTGATTCATCCCAGAGATCATAATCTTCCTGCCATCTTCCAGCCATTGCATAAGCAGCGGTTAATACAACATCAATTACCTTCTCATCTCCGGGTAGTAGCTCCATCATCGCACTTGAGGTAAAACCAATTCGTGGCCTTAATTCAAAGACATCAGATGCGCCCAATTTCTCTCCAAGTATCTCCACACTTCCCCTGCTTGGATGTATCAAGGCGGCAAGTAACTGGAGAAGAGTTGTTTTTCCAGCCCCGTTAGGACCAAGAATTACCCATCTTTCTTGGGTATTTATCTGCCAAGAAATCGGGCCCAAAATGCGCTTATTGGATCTAAGAACTTCCACATCTATGCAGCGCAGTAAGGGTTCCATAGGGTGACAAGATACCTCGTTGCTATTGAGTATTCGCTAAACTTCGGCGGTGAAGGCGCGAGCAATTATTCTAATCAGCGGAGCAGCAAGTCAAGTTCCCAACCAACTTGTCGATGAAACCTTAAAACCCTTCACTTTTACGACTTTGGATAGACAAGAGATTCTAATGGCCGGTCGGATGATTTTGGCTCTCGAGATTGAGCTAGACCCAGCTCACTTAGATGCCATTGAATCAGATCTAGTAAGCGCCCTAGACCATCTAGATGTCGCCTGTGATCTGCTATGAAGTACGAATTAATACTTTTTGATGTTGATTCAACTCTAATTAAAGAAGAGGTAATTGATCTTCTTGCAGAAAAATCTGGACATGGGCCAGAGGTTTCACAGATAACCGCCCAGGCGATGCGGGGGGAGATTAATTTTCTTCAGGCTTTGGAGATGCGATTAGCGCTTCTTGAGGGCCTCCCCGAATCAGTCTTTGAAGAGGTGTTAAGTCAAATCTCATTCTCCGATGGGTTTAGCGAACTCTTTGAATATCTTCGCCGGAATCAGTTTTTGATTGGAGCAGTCTCTGGCGGCTTTCACAATGTTTTAGATGAATTATTTGCCGACTTGAATCTTGATTTCTTAAGAGCAAATACTTTAGAGGTTAAGGATTCAAAGATAAGTGGAAAGCTCTTATCGCAGCCGATAGATAGGGCAGCTAAAGGTCAAGCTCTCAAAGAATTTGCCGCATCTCATGAGATAAAACTAGAGCAAACCGTGGCTGTTGGTGATGGGGCAAACGATCTTGAGATGATCGAGCTTGCAGGCCTTGGGGTCAGTTATATGGGCAAGGAAATTCTAAAAAGTAGAGCAGATTTGCATCTTGAAGGCCCTCGATTGGATGGCTTAATCCAATACTTGAAATAAGGCTCTATAACCTGCAGGAATGAATATCAGTAACGAGAATTCCCCGAGCTCCAATCGCCCAGAGTTGGTCCATTACTGCGTTGACCTCATGACGTTTAACCATTGCTCTTACCGCTACCCACTCAGCTTTTTGAAGTGGTGAAATTGTTGGAGACTCCAATCCTGGAGTTAATTTACAGGCCTCATCCAAGTTAATTTTTTCCACATCATAATCAACTAGAACATATTGCCTAGCTATTACAACCCCTTCAATCCTGCGAATCAATACTTCGATACCACTTGATCGCTCTAGTCCCTCTCGCTGAATCAAAATAGCTTCACTCTTCATTATAGGTTCGCCAAAGGTGACCAAACCTGCACTCTTCAAGGTGCCGCCAGTTGAAACTACATCCGCAATTACATCGGCTAAACCAAGACGAATAGCGCTCTCTACCGCTCCATCTAGGGCTATGACAGTTGCTTTGATACTCTCTTTATCTAAATAATCTTTCACTAAACTTGGGTACGCGGTTGCAATCTTTAGGCCAGAAAGCGATGCAATTGGTTTACTGGCAGCAAAACGGAAGGAGCTTCTCCCAAAATCAAGGGCCATTACCTCAACTGCAGAACTTCCTGAATCCTTTAGAAGATCTCTTCCTGTAATACCGATCTCAAGTTCTCCGCTTCCTACATAGGTCGCTATATCCCTTGGGCGCAAGTAATAGAACTCAACATTGTTATCTGGATCTATAAAAACTAAGTCTCTGGCATCGTTTCGCTGGCGATAGCCTGCCTCTTTCAAAATCTGGCTGGCAGATTCAGAGAGCGAGCCTTTATTGGGAAGAGCAACTTTCAATACCGATCTATCTGAACTCATCATCACAACTTTCTGTAGATATCTTCTAGGGATAGACCGCGGGCAATCATTAGAACTTGGAGATGATAAAGAAGTTGGCTTATCTCAACTGCCAGAGCCTCATCAGATTCATGTTCAGCTGCTAACCAGACCTCCCCCGCCTCTTCTAATACCTTCTTACAGATTGCATGGATGCCGCTATCTAAAAGTTGGGCTGTATTACTACCGCTGGGCTTTTTCGCTGAAATTTCCTGCAATTCAGCCCAGAGAGATTCAAAGTTTTTAGGAGAGGAAGAGACCATGGTCAGATTTTACCCAATTTCTCTCTCCTCTTGCTTGGCGATAAACCCCTAACAATTACTTGCTAGCAAGCGCAATTGCTCGACCATGTTGCCAGGGTTATCTGATTTGTAGACCGCTGAGCCTGCTACAAATGTATCTGCCCCCGCCCGGCGAGCAATCTCGATAGTAGAAAGAGAGATACCACCATCGATTTGAAGCCAAACATCCTCTAAATTCCTTTGTTCTAGGTAGTGACGAGCTTTCTCAACCTTAGGCATTAAAGAAGCCATGAAAGATTGGCCACCGAATCCCGGCTCAACAGTCATCACAACGATCATATCTATCTCGTGAATAAGTTCTTCAACAACTTCAATTCGCGTATTTGGCTTTATTGCAAGACCAGACCTCTTTCCAAGTGCGCGAATCTCCTTAAGGGTCTGCAGTGGATCTTCGCAAGCCTCATAATGAACAGTAATACTTACCGCATTATTTGAGCAGTATTGGCCAACCTTCTTATCAACCTCTGCAACCATAAGATGAACATCAATTGGAAGGGCAGAAAAATCAATAATCTCTCTTGTACGCTCGGGCGAGAAGGTGAAATTAGGCACGAAGATATTGTCCATAACATCTAGATGTATTAGATCGGCAGTTGCAGCGACTTTCTCTATCTCACCAGGAAGATCATCGAAGTTTGCATTGAGAATGCTAGGACAGATCCTTATCATTGAAATCTCTACTCCTTCCTTAAGAGCGAGAGGAACATAGCATCGCTACCATCTCGATGTGGCCATAATTGTAAATCACCATCTATATCTGCCCTCTCATCTTCAACGGGAATCCTTGTAAAAGTACTATGCCTTTTGAGAAATGATCTAACCTGGAACTTAGTTTCAGCTTGATGAGATGAGCAGGTGACATAAGCAATCACTCCACCCGATGAGAGTAATCTGGTTGCCGAATCTAACAGTTCACTTTGCAGTTGAGTTAAGTTCTTAAGGTCCTGTAAATTTCGCCTCCAGCGCACCTCTGGTCTTCTCCTCAATGCTCCGATGCCAGTACAGGGGGCATCTAGAAGAATACGATCGAATTTACCAAGCTCTTCTGGCATTGAGCGGCCATCGTTCACAGTAACTTCCCCATGGTGCAAAACTTGAGAAACCAATTTTGCACGCTCGTTTGAAATTTCGTTAGCAAGTAGATATCCCCCATCTCGCTTCAAGAGAGCTGAAAGATATGCTGCCTTTCCTCCAGGGCCAGCGCATAGATCTAGCCATCGAAGATCTGGCAGAAATGATTGATAGAACTTCTCCACGACAATCTGTGAACCTAGATCTTGGACCCCAGCGCGTCTCTGTCTAATAGCTGGAATGTCACCTGGATTTCCATCAAAGGATGCAGCAACACCACTTGTTGTAATAGGAAGAGCGCCAGCGTCAAATAGTTCATCAATAGTGGCTAAGCCTGGCCAAGCAATGAGAACTGGTTTAGCGGCGCCATTGTTAGCTTTCAGAAGATTTCTCACCTCGTCCTCACTCTTTAGAGAGTCGAAAT
Organism: Candidatus Nanopelagicales bacterium; assembly: GCA_030832365.1. Taxonomy (GTDB): domain Bacteria; phylum Actinomycetota; class Actinomycetes; order Nanopelagicales; family Nanopelagicaceae; genus MAG-120802. The sequence goes on from JAURJF010000006.1 coordinate 13,811, forward strand.
AGGAACTTACAATCCACTCTGGATGTGAATATTCAAGAGCTAGGCGAGAAAATTCCTGACTAGGAATGGGAAGCACTTCAAAATCTAGTGAATCAATCTTTCGTAATATCGCATTTATAAAAGAGGAAGTTGACTTTCCAACCACCTTCTTGGCAAGCTCCACGCTCTCATAAATCGCAGCATGGCTTGGGACCCTCATCTCCTTTAGTTGGTGTGTTCCTATTCTCAAAACTATAAGGGCTTTTGTATCTATTTGATCAAGGGCTCGATCGCTTGCTGCTGCGATGAAGTGATCATGCCTGCCCTGCATTCGAAGAGAGCCATAAACCAATTCAGTAGCAAATGCGCGATCTTTAACCTCAAGTGCAGAATCGGTAAGCGCTTTTGGAAGAATTAAATTGCTATATGCCCCTTCTAGTTCAACTTGGGCAAGTACTTCAAATGCTAAAAGGCGTGGATCATCATTTCTTCTCGGTTTCTTACTCATTCAAAAGCACATGGCAGAGAAATTCTTGCCCCTCTTAACCACTCGACACTGCTCATCTCTTTTTTATTTTCAGGCTTTACACGTAGGATCTCAAGAGATGAAGACCCAGAGGCAACGATAAGAGGTTCAAGGGAGATGATTTCCCCTGCAACTCCTTTGTTCTCTCTTACTTGCCCTTCGATAACGCTAATTCTCTTGCCATTTATCAAGGTGTAGGCACCAGGCCAGGGATGAAAGGCTCTAATTTGCGCTTCGATTTCATGTGAGTCCTTGCTCCAATCAATTCTTCCCTCGCTCTTCAATATTTTTGGCGCGAGAGTTATTCCATCACCACTCTGGGTGGTAGGACTCTGCCCATCCTCAATCATTTTCAGAGCCTCATTAACTGGTTTGATTGAAAGAGATGCAAGATGGGTTAGAACTTGATCGCTTCTAGATTTACTATCTAATGGGTAATTAATAGTTGAATAAATCGGACCGGTATCTAAGCCCTCTTCCAATTTGAAAACAGTTATTCCAGTTTCTCTATCTCCTGCTGCGATAGCTCTCTGTACTGGGGATGCTCCGCGCCATCTTGGAAGTAGAGAAAAATGCACATTTAACCAACCAAACTTAGGCTTCTGGAGTTCGTTTGCTTTTATCAAACGGCCATAGGCAAGTGTTATAACTAGCTCAGCATGAGTCTGTTGAAGAACCTCTGAGAGCTGCTGATCACTACCTGGTTTATAGCAAATAACATCATTTCTTTGGCAATGGGCGGCAAATTCATTACTGCCAATAGATTGTCCACGACCACTTGCCTGATCAGGTGATGAAATAGCGCCAAGAAGTTGATGCTCAGAATTTTCAAGGTGCTTAAGAAGATCTATTCCAAGATGAGAAGAGGAGGCAAGAAGGATCTTCACAGGCTACCTATCAATTAAAGGCCTTTGCCGAAAGTTGAGTGTGGAGAGAGACGGATCTCAGGAGTAGTTCCTGATTCACTTGCTGCTAAAAACCATTCAGCCTGCCTAATTTCCTTCATTGCTTCTTTGCGAAGCTCTGCTGGCAATCGATCAATAAAAAGAACTCCATTTAGATGATCCGTTTCATGTTGCAACGCCCTTGCTAGAAGTTCAGTTCCTTCCACCAGAAGAGGTTCTCCATACATATCAAAACCTTTGGCAACAGCCCTCATGGCTCTGGGGGTTTGATAGGTGAGTTCAGGAAATGATAAACATCCTTCATCCCCCTCCTGAATCTCATCACCAAGATCTAAAGTTGGATTTATAAGGTGACCAAATACATCATCTACATGCCATACAAATACTCTTAGCGGGACACCAATTTGAGGAGCTGCCAATCCTGCCCCCGGTGCATCTAACATTGTTTCTGTTAGATCCTTTACCAAACGCTGTAACTCTTTATCAAAATTGATTACTTCGCTCGCTGGAGTGGTTAATACCGGATCTCCAAAGAATCGAATAGGTTGAATTGCCATGGACGAATTCTAACTTACTTAGCTAGTACCTAGAGCTTGTATGGATCTACGCGAATCAAGAAAAGATCCTGTCCTGCTACCGAGCGATACTTCTGAAGAGCTTTTAATGAGATGAGAAGAGGGCTGGCCCCTTGATGAGAAATCTTAAGATTAATAGTGCGATTATCTGAAGAAGTTAGAATCTCTAACTCCTGGAATTGCTCCAGGAGCTTCCTTCTTAAGCCAGATATCGATCGTTCTTCTCCAGATACTTGAATTATTCGCACATAGGGAGGAAGTAAAACAGCTTGCCTTTCAACGCTCTCAGCTCGAATGGCGCGCATAACGTTATCGCCTATGAGTGCTTGAGATAGTGAGTGCGAAGCGGGAAGCGAGAGATAGATAAATCCAGAGGAGCGCACCTTTGTCGCTAATTTAAACCATCTAAAGCGCAGCTCCTCCTCCGCGCGAATCAATGCTCTATTAAGAAGAGCTTCCCCATTTAGAAGAACTGCTCCAGCATATCCCCCGTTAACTTCCGGCTCAACGCCAAAGGTTGAAACAACTATTGCTGGAGAGTTATCGATACTTATTATCGCTTTATCTCCGGTAGATGAATAGATTGCAATTTTGGGAAACGCTTTTCCAAGCTCCTCAACAATCTTCTCTGCCCCACCTTTAACGATACGAATCTGATCTGCCTGACAAACTTGACAGCGCCATTGATCACTTTGATAATCACATATCGAACATGAGTACTTGTTCTTCTTGCCGATAATTTGCCGTCCTCCACACTCACAGAGAGCAAGATTTCGGCATCTCTGACAAGAGAAGGTGTTGGCATAGCCCTTATCTGCAACGCTGACTAAGACCGGTCCATTCTTCAAAGCTTTGCGAATTGTGTCATGGTAGGAGTTCGGTTCAGTTGCAATATTTGCTCTATGGCCACCCAGAAATTTACGCTCCGAGGTAGCGTTAATCCAACCAATCTCAACTAGGCGTGCTAACTCAAGAGATATCGAATGTGAGATAAAGGTAATGCTGCAGAGTTCAGATTCTGATCTAAGAAGCGCCATATCTCTAACATTCCAATACGGAGCCTTCTGTTCTTGAAAATGTTCGACAGACTCCTCGGCAATTAGAATTTCATCTATATGAGCCATTGGGGCCATGATGGCACTTCTTGTTCCTATAACAATTGTTGAAGTGGCAGTTGCTGCTAACTCGAAATTCTTCCTTCTCTGCGAAGAAGTGAGATGAGAACCAATCTCTATAACTTGCTGTTCAATCTCTCCTAACGCCTTTACCACCCTCTCAATCTCTCTCTGAGTTGGAAGAATAACTAGTAAATTCAAACCCTTTCGCTCTTTTATATGCCTAACTACACGAGACTCAACCGCCTCTAAGCGATTTAAAAGAAAAAGTCTTCTCTCTGGTTTTGAACTCTTTGATCTATGCAGAGTGGAAGCATCCAAGGAAGTACTCATTACCTTCGTAAAACTTGGAAGGCATGCCGAGAGTATTGAGGCTTGATTAGCGATATAGCGCTCTGAAACTTTCTTAGTGAACTCTAGAAAACTTTGAGAGAGGCGAACTTGAGTTACAAGGCTATGGACTGGTTTTAGAGATGCTTGACTTTTCTCTTTGATTGATAGGACAACTCCGTCTTTCAAATCGTTCTTAAAGGGCACTCGGATAAGAGAGCCTACGCCGGTAAGCCCTTCCAGCTCCTCTGGAAGAAAGTATGAGAAAGGTTGTTCTAGATGAAAGACTCCGGTATCAACTAGAACATCAACTTGGAAACTTTCAGAACTCTGCCTGGCCCTTGTAGTCGATCTCCCTTTTTGACGACGCAAGGTAAGTGGCTTATCTGCGGCCACAACAATCCTTAACCCTTAACTGCAGCAGCTAGCGCACTTGCTCTATCAGTCTTCTCCCAAGTGAATTCAACTAACTCGCGACCAAAGTGTCCGTAAGCGCTAGTTTTCGAATAGATTGGACGGAGAAGATTGAGATCTCTAATAATGGCAGCTGGTCTTAAATCAAAAACTTGCAGAAGTGCAGCGGAGATCTGTTGTGTTGGAACTTTCTCCGTTCCAAAGGTTTCAACAAATAGACCCACTGGTTGCGCTTTTCCGATTGCATAGGCCACTTGAACCTCGCAGCGATCAGCAAGACCGGCAGCAACAATATTTTTCGCAACCCAGCGCATCGCATACGCCGCTGAGCGATCGACCTTGGAAGGATCTTTTCCGCTAAAGGCTCCACCTCCGTGGCGAGCCATACCACCATAGGTGTCAACGATTATCTTTCGCCCAGTTAAACCAGCATCTCCCATGGGACCACCAATAACAAAGCGTCCTGTTGGGTTAATAAGGATTCGAACATCGCTAGCGGGTAGGTCAAAGGAGGCAAGAATTGGATTAATTACAAACTTCTTTATTTCAGGAGCCATTTTCTTTTCAATATCTATCTCAGGTGCGTGCTGAGATGAAATTACAACGGTATTTAGCGCTACCGGCTTATCTCCGTCATATTCGATAGTTACTTGAGTTTTCCCATCAGGGCGTAAGTAACCGAGTTGGCCGCTTTTTCTCTCACTTGAAAGGCGCTCAGCAAGCCTATGAGCCATCGCTATAGGCAGAGGCATTAATTCTTTGGTATCTCTTGTGGCATAGCCAAACATCAGGCCTTGATCGCCCGCGCCTTGTAGATCTAGTGGATCCTTTGACGCGGCAACTCGCTCTTCAAAGGCATGGTCAACGCCAACTGCAATATCTGGGGATTGCTGTCCAATAGAGATTGATACACCGCAACTATTTCCATCAAATCCCTTTTCTGAGCTGTCGTAACCAATATTCAATACTGTTTCACGAACTAATCCCATAACATCGGCATAACCCTCTGTTGTTACCTCGCCGGCTACATGAACTTGTCCAGTAGTGATCAACGTTTCACAGGCGACTCTGCTTTTGGGATCTTGAGCTAGAAGTGAGTCAAGGACTGCATCTGAAATTGCATCAGCAATTTTATCTGGATGGCCTTCAGTGACTGATTCTGAAGTAAATAAACGCTTAGCCATTAACCTTCTCCAATTTCTTTGCCATATGAGCCACAATGCTCTTTGCCACTTCGTGCTTACTAACGCCATCAAAATTAACAGTTTCAATCCCTAGTCCAATAAGAGCACCACTGGTCTGATCCTGACCGAAAATCGCTCCCCCAGAGACATCATTAACATAGAGAAGGTCAGCCTTCTTGCCTATCAATTTCTCTCCACCTGCCTTGATTAAATCGTCGAGAGTCTCTGCAGCAAAACCGACTATTACTTGATTTACTCTCTTGCTTAAAGCCACTCTGCTTAAAATATCAGGATTTGTAGTGAGTTCTATCGATTCTAGGTCAGCTTTCTTTATCTTAGTTGTTGAAGTAGATACTGGCCTTGCATCTGCAACTGCCGCTGCCATTACTAAAGCATCGCTATTGATGAACTCATTTTCAACCGCTGACATCATTTCCAGCGCTGTATTTACTTTTATAACTCGTGCGCCTTCTAATTCAAAGGGATCGGTATGGCCTGCAATAACAGTTACTTCAGCGCCGCTTCTTAGCGCCTGATAAGCGATAGCTAGACCTTGCCTTCCACTTGATTTGTTTCCGATAAATCTAACTGGATCAATTTCTTCTCTAGTTCCCCCAGCAGTTACTAGAACCTTCTTGCCTTCAAGTAATAGCTCTGTCTTTGAAATTTCTAGAACCTGGGCAACTATCTTTGAACTCTCTGGAAATCTGCCCACGCCAAAGTCCTTGCCTGACAGTCGGCCAACTTCTGGTTCCATAACAATAAATCCGCGAGAGCGAAGTAGTTCTATATTCTGAACTGTTGCGCTATTGAGCCACATATTTGGATGCATCGCAGGAACTATTAGAACCGGCGCCGATGATGCCAACACTGTGGTGGTCAATAAGTCATCTGCGCGCCCTTGGGTAAGCTTTGCAATTGTGTCAGCCGTAGCTGGAGCGATAACAATTAAATCTGCGTTATCTGCAGCCGCTAGATGTGAAACCTCTGCAGGGTTCTCCCAGACGGTGCTTAAAGCTGGTTGCCCTGAGAGAGCCTCCCAAGTTGCCCGACCTACAAAGTTAAGACTTGATTGGGTAGGTATCACTCGAATCAAAAAACCAGCATCTTGAAGACGGCGAAGCAGGTCGCAGGCTTTATAGGCAGCTATTCCGCCAGTTACTCCAAGAACAATCTGGCGACCTTTAGGGAAGATTATTTTTTCGCCACTCATGGCTCTTCTTAGCTCTGTGGTTCTAAATTCTCAATTGTTAAAAGGCCTTCATTAATCTCACGCATAGCTATTGAGAGAGGCTTTTCATGGACATGAGTTTCAACTAGTGGGCCAACATATTCAAGAAGACCTTCACCAAGCTGGGAGTAGTAAGCATTGATCTGACGCGCTCTCTTTGCTGCGTATAGAACTAATGAATATTTTGTACCGCTCTTATCCAATAATTCATCGATCGGTGGATTTGTGATGCCATCTAATGTCGCCACAGCTACTCCCCTTTTTTAAGGTTAACTTCTAATGTTTGCTTCTCAAACTTCTACGAAGCGGCCAAGGATAGCAGTGCCTCAAGGACATCCTCGACTCGATGATTGACCAGGATATGCTCAAATTCTCGTGAAGCCGCCATCTCGCTACGAGCAAGATCTAGTCGGGCTGCAATCCTCTCGGGTGAATCAGTGCCTCTATTCACGATACGCGCCTCAAGCTCCTCAAAAGAGGGAGGCTGGAGAAAGACCATAATCGCCTCAGGCATTGAAGCTTTAACTTGGCGAGCTCCTTGGATTTCAATTTCCAATAAAACATTTTTTCCTTCTGATAACGCTTGATCAATAGGTTCTTTAATACTTCCATATCTTGCTCCAGCGAATTCAGCCCATTCAAGAAGTGAGTTTTTAGATATTAGATCATCAAAGCTTCTATCATCTATAAAATGGTAGGAACTTCCATCAATCTCACCGAGTCTTGGTTTGCGAGTTGTTGCTGAGACAGAGAAATAAAAACTTGGATTATCTATTAGTTTAGAAACTATCGTGCTCTTTCCCACCCCGCCAGGGCCAGAGAGAACAATCAACTTTCCACGTCTACTCATCAATTAGCCTTCATTAACTCTATAAGCTTTTCATACTGGCTGCGCCCAACTCCACCGACTCGTCGAGTGGGAGAGATACCAGCCTTTTCAAGAATACTCTTTGCACGAACCTCT
>JAURJF010000070.1 GCA_030832365.1 Candidatus Nanopelagicales bacterium
TGCGTGTAGCAATATACGTAGCTATGTAAACCCAACTTGGAGCAAGACCATGCAGGTGGCGTTTGAGTGTGCCCACACGAGTCACCGGGTAGGTTGCTTGAATCTGTAAGTAATTACAGATCTAGATGGATGGTGATCTCGCTAGCAATAGCAAGACAGAATCCGGCTTATAGGGTGGCTCTTCTCTTTCTTCTCTTTCTTCTACACAAAAGCTAGTCTTTGCCGATGCGACTGTTGCTATCTGTGTTGCTTGTGACTCTTGGAGTAATTGCAATGATTTCTGGAGAAGCCGATGATTCTCCAGGTTTGCAAGGAATCGGCCTCATTTTGATTTCTTCAGTATTATTTTTTTCCTATCGACATCGGAAACCGAAATGACCCACAAGATTTTTGAGATGCCTTTGGCCGATGTTTACGTTCATTACGTGAATAAAATAGAACGTAAAGAACGCACCGAAGCTGAGCTTGTAAAAGTCATCACCTGGCTCACAAGTTTTGACTCAAAGACTTTAAAGAAGCACCTTAAGAAGCGGACTACATTCAATGAATTCTTTAAAGCAGCCAAGATTCATCCAAATGCAAAGCTGATAACTGGCTCTATATGCGGGGTGAAAATTGTTGAAATTGAAGACCCGCTAATGAAAAAGATTCGCTATATGGATAAGTTGGTCGATGAACTTGCAAAAGGACGCCCTATGGAAAAAATTCTTCGATCTGGCTTTTAGGGCTACTCTTCTTTACAATTAGTTACTGCGAGTAACTTAGGAATTGTGCGATAATTCGAGCAACGGTGGTTTGGTAGTAATCGGGAGTTGGCTTCATGCCGACTCCCTTTTGCTTTCCACATTAGTTTTAATCACCTCGCTATGGCGAGTGATATTAGAAGTGATAACGCAATAGCGCTTCTTAAGGGCTTAATCATCTGCATAGTTAATTTCCTCTGCTACCAAGAGTTTTGAGTGAATAAGGAATTAACTCCTTGGCACATATTGCAATCATAATTCCTGCAACTCCGCTGAGTAGAAGCCCGATGGAGCGATCATCTAGGAGTAGAGAGCCGCTGAAATAAACAGCAAAGGCTCCCAAAGCCTCAGCTAAGGTGGCGGCAAGGGTTAGAAGCAGAGCCATCTTGCGGCTATAGCCAGCAAGGAGCGCTGTTGCACTTATTGCTATTCCCTCAGGAATGTTATGAAGCGCTAATACAACTGATGTTGTAAGCCCGGTTTGAATGTCAACCAAGGTGGCTCCAATAGGAGCCGCCCCTTCTGGAAGATTGTGAAGAGATAAGGCGATAGTGATAAGAAGTGCTGGGTTTTTTACCTTAGCTCCTGCTCTATCAAACTTAACACTGGATAAGGCAATAACTAAAGCAAAACCAAGGCAGGTGGTGAGTAATACCTGCATGATGCTAAGACCGCTATCAAGAGCTGATGGAATTAATGAGAGAGCGCTAACTGTGAGCATCGCTCCAGCAACTAGCAATAGCGTGATAGCGATGAAGCGCTCTGAAGGATTTTTTTTCAAGGCAATCAATATCCAGCCCAAAAGCGTTGCAGCAGCTGATAGCAGGGCCAGTATTAGTCCAAGTTCTAGAGTTGAGATATCACCACTCCTTCACTACTTACAAATCTTTCCTACTTTTAAGCCTACTGCCTCGCGGAATTAGCTCAATGTTGCGATAATGCCAGTATGAAACGAGTTTCACCACCTAAGGCTCTTCGCCGCAAGAGTAGTCGTGAATCTCGCCTGATTGAAGTAATAAATGAACTAGATCAATTCTTAAGCGCCCAACAGATTCATAAGATATTAAACGAGCAGGGAAGTTCTATCGGCCTTGCCACTATCTATCGCCGCCTTGAGAGATTAAGCCAGGAGGGCAAAGTTGATGCCTTGATTAGTCCTAGCGGCGAGCGCCTCTATAGACGCTGCGGACAAGATAGTGGCCATCACCATCACTTAATCTGCCGAATATGCGGAGCCACTCAGGAGTTTGATCTAGAGGCGGTAGAAGTTGTTACTAGCAAGATTGCAAAGAAGCATGGTTATCAAGATGTCAGCCATAACCTAGAGGTATTTGGAGTCTGTGCCAGCTGTCAAAGCTCAGTGACTAAATCAATTTCAAAGCCAAAGCTTCGATAGAGCTTTAAAGCTCGCTCATTTGATTCATCGGTATAGACCCAAGCCTCACTAAATCCATCCGAGATAATCTGCTTTAGAGCAAGGGCAAGTATTTTCTTTCCTAGCCCCTCTCCTTGCAGACTAGGGATGATTCCAATTACATATATCTCGCTGACTTTCCTTCCAATTAATTGATGTTCTTTTAGCCAGAAAAATCCCAAATCTCTTCCATCTTTTTTCATAAATATTAGTCGATCTGGGCGGAACCAGACCTCGCCCATTTTGGAAAGAAGTTTTGAGAGATCCCAATCGCTCTGGTCAGGATGGGCGATAAAGATTTGATTATTTAAATCCAAGAATCTTGATTCATCTTTATTTCTTATAAAGCTTTCCAGTTCAAGTTTTGATAAATCAGAATCTTGTAGAGCTCTCTTGTAATCAAGGAGTTTGCAGCTGAGGCGCAGAATTGGACCTCTGGCTGCTATCTCGCCCCTTGCTAGATCTTCCATAGGGCTAGATTAGATAAAAAGTGAGGCCTTGAGATACTCTTGCCTCCTGTCTTAACGCGTCTTGCGTCGAGAAAACTCAAAGCCAGGCCTAGCGCCGGCTTATATGTAGGTCTTATCTTTTCGTTAATACGACAAGTCACTAGAGACATACATGTCTAGATGATTGGTCTGTATTTTTTATGTCCGTTAAACCTGCAACAAAAGAGATTACTTTTAAGTCCCTTGGGCTAAACCCTGCCCTTATTAAAGCCCTTGATGCGCAAGGCATAACCAACCCCTTTCCGATTCAAGCAGCAACAATTCCCGATGCGATTGCTGGCCATGACATTTTGGGTCGGGGCCAGACTGGCTCTGGAAAAACTCTCGCCTTTGGTCTTGCTCTACTTCATAACATTTTTGGCATGAGAGCAAAGGCTCATCAACCGCTAGCACTTGTCCTTGCTCCAACTAGAGAGCTAGCTCAACAAATAGATGAGGTCCTTCGCCCACTTGCAAGATCAGTTGGCCATGAATGCGTAGTCATTGCTGGCGGAATGCCATATGGCAAGCAGGTTAATGCCTTAAAGAAATCTATCTCTATCGTTGTTGCCACCCCAGGTCGTTTAATAGATCTTCTTGATCGAAAAGATATTCGCTTTGATCACCTGGAGATCACTGTTTTAGATGAAGCAGATCAAATGGCTGATATGGGATTTCTTCCTGCTGTTAAAGAGATTTTGAATCAAACTAAAAAAGGCGGACAGCGTCTTCTCTTCTCTGCAACTCTTGATCGCGGAGTTGATGGTTTAGTAAAGCAATATCTAATAGAGCCTAGATCTCACTCCATAAAAGAAATTGAAGGAACAAAAGATAAAGCAGAGCATTATGTCTTTGTCTATCGCCAGGGTGATAAATCAAATATCATCAATCAGATCGCAGCTAGAGAGGGAAAGACTCTGCTATTTGTTAGAACCAAACGCGGCGCTGATAAGTTAGCTTCAAATCTTGCCCATGTTGGCGTTAAAGTCGGAACTCTCCATGGCGGAAAATCACAGGCCGTTAGAACTAGAACTCTTGCAAGATTTAAAGATTCAGAGAGCGCAGTCTTGATTGCCACAGATGTTGCTGCTCGAGGAATTCATGTTGACGGCATTGATTTAGTCGTTCATATTGATCTTCCAGCGGATCATAAAGATTATCTACATAGATCTGGGCGAACTGCTAGAGCTGGAGAATCTGGAAAAGTCATATCACTTGCCACTCATCAAGAGCAGAGAACTATGGCGGGAATTGCTCTAAGAGCTGGAGTTGAAACTTGGGTCATGGCAGTTACTCCAATGGATGAGAAGTTGGTAAAGATTGCTGGGGCAAGAACTCCAAGTGGAGTTCCAACTCCAGAGGCTAAAGAAAAGGTCGTATCAAAAGCTCCAGAGCGAGGCGGCGGGCCAAGGCCAAAGGGCGGTCGAAAGCGCAAGAGAGTTGGAAACGATCAGACTCGAAGCAAGAGAAGTGCGCCAAGAGCTAAGAGAGCGAAATAACTCTCTCGGATAGTTAGACTTTTATCATGAAGGGCAAGTTGCTAGTGGCGATGCAATTTCTTCTCCTTGCATCCCTGGCGCTCTCTGAATCATCTAATAGCGCTTCAAGGCTAGAGATATCGATAGCAATTATTCTTGCTCTCTTGGCAGTATTTATCTTATTTAAAAGCTTTAAGGATCTAGGTAGCGCCCTGACTCCACTTCCGGAGAGTAAAGAGGGGGCAGAGCTTGTAACTAGCGGTATCTACTCTTATCTAAGGCACCCAATTTATTCTGCGCTATTTCTTCTCACACTCGCTGCTTATCTCTGGAAGCAGAGCGGGAGCGTTTTAATTACCGCCCTCTTGTTAACAGCCTTGTTGCTCTATAAAGCTAGATATGAAGATCAGATCTTAAGAGAGAAATTTCCTGAAAGTATCGAGTTTCAGAAATCAATTCCAGCATTCTTCCCAAAGTTTAGGAGAGGATAGATTTCATGAGTATCGGTTTAGAGCGTTTATTGAAACATATGGGCTGGGCTAATCAATTAACAATTGAGCATCTAGCAACTCTTCCTGTAGATGCTCTAAAGTCTTTTGCCACAAATCCTGAGTGGTTTGTCGCTGAAATAACTCATCACATCGTTGATTCAGCA
>JAURJF010000071.1 GCA_030832365.1 Candidatus Nanopelagicales bacterium
CCGATGCCGCGAAGATATGAGGGGGAGTCTGCCAGAGAGGCAAGTGCTGCAATCACTGGAGTTAGCTCGCCAACATCACCAAGATCAATATCTATACCTCTTATATGACCAGTTGATCTAACTCTTAAACCTTGATCCACAAAGTCAATCTCGCCGCCCATTTCTGAAAATATCTGCCTTAATTGATCACCTGGTTGGGTAGTTTTTCTTGGCCAATCTTTAATAACAACTTCGCCTCCACAAAGTATGGGCGCCGCCATAAAGACAGCAGCATTAGAGAGATCTGGCTCAATTACTAAATCAACTCCAGATAATGTAGTTGGCTTAACGCTCCATTGATTATCAATTGAAGTATCAACAACTGCTCCATATTGGGCGAGCATCGCGATAGTCATTTCAATATGGGGCTTTGAAGGAAGACTCTTACCAATATTTTTTATTCTAAGACCCTGCTGCATCAACGGCGCAACTAATAAGAGTGAGGAGAGAAATTGGCTTGAAGCGCTGGCATCAATTTCAACCTCTCCGCCAGTTATATAGCCTGCGCCATTAATAACTAGGGGCAAGCTATATCGACCTTGATGTTCAATACTTACCCCAAGGCTCTCTAAAGCTTTAATTACTGGAGCTAGAGGGCGCTGATGGGAACGCAGGTCTCCATCAAAGGAGATCAATCCCTTTGCAAGTGATGCAAGAGGCGGAAGAAATCTCATGACAGTTCCAGCATTTCCAACATCAATTCCTGCAGGTCCCATTAAGGGCGCTGGAGTTATCTTCCAAAGATCTTCCGCAATCTCAATCTTTACACCGAGGCTAGATAGCGCCTTGATCATTAAATCTGTATCTCTTGAACGAAGGCCCCTTCTTAAAGTTGAAGGCGATGAGGCAAGTGTGCTTAAAACTAGAGCTCGATTTGTAACAGATTTTGACCCTGGAATATTTATAGCGCCCGAGATTGGCTTTGATGCCCTAAAGGGTGCGCTCCACATACTTGAAAGTCTAGTTCATCGCCTTAAGTATTAGATTAGGAGTATGTGCGGAAGATATGCCCTATCGGCGGCAATTAGCGATATCGCTGAAGAGTTCTCTACCAATAGCGCTCCGGAACTCAGCCTTCCTGCCGATTGGAATATAAAGCCGACCAATGATGTCTACATCATTAAAAATCAAGCAATTGAAATTGCCTCTTGGGGAATGATTGCTCATTGGTCCAAAAGCGATGATGAAGCAGCGAAATCTCAATCAAGTGCTATAAATGCTAGATCTGAAAGTGTTCATGAGAAACCAACTTTTAAAAGCGCCTTTAGAAGTAATCGCTGTTTACTTCCGGCAACTGGTTACTATGAATGGGCCAGTGAGCTTGGAAAATATAAGACTAAGCAACCGATTTATATTTCAAGAGATGATAATAAATTACTAGCCTTTACTGGAATCTTTCAAAGTTGGACTTCACCTTCAGGAAAAGTTATCCAATCTGTTTCAATTATTACCAGGCAAGCAGTTGGTCAATTAGCGCTAGTTCATAGCAGGATGCCAGTATTTCTCCCAAGAGATAGATGGGCAGAATGGATGAATCCCAAGATTAATGATGTTGCCAAGATTAGATCTCTTATGGATATTCCAAATCCCGATGCAAATCTTGGCTTCCATCCAGTATCAAGTGCGGTCAACTCAATTACTGGAAGTGGGCCAGAGCTAATAGCGCCAATTGAATTAGGAGAGCCTGAGACCCTCTTTTAAACAGGGAATAAAGCGCTGGATATGCGGGTTAGGCTGCTATGGCGATAACCTTGGATTTAATGCCAACCGAAATTTCAAATCACGGCTCCAGGGATGCTGGAGGGCTAGTTCGCGTTGATCGCGAGAAAGAAAGCGCTGAGCAGAGACGCAATAGGTTTGAAGATGATGCGCTGCAATATATGAACCAGCTCTATTCAGCAGCACTTAGATATACCAAGAATCCAGCAGATGCCCAAGATTTAGTTCAAGATACTTATGCCAAAGCCTATGTCTCCTTTCATCAATTTGAGCCCGGGACTAATTTAAAAGCTTGGCTATATCGAATTTTAACTACAACTTTTATAAATACTTATCGCAAAGATCAGAGGCGACCTAAGCAATCAGATCAAGAGCTAGAGGATTGGCAGATAGCAGATGCCTCATCTCATACCAGCGATCAAGGAAAATCAGCAGAGGATGTTGCTTTGGAGCACTTGCCTGATAGTGATATTAAACGAGCTCTAGCTGAAATTCCTGAGGAGTTTCGCATCGCTGTTTATCTAGCAGATGTTGAAGGATTTTCTTATAAAGAGATTGCCGAGATTGTTGGCGTGCCAACCGGAACAGTTATGTCAAGACTTCATAGAGGGCGCAAGCAACTACGTGAGAAGTTAACTGATTACGCCCTTGAACTTGGATATGTAAAGGGAGGTAAGAAATGAGCATCCCATGCGATAAGTGCTGTGAGAGTTTAGTTCTATTTATTGATAACGAAATCGATGACTCTGCCACCTTTAATGAAATTGCCTTTCACCTGCAAGATTGCCAAGGATGTCGCGGCGAGATGGAGAGTCAGAGAACTGCTCTTAATCTAATTCAATCTCTATTAACTAGATCATGTTGCGAGAGCGCGCCTTCTAGCCTCCAAGAGCAGATTGCTCTCCGTCTTTCGGAGCTTGCAAGCCAAGAGATGTATGCCTCTACTCAGAGCGAGATTATTACCCAGTATCGACGAACTGAAATCACAATTGATGGCCAAACTTCAATAGAGATTGAAACTTCTCACGAAATCAGGCGCGACTTTCCCTTTTAGTTAACCCCGCCCTGCTAGGTTAATTTCTATGCAAGCAGAGTTAATTCTTGGAGCTGTTGGTATTTCCCAGATGGTAGTTAGGCCTGGAGATACCGCTCTAGCTCATGGCAGTGGTGATATGCCGATACTCTCATCGAGTTTTCTAATCACCCTGATGGAGAGTGCTTGTAATTCTGCTATTGCTGAGTTTTTAGAAAATGGCGAGACTACAACGCTAAGTGATATGGAACTTGAGATTCATGACGCCCTAGGCATTGGCAGTGAAATTCAAGGCTCTGCAACATGTGTTAGTTATGAAGAAGGCTTTCTTACCTTTGCTTGCGAGATACATGATGGCTCTAGGCTAATTGCGGCATCAGTTATGCGCCGAGCACTTGTTGAGAGAGTTACTTTTCTTGCAAGAACTGCCGCGCTCTCGCTTATCTCTGAGGGCAAGTAGAAGTAAGACTAGCTTGCAAAGACTTCTGCAATGAGTGCTTTCTGTTCCTGCTCATGCATATAGATACTTCCAGTAGCAGGGCTTGCAGCAGATTTTCTTGAAATCCTATTTAGCTTTCTTGCACCGAGTGCCTCTTGGAGATTACTTGTAATAAATGGCCATGGACCTTGATTTGCTGGTTCATCTTGAACCCAGATCAGCTTGGCGTTTGGCGCTTTTGAAAGCTCTGCCAATATTTGATCGATAGCAAGTGGATAGAGCTGTTCTAGCCTTACTATCGCTGTTGAGGTATCTGAGCGTTTTGCTCGCTCTGCTACAAGTTCCCAATAAATCTTTCCGCTGCAGAGAACTATCTTTGAAGCGCCATTAATTGCAGGATCACTTAGAACTGGAGTAAAGGTTCCTGAGGTGAAATCTGATAATTGCGCAGCTGCAGCTTTTAACCTAAGCATTGACTTTGGCTCAAACACAATCAATGGCCTTCTGGCTGGGTTTTTCACATGCCAGCGTAAAAGATGGAAGTAAGAAGCTGCAGAACTTGGCTGGGCGATAGTCATATTATTTTCAGCTGCCAAGGTCAAGAAACGTTCAATTCGTCCAGATGAGTGATCAGGGCCTTGTCCTTCATAGCCATGAGGCAGAAGCATTACTAGCGATGATCTCTCGCCCCATTTCTGCAGCGATGAAGAGATAAATTCATCAATAATGGTCTGGCATCCATTGGCAAAATCACCAAATTGTGCCTCCCATAGAACTAAAGCATCTTCACGCTCTAGTGAGTAACCATATTCAAAGCCAAGGGCTGCATACTCTGAGAGCAGTGAATCAATAACAAATAGATGAGTACTTCCGCTTATTAGCTCTCGCAGCGGAATCCACTCTGACCCATTCTCATAATCATGAATTACTGCATGGCGATTAGAGAAAGTTCCCCGGCCAACATCTTGGCCTGCAAGTCTTACCGTATGTCCTTCTAGTAGTAGTGAACCAAGTGCAAGCATCTCACCGCCTGACCAATCAATTGTTCCATCATCTAACATCGTGATGCGACGTTGCAATTGTGGAGCAAGTTTTGGATGTACTTTAAATCCTTGCGGTGTTGCAATTTGAGTAGCAGCGATCTTTCTAGCTATCTCTTCACTAATTGCAGTATTTGCCTTTAGCGGATCTAGCTCCTCTAACTTATTAAATGCAGGCTTTTCTGGAAGTTTGTCATGGACCATATTGAAGATTGCTTCTAGTTGGCCCTGGAATTCTTTAGCAATTTCATCAGACTCTTCTTGGGTGATATCGCCTCGTCCAACTAGAGCTTCGGCATAGAGAACACGAGTTGAGCGCTTGGCATCAATTAATTTATACATTCTTGGTTGAGTAAAGCTTGGTTCATCACCCTCATTATGTCCGCGCCTTCTGTAGCAGACCATATCGATGATGACATCTTTATTGAAGCTCTGGCGATATTCAAAGGCAACTCTTGCCACTCTTACACATGCCTCAGG
>JAURJF010000072.1 GCA_030832365.1 Candidatus Nanopelagicales bacterium
TGAGATTGGCGGGGCTGCTGAGGAGAGAGCGGCAGCATTTATCAAAGAGTATGTAACAAAACCGGTAGTTGGATATGTTGCAGGCTTTACCGCCCCGGAAGGAAAAACTATGGGACATGCTGGAGCGATTGTCTCTGGCTCCTCGGGAACGGCAGAGGCAAAGAAAGTAGCGCTAGAGGCAGCTGGGGTTAAAGTTGGAAAGACACCAAGTCAGACCGCAGAACTGCTCCGTGCAATCCTTAAAGGATAAGCAAGAATAAAGAGATGTTGCCACTGCTGAAAGTTGCTTTCGGCCAAGGCTTGCGAGGAATAATTTTAATTCTTCTTCCGCTGGCCTTTATCTCACTTATTACCTGGGCTACAGCTGGAAGTTCTACTGGAAATACCGCAGATCCAATGCGGGCTGCAATCTGGTTTTTCCTAATTGCCCATCACATTCCACTTGATCTATCCCTTTCAAATGAAACTATCTCAGGGCGCTTAACTTTCTTCCCCATTGGAGCTTTAATAATTCCCTTTCTGGTGATTAAAAGTGCCTTGATGAGAATGAGTGAAAGGCTTGGAGCCAGCAGAGCAAGTGAGAAGAGAGCTCAATTACTGGCACTTTCATTTACTTATAGTCTTTTGGGAACTCTGCTCTCACTTGCATCACTTGGAAGCACAGTAAAGGCGCCTTTCTATATTGTCTTTCCAATTCTATTTCTTGTCTCATTAGTTTCAGGATATATCGCAAGCAATCTTCTTCCAGATCAAGGGATGCAATTTCCCTGGCAGAGAGCTCTTAAGTTAGCAGCACTTCTCGTATTAGCTTTAGTTGGGTTTGCTGGATTAGTTTTTAGCTTCTCACTCATCTGGCATTTTGAAACTGTTCTTGATTTAACAAGAGTCATTGAACCTGGAGTCTTTGGTGGTTTAGCATTTCTATTTATTCAAATTCTTTACTTGCCAAACTTCTTTATCTCAACTCTTAGCTATATTGCTGGAAGTGGGGTTGTAATAGGTAATGGAACTTGGTTAAACCCATTTGTTCATCGCCTCGATGAAATACCTGCAATATCACTACTTGGAGGATTACCAGTTGGTGCGCAGCCTTTATTTATATTACTTGCTCTAGTTATTGTTGGATTAGGAATTGTTATAGGAAAATATGGAGCAAGCAAATATCAAGACCAAGTTGAGCTACGTAGATTTATCCTGGCCTTTCTTGGACTTACTGCCGGGTTAACTCTCTTTATTGCTCGGGCATCAAGTGGCGAGCTCCTATCGCCAAATCTTGAATCAGTTGGCCCCCATTGGTATTTGATGCCCCTGGCGCTAACCCTTGAAATTGGCCTTGGAGTGGCAATCTTTCTATATTCGCCAATAGCCATTTCCAAGGTGCGCAACTTTAGGCTTGCGAAATAGCGCTACCTCTTTCGAACTAGAATATCTCCATGGCCCAAGCAAAAGTATTAGATGGTGTTGCTGCGGCGAAAGTTATTAGGCATGAGGTTTCCCAGGCGGTAGCAAAGCTAAAAAATAAGCCTGGTTTAGCAACAGTGTTAGTTGGAGATGATCCTGGTTCACGCTCCTATGTGAATGGGAAGCATAGAGATTGTAGCCAAGTAGGAATTAACTCAATTCGAATTGAGCTACCGCAAAATGTAGGTCAAGCAGAGTTATTAAAGGAAATTGATGATTTAAATAGCTCTAAGGCTTGCTCTGGTTTTATTGTTCAACTTCCACTTCCAGCTCATATTGATACCAATAAAGTTTTAAGCGCGATTGATCCAGATAAAGATGCTGATGGCCTTCATCCCACAAATCTTGGAAAGTTAGTGCTCTCCCAAAGCGGGGTAATTCCTTGCACACCTAGAGCTATTGTTGAGCTGCTTAGAAAAAATGAGATTTCTCTAAGTGGCAAAGAGGTGGTAATTATCGGCCGAGGCACAACCGTTGGAAGGCCATTAAGTCTCTTGCTTTCTAGTAAGGGCATCGATGCCACTGTGACAATTCTTCATAGTAAGAGTAGTGATATTAGATCTCATACTAAGCGAGCAGATATCGTGATAGCTGCCCTTGGTAGCGCTCATTTTCTTACCGCAGATATGGTTAAAGAAGGCGTGGTTGCAATTGATGTGGGTATCACTAGAACTTCAGAAGGGTTAATTGGAGATATTGATCCTGGTGTAGTTAAAGTTGCTAGCGCAATTGCTCCAATGCCAGGCGGGGTAGGGCCAATGACAAGAGCGATGTTATTGTCGAATCTATTGACGCTTCATAAGGATTAAAGCCAAGGTGAATATCAAGCAAATTTCCTATGCCCTGGCACTCTCTGGGGTATTAACTGGAGCGCTGCTTTCAGTGCGAATTGGGGCGCTAATTATTGCCGCTGGCTTCATTCTCTTTCTAAGCCCGGATATCAGATCAATGCGCCCAATTGCGAGAGTGATTCCTATCGCACTGGTTATCGCTCTAATCGCCATCGCATTGGCGCTTCCTAGAGGATAGAAGGTAGGTTTCGCGCCATGAGTAGATCCGGGAAAGTAACGGTAGTCGGAGCTGGTTTCTATGGTTCAACCACAGCGCTACGTCTTGCCGAATATGACATCTTTGAAAGCGTCGTTTTAACAGATATTTTGGATGGAAAGCCAGAAGGCATAGCGCTTGATATCAATCAATCACGATCCATTGAAGGCTTTGAAAGCAGAGTAATTGGAGCCACAACTACTGCTGAAGGCAAAGGATATGAAGCAACCGCAGGATCTGATGTAGTAATTATTACTGCAGGACTTCCTAGAAAACCTGGAATGTCTCGAATGGATCTAATTGGTGTTAATGCAGGAATCGTTCGAGGAGTTGCAGAAAATATTGCTAAGCACTCACCAAATGCCGTGCTTATCGTGGTTTCAAATCCACTAGATGAGATGACAGCTCTTGCACAAATTGCAACCAAGTTTCCTTATCAAAGAGTTATGGGGCAAGCAGGAATGCTTGATACTGCTCGCTTTACTCACTTTGTGGCAGAGAAACTCAATGTGCCAGTTGCATCAGTTAAGACCTTAACTCTTGGAAGCCATGGAGAAACTATGGTTCCAATTCCTTCTCGCTGCACAGTAGATGGCGCTGCGCTATCTACAAAGCTAAGTGAGGCTGAAATTCAAGAGTTAGTAACGCGGACTAGAAATGGTGGGGCAGAAGTTGTAGCTCTTTTAAAGACTGGCTCTGCTTATTACGCTCCATCGGCAGCAGCAGCTCGTATGGCAAAGGCAGTCATTCAAGACTCAGGTGAGGTAATGCCGGTATGTGCTTGGGTTGATGGCCAGTACTCAATTACTGGGGTTTATCTCGGAGTTGAAGCTCAAATCGGTAGAGCTGGAATTACTAAAGTTGTTGAAAGTGATTTAACTGCAAGTGAATTAGCAGAGCTCAAAGTAGCTGCTGAGGCAGTGCGCGCCAAGCAAGCAGATGTAAAAGATCTATAAACCAGTAAAGATCAAGAGAGGCAGATAGATAGATGAGCAAGATAAAGGTGCAAGGCAGCGTCGTTGAGCTAGATGGCGATGAGATGACTCGAATTATCTGGGACTTTATTAAGAAACAATTGATCTTGCCTTATCTTGATATCAATTTGGAGTATTACGATCTAGGTATCCAGCACCGCGATGCCACAGATGATCAGGTAACTATCGATAGCGCCAAAGCCATCCAGAAGCATGGAGTTGGCGTTAAATGCGCAACCATCACCCCTGATGAGGCGAGAGTGAAAGAGTTCTCGCTAAAGAAAATGTGGAAATCTCCCAACGGAACAATTCGAAACATTCTAGGTGGAGTTATCTTCCGTGAGCCAATCATTATTAAGAATGTTCCAAGGCTTGTTCCTCATTGGAGTAAACCAATTGTTATTGGCCGTCATGCCTATGGAGATCAATACCGCGCAACAGATTTTAGAGTTCCAGGCCCTGGAAAACTCACTGTAACTTTCACGCCAGAGGATGGCTCAGCTCCAATGGAGTTCAACGTCTTTGATTTTCCATCATCCGGTGTTGCCATGGCGATGTATAACCTTGATGACTCTATTCGTGATTTTGCTCGAGCATCATTTAATTATGGAATTGCTCGAAAATATCCGGTCTTTCTCTCAACCAAGAATACTATTTTAAAAGCCTATGATGGACGATTCAAAGATATCTTTGCTGAAGTTTTTGAAAAAGAGTTTAAGTCAGAATTTGAGAAATTGAAGCTGGAATATGACCATCGTTTAATTGATGACATGGTGGCAACCTCTCTTCGCTGGGAAGGTGGCTATATCTGGGCTTGTAAGAACTATGACGGCGATGTTCAGTCAGATACCGTGGCACAAGGCTATGGCTCACTCGGCCTTATGACATCAGTTCTTATGTCGCCAGATGGCAGAACTGTTGAGGCAGAGGCGGCTCACGGAACAGTTACTCGCCATTACCGCGATCATCAAGTTGGCAAGCCAACTTCAACAAATCCAATTGCATCAATTTTAAGTTTTGCAATGGCTCTTAGATATTCATTAGATCTGGATAACGAAGCTGATGCGTTAGAAAAAGCAGTACAAGAAGTATTAAATGATGGCTT
>JAURJF010000073.1 GCA_030832365.1 Candidatus Nanopelagicales bacterium
ATTCTCCAGAGCGGTCGCTGCTTAGCTTCATTTAGCGCCTCTAGCAATTTCTCAGCATTAGCGCCAAGGGTTCCATTTTTCTTCTTAAAGAACTCACTCTTTAATAATTTCTTACTATCTAGATCGAAGATATCTGATTCATCGACTATCAACTTATCTTCCAATAGCGCGCTCGTTGCTTCATAGCCAAGAACATCAATATCAAGAGCGGCTCTTGATCCGATGTAATAGATGCGCTCGCGAAGTTGCGCTGGACAACTTCTAGTATTTGGACAGCGAATATCAACATCGCCCTGGCTCATCGCACGAAGTTTGCTGCCGCACTCTGGACAGTTACTTGGCATGACAAATGCGCGCTCTGTTCCATCACGACTTTCAATAACCGGCCCAAGAATCTCAGGGATAACATCCCCTGCCTTTCTAAGAACTACAACATCGCCAATTAAAATTCCTTTTCGTATCACCTCTTCCACATTATGTAAGGTGGCATTACTTACGCTTGAGCCTGAGACTCTTACCGCCTCCATAAATGCAAAAGGTGTTACTCGCCCAGTTCTACCAACACTAACCCTGATATCAAGTAGCTTGGTAGTTACCTCCTCTGGCGGATACTTATAAGCAATTGCCCATTTAGGAGCGCGAGATGTGAAGCCTAGAGTTCTTTGCGCCTCTCGTTCATTTACCTTTATTACTACGCCATCTATCTCATGCTCAATTCCATGGCGATTTTGCAAGTAATACTCGATAAATTCCTTTACCTCGAGCCTAGTTTTTGCCACCTTAAAACGCTGACTAACGGGCAGGCCCCAACTCTTCATCAATTCATAGCCCTGGCTCTGTGTATCTAGAGTTATTCCATCAAGTGCTCCGATTCCATGAACCACCATGGATAGCGGTCTTGATGCAGTGACTCTTGGATCTTTCTGGCGAAGCGATCCTGCAGCTGCATTTCTAGGATTAGCAAAGATGGCCTTTCCAGCCTCTTCAAGTTCATCATTTAATTGTGCAAATTTACTTAAGGGAAAGAAGACCTCGCCTCTTATTTCAACTCGCTGCGGAACTTTCTCTCCAACTAGTTGATGTGGAATTTCTCTAATAGTTTTTATATTTAAAGTTACATCCTCACCCGTTACGCCATTTCCTCTCGTGAGCGCTCTTACTAATTTTGACTGCTCATAGAGAAGATTTATAGCAAGGCCATCTACTTTGACCTCACAGAGCCAGGTATTTTCCTTACTCTCTTTAGCAACTCTTTCAAACCAAGCACCAAGCTCTGATTCATCAAAGGCATTATCAAGGCTCATCATCTTTTCAATATGATCAACTGAATCAAAGTGGGTAGAAAAACCTCCCCCTACTTCAAAGGTAGGTGAGTGAGTATCTCTTAGCTTTGGGTTCTTCTCCTCGAGTTTTAGTAGCTCATTCCAGAGTTGATCAAATTCACTATCTTCAATTACTGGCTTATCTAAAACATAGTAGCGATATTGATGATCCCTAATGGCTTCAGCAAGCTGGGCCATCTTGGCTCTAATTGCGCTATCACCTGCCATTACTTAGTTCCTGTAATCGTGGCGGAGCCAACTACTCGATCACCGTCATAAATAACCATTGCCTGACCTGTTGCAAGTCCATAGATTGGCTGATCAACAATTGCTTTTAGCTCTGGTAGCGGGCCACTTTCATCGAGAAAATACTTGCAGCTGTGAGCGCTGCCATGGGCTCTTACCTGAATAAATCCACTCTTTTGCCCACTTGGCTTTGGGCCACACCAGATTGGGCTAAGGCCAGATACTTCATGGATAGCTAGATCAGCCTTAACTCCAACAACTACGCGGTTATTTACTGGCTCAACTTTTAGAACATATCTTGGCTCACCAGTTTTCTCTGGGACGCTTAGCGCAAGGCCTCGTCTCTGCCCGATAGTAAAGGTATAGGCCCCGTTATGTTCTCCTAATTTATTTCCAGCCTCATCAACAATTTCTCCGACCTGGCTGCCTAATCTCTCCCTTAACCATCCAGCATTATCACCAGATGGAACAAAGCAGATGTCATGGCTATCTGGCTTAAGTGCAACAGATAAACCACGTGACTTTGCTTCAAGTCGAACCTCATCTTTAGTGGTATCACCAAGTGGAAAATGCGCGCCATTAATCTGCTCTTGATTAAGCACTGCTAAAACATAGGATTGATCTTTTCCAGAATCCACTGCTCGATAGAGCAATCTCTGACTATCGATATCTCTAGTTTGTGCGTAGTGACCAGTTACTACTCCATCAAAGCCCATCGCCTTTGCTCTATCTAAAACAGCTGCAAACTTAATCTTTTCATTACATCTAAGACATGGATTTGGAGTATTGCCGGCCGCGTACTCTGCTAAGAAGTTCTCCACCACATTTTCATGAAACTCATCTGACATATCCCAGATATAAAAAGGTATTCCTATTACATCCGCTGCTCGCCTTGCATCATGTGAATCCTCAATTGTGCAGCAGCCTCTAGCTCCTGAGCGATACTTCTTAGGGTTCTTAGAGAGGGCAAGGTGTACACCAATTACTTCATGACCAGCCTCTTTTGCTCGCGCAGCAGCAACGGCTGAATCAACTCCTCCGCTCATAGCTGCGATGAGTTTCATATCTTTATTTTCAACCTCGGTAAGCGGCTCGGGCGCGATCAATTACGCGCTTGATACATGCTTCAAGATATTCGATTTCACTCTCACTATTGCTGATTCCAAGGGAAAAACGCAGAGAGCTGCGAGCTTGAGCCTCACTTCTTCCCATAGCTATAAGAACATGGCTGGCCTCCTGAACTCCTGCGCTACACGCAGAGCCTGTACTACAAGCTATTCCCTCAGCATCAAAAAGAAGAAGCATAGAATCACTCTCAGTTGAAGGAAACTCGATATTGGCAATTCCAGGCAATATCTCACCCTCTAAAGGCGAATTTAATCTCACATCACTGACCTGTCCTTGAATTGTGGAGATAAGTTTTGCTCTCAAAGCAAATACTTTTTGATAATTGCTCTCCATATCTCGCATTGCAGATGCTGTTGCTGAAACAAAAGATGCAATGCCGGCGGCATTAATTGTTCCGCTTCTGATATCTCTCTCCTGTCCTCCGCCATGAAGTAATGGAGTGATATCGACGCCCTTTTTCAAAACCAGAGCAGCCACCCCAACTGGCCCGCCAACTTTATGGGCGCTAACTGTCATAGCAAATAGAGCAAGATCTTTAAAGGAGAGTTTGACTTTCCCAAGGCTTTGAACTGCATCGCTATGAAGCGGGATTTGGTAGACCTCTGCAAGCTTTGCGATCTCTTTAATTGGTTGAATTGTTCCAACCTCATTATTGGAGTGCATCACGCTAATTAGAGCAATTTCTTCATGGCGATCTTTGATTACTGATTCCATCTGCTCAAGATCTATATATCCATCTTTGGTAACACCAATCATCAGAATTTCTGCCTGGCCAGATTCAGCTAGCCAGAGCGCAGGATCTAAAACAGCGTGATGTTCAAAGGATGAAATTAAAATCAATTTTCTCTTAGGATCTTCTCTTAGTCGATGCCAGAAGATTCCCTTGATGGCTAGGTTATTAGCCTCTGTTCCTGATGAGGTGAAGATAATCTCACTTGAGTGGCAGCCAATTAAGTTAGCAAGGGTCTCTCTTGACTCCTCAACTTTCTTTCGTGCCAAGCGACCATAGCTATGAAGGCTTGATGGATTTCCAACCAATTTTGATTGCTCAATAAAGCTCTCAAGGGCCACCGATGAGATGGGGGTAGTTGAAGCATGATCGAAATAGACCTGAGGCATATTGCTAATTCTAAATGTCTTTAGGAAAAGTGCTTAATGGAGCCGGACTTTAAGCGCGTTTAGCCGAGATCGCTTGCCCAGCTTGAGGCAGAACTGCAAAGAGATCTCCAACTACGCCAAAATCAGCAACATCAAATATTGGAGCCTCTGGATCTTTATTGATCGCCACAATTGTCTTTGAGGTCTGCATTCCTGCCCGATGTTGAATCGCGCCAGATATGCCGCAAGCTAAATAGAGTTGTGGACTAACGGTCTTTCCAGTCTGACCAACTTGATGAGTATGTGGATACCAACCAGCATCAGTCGCCGCTCTTGATGCGCCAACTGCTGCGCCAAGTAAATCTGCTAGCGCTTCAACAGGTTTGAAATCTCCATTTGTACCACGTCCACCAGAGATTACAACTTTTGCCTCAGTTAGCTCTGGCCTGCCGCCTTTAACTGCAGGTTTGGAATCAGTAATAGTTACAAGTTTTCCCTTTTCCGAA
>JAURJF010000074.1 GCA_030832365.1 Candidatus Nanopelagicales bacterium
GTCTTTGAATTCGCTCCTTAGGAATGCCAATCTTCTTATGCCAAATATCTGCTGCTTCATCATCATCTAGATAAACCGTGACCCATAATTTATCCTCAGCAAATCCATACCCGCCATCACTTATTGGCTTTGTTAAGAGTTCCCAGGCAAGGGTGATTGCTCCCTCCTTGAAATAATCTCCAAATGAAAAGTTTCCCAACATTTGAAAAAAAGATGCATGACGTGTGGTCTTACCCACCTCTTCTATATCTAAAGTTCTTACACACTTTTGCACCGAGGTGGCGCGCTTATATGGCGGAGTTAACTCTCCTAGGAAAAAAGGTTTGAAAGGAACCATCCCAGCATTAACAAGAAGAAGATTTGGATCATCTGCAATAAGAGATGCTGAAGGAACGACTGTATGTTTGATGCCCTGGCTATTTCCTGACTCAAAGAACTTTAGCCAGCGAGAACGAATTTCCGCTGAATTCACGAGGAGTTAGAACTCCTCGTCGTCAACATACTTGCTGTTTTTTGCCTTTTTACTCTTCTTTCCTTTTTTCTTCTTGCGAAGTTGGGCGGCCGTTAGTACAGCCCCTGCAGCCTTCATCGCCATTTGATTCTTATCGAGAAATCCTGACGCGCTCTCAGAAACTTTAGAGCTAAATTCTTCCATTGTCTTTGTAACCTTATTTATACTCTGTAGCGGCCCATTAACGAGCTCTACTGTGGTTGTAACCTCATTTAGTAGCGGCGCAGTCTCCTTAGCGATATCGCGAACTGCGCTTCCAACTTCATCAATCGCTCTTCCGAGTCGAATAACAGCGTAGGCGATGGCAAAACCAATGACTAATAGAGCGCTTGCTGCGATTATTGCTGCGATTCCACCTGCGGACATAGCGTTAGCCTACTAAAGATTTCTCGCCCTATTCCGGCTTGAAATCCACTCCGCTCTCTCGTCTCTGCGCGGTGGTTATCGGAGTTGGAGCGCCTGTTAATGGATCTGCTCCGCTTGCCGTCTTGGGAAAAGCAATGACTTCACGGATTGACTCAGCTCCGGCAAGTAGCGCACATAGGCGATCAAGTCCTAGAGCGATACCTCCATGAGGCGGCGGGCCATAGTTAAAGGCTTCAAGTAGGAAACCAAATTTAGACTCAGCTTCTTTCTTAGTTAAACCGATAACATCAAATACCGCTTGCTGTATTTCACGCTTATGGATACGGATCGATCCTCCACCAATTTCATTTCCATTCAAAACTATGTCATAGGCATAAGCAAGGGCCGATTTAGGATCATCTTTAAAGCTCTTCTCATACTCCGGCTTCGGTCCAGTAAATGGATGATGCACTGCTGTCCATCCTCCGGTATCTGTTGCTTCAAACATCGGAGCATCAACGACCCAGAGAAACTTCCATTGATCTTTTGCGATCAGATTACATCTCTCTCCAATTTCCAAACGGACTGCTCCAAGAAGTTGGAGCGAGGAACTTGGTTCGCCCGCTGCAAAGAAAATTGCATCACCATTCTTAGCCCCAACGAAAGAGGCAATCTCTTTACTCTCCCTCTCCGAAAGATTCTTAGCAACAGGGCCTCCAAGGCTCCCATCTTCGCCCACGAGAATATAAGCAAGTCCTTTAGCTCCTCTTGCTTTAGCCCAATCCTGCCAAGCATCTAGTTCACGCCTTGGAGATGCGGCTCCATTTGGCATAACAACTGCGCCAACAAACTCTGCTTGAAAAACTCTAAAACTTGTCTCCTTAAAGAAATCCGTTACATCAACTAATTCATTTCCAAAACGAAGATCAGGTTTATCCGAGCCAAATCTTCTAATCGCTTCATGATAGGTCAAGTGAGTAATTGGTAGGGCAATATCAATATCTAAAGTTTTTTTAAATACTTCCTTTAATATCTTTTCTGCAACAGCTAAAACATCGCTTTGATCAACGAAGGACATCTCAATATCTAATTGCGTAAATTCAGGCTGCCTATCAGCTCTAAAGTCTTCATCTCTAAAACATCGGGCGATCTGGTAGTAACGCTCCATACCTGCCACCATCAATAACTGCTTAAACAACTGCGGTGATTGTGGAAGGGCATACCAAGATCCAGGTTGCAGACGAACAGGAACTAAGAAATCCCTAGCTCCCTCTGGAGTTGAGCGAGTGAGGTAGGGAGTTTCAATATCGAGAAAACCTTCACTATCCATTACCGAACGGATGATGGAGGTGACTTTGGAACGAAGGCGTATCGCGCTACTTGGTCCTTCGCGCCTTAAATCTAAATAACGATATTTAAGCCTGACCTCTTCACCAACATTAACCACTTCACCACTATCAACTGGAAATGGCAGCGCAGCCGCTTCACTTAATACTTCAAGGCTCTCGCAATTGATTTCAATCTCACCAGTAGGCAGCGCCGTATTTTCATTTCCACTCGGACGCTTTGTCACTACTCCTTCAATTAAAACGCACCATTCAGCTCTAAGGGCTGCAGCGACTTTTTCATCAGAGATAACTACCTGGACACTTCCCGAGTAATCACGGAGATCAATAAATGCCACACCGCCATGATCGCGCCGTCTAGCTACCCAGCCAGCAAGTTTTACCCTGCCGCCAATATCACTTGATCGAAGGGTTCCAGCGCTATGGGAGCGAAGCAATTTGAAGACCTACTCTCTATCCTTTTTATAGCCCAGATGATTTCTCGGCCAAAGTCTTAGCAAGCGAGGTAAGCCTAACCGAAGTTAGCTCTCCGCTGCTCATCTCTTTTAACTCCACCGAAGCTGTTTCCAATTCACTATCACCAAGAACTATTGCAAAGCGCGCTCCAGATTTATCAGCCGCCTTCATCGCTGCCTTGAGGGAGCGATCTCCAAAGTTCTGCTCAACAACAAAGCCCTCTTTGCGAAGCGAATCAACGAGAGTAAAGCATTTAGTGCGAGCCTGATCACCTAGTGCAATTACATAGAGATCGATATATTTCAATTCTCCTGGAAGTAATTGACCAGATTCTGCCTCTGCTTCAAGGGCGAGAAGAATGCGATCTATCCCCAATCCAAAACCAATTCCGGAGAGCTTTGATCCCCCAAGAAGTTCCATAAGTCCGTCATAGCGTCCGCCGCCACCTATCCCAGATTGCGCCCCTAGCCCGCTATGAACAAACTCGAATGTAGTTCCAGTGTAATAATCAAGACCTCTAACCATTCTTGGGTTAACTTGATAAGCAATACCCAGAGAATCAAGGGCGGATTTTACCTGCTCAAAATTTTCTCTACTTTCAACATTTAAATAATCAAGGAGTAGAGGAGCCTTGCTCATCGCATCCTTAATCTCATCGCGCTTATCATCAAAGAGGCGAAGTGGATTTTTCAAAGCTCTATTGCGCGTCTCTTCATCGAGATTTAGCCCAGCGATAAATGCATCTAGATCTTTTCTATGTGCCACTCGACTATCACTATCGCCAAGTGAGGTAATCTGAAGTTCAAAGTTTTTTAGACCAAGTTTTCTATATCCTTGATAAGCAATTGATATTACCTCTGCATCTAGATAGGGATCATCGCTTCCTATAGCCTCTATTCCAAATTGATAAAATTGACGATAACGACCAGCTTGTGGCCTCTCAGCTCGAAAAAATGGCCCATGATAAAAGAGTTTTACGGGCAGGCTGGCGCGATCTAGGCCATGTTCGATAACAGCTCTTATTACACCAGCGGTTCCCTCAGGGCGAAGTGTTAGTGAGCGACCGCCGCGATCTTCAAAGGTATACATCTCCTTTGTCACCACATCAGTGGAGGCGCCAACTCCTCGTGTAAATAACTCAGTATCTTCAAAAATTGGTAGCTCAATTAATTCATATCCTGCAGCAAGTGCCGGAATCTTTAGAGTCTGAACTATGCGATCAAAAATATTTGATCTAGGCGGCAGGTATTCAGAGACGCCCTTAGGGGCTGCAAACTTTGAACTCATGCCAATCTCCCTTGAGTCGCCGCCAGGAGGTATTGATTACTCTTCAATTCCGCATCCATTCTGCTCTCATCGCCATGTCCAGGAAGAACACGGAGGTGAGGTGGCAAGGTCGCTATTTTCTCACGAAGAGTTATCTCCATGTCGCTCATTGAGCCACGTGGCAGATCAGTTCTTCCGATTCCGCCCCTAAAGAGCACATCTCCGCTAATTAAGAGCTCATCTTCAACAATTGC
>JAURJF010000075.1 GCA_030832365.1 Candidatus Nanopelagicales bacterium
CTATTAGATCATTTATTGCTTTAGTAACTACTGGGGCAAGACCTGTAATGACATCTGCTTGCCCTAATTGAAGGTCTCTATCTCTAGCAATGAAGTATTTAATCTTTGCGGACTCAGCCCTTAAAACCAGAGTCTTATAACGCCCCTCGGTCTGAGCGCTAGCGCTTAGAAAAGCAGGAAGTGCAGATTTTGAATTGGATTGAACTGGAGCGCTACTAGCTGAGCTCAGCCACCAGGTAGCTGAGGCAAGAATAGAGAGCGCAGAAATCAAAGAGGTAAAGCCAAGGAGAATATGGCGATAATCAATATGAGATTGGCTAAGGCTAGGTAGATAGTTATCAATCATTATTACTGCTGCAAGTAGGGCAGTTAAGGTTGGAATTACTAGAAGAGAGCCAACCCAGAGTTGCTCAGGGGTAAAACTTCCATGTCCTGAAACCTGCCTAGAACCAAGTAGCGCTGCAATTGCGATAAAAAATAGCGCTACCTCACCCAAGCGCGCTGTCTTACCAACAAAGATAGCTATTACAGCAATAAGAAGTATTGGTGAAATTATCCAAATCGGTGGAGCTCCAACTCCACCAGGGTTTCCTAGTAGTAAAGAGATCACTTCGCCGCCAGCAAGACTTAAACCTGGATCAAGAAGGATTCTTGATGGATGAAGGATGAATTCAATAGACCAAGGAGCATTAACAATCAAAGGAGTAATCATCACGGCAATACGACGGGCATTTCTTCTATCAAAGACTGCTTTATCCATCGCATTACTTTTGGAATTAAATGCAATGACATCAAAGATCACCAAAATAATCTGCCAGAGCAGGATGGACATAAATGTCATTGGTGAGAAGGCGCAGACAAAGGTTAGTAGCAGCGCAATCCAGAATGTCTTTCGCCAAGAGAGATTTTCTAGCTGCTCGAGACCAAATAGCGATCTAATCAACCACGGTCCAATTACTACCAGAACTAAGGTTCCAACTCTTCCGCTATTGATAGCACTTAGCGTGGTTGGCGAGAAGGTATAGAGCAGGGCTGCAAGGAGTGCAAGAAAGTGTAGATCTGTGAATTTCTTTGCAAGTAGATATGAACCCCAGAGCGCAAGAGGGACTGCGCCAAGAAATAATCCAGTAATAAATAGTGAGGAGTTTGCGCCGGTAAGTAAGGAACCAAATCCAATATAGGCCACCCAGGGTGGGGCGCTAGTACTTGAGCCAAGACCCACGGTATGCCAAGAATCGGAGTACATTGCAAATAATTCAAAGGCTTTTGTAGGTGTTTGTGCTAGAGCGCCACCAACTATTGCTCCAAGGCGATTACGTGAGGCAATTAAGGTCAACAAAACAACAAGTAATGAGACGCTAAGTATTGGGCGACGCGTAAGCCATCTAATCGGTGATGGGGCTTGGACTAAATCAATATCAGCATTTTCTAGAGCTTCATCATTTAGATCTAGAGCAGAGCTAGTAACGCCATTTTCTTCATATATGGAGGAGCGGCGCCAACTTCGAGTAATAGATGAGCTAGATCGCTCAATTGCTAATCGCAGCTGTGATCCTCTAGGTGGAACAAAACGAGAGATAACCCTTGATGAAACTAAACGATTCTCCCTGCGCTTTGTTCTAGCTCTAATCAAGTCCTGCGGCTGCAGAATTACCAGAGCAACTGCTGCAATCTCATCTAAGGCATATCCTGGAAGTTTTGCTAGCAGATAACCAATTGCGCGAAATAGAGATGCCGAGAGAAGTTGGAGAGCAATTAAAGGCAAGAGCCACCAAGAAGTATTGGCCATTAAAACATAGGCGGCATGCCTGCGATCTAGAAGTAGTGGACGATGAAGAAAAGCATCTGAGACATCGATTCGCCTACGTTCATTAGAGGCAGCCTCAGCGTGATAAGCAATAGCCTTTGGAACTGCAATTACTGAGTGTCCAGCAGTATGTACACGCCAACCAAAATCAACATCATCTCTAAATAAAGAAAGTTCTGGATCAAATCCATTTAACTCTTCAAAGACATCGCGGCGAATTAGCGCCCCAGCTGTACTAACGGCTAATACTTCACTAACTCCATCATGTTGGCCTTGATCAGATTCGCGATATTCAAGTCCCGTCCAGCGAGCGCCATTTGAGGCGATGCTAATTCCTAGCTCCAATAAATGGTTTCGGTCATGCCAGCCGCGCAACTTGGGTCCAGCCATTGCAACTGCTGGTCGCTCATCAAGGGCTGCTAAAAGCTCTTTAAGTGCGTTTGCATCAGGGGCGCAATCATCATGAATAAGCCAGAGCCATTCAACATCTGACTCATAACCGCGTTTAACTCTTGAATTACTAAGCGCTTCCTTTATCGCTGCGCCAAAGCCAGTTTCTTTAGCGGTCGAGATCGTGGCAATGCCAGCCCCTCTTAGTAATTTCACTGAACTATCTTCAGAGCCAGTATCAATCGCAATGATCTGATCTATTGCCCGTCTCTGCTTAGCAAGGGATGCCACAACTTCAGGTAACCAGAGAGCTCCATTGTGAGAGACGATAATTGCAGTGACAAAGTTATTATCTGAAGTAGGCATTACACCGCCTCTTGTTTAAATAAAAAGTTAGACCAGTTTTCCTTAGCTCTTCTAGTTGATAACCTTGTTTTCTTACAGCTATTAAATTTAAGCTGGACGGCGCTTGAGGCGACGACGTTCGCGCTCTGAAAGTCCGCCCCAGATACCAAAGCGCTCATCATGGGCCAGAGCGTATTCAAGGCACTCTTGTCTAACCTCACAGGAGAGACAAACTCGCTTAGCCTCACGGGTTGAACCACCTTTTTCAGGGAAGAAAGCTTCGGGATCGGTTTGGGCACATAGCGCTCTCTCTTGCCACGATAGCTCAACGATCTCGCCATTTCCCAATTGGATACTTGGACCAGGAATGAAAGTCTGCTCTATTCGACGAGCATCAGTCATCAGTTATACCCCTAAAAAACAGAGCCCACGCCTAATGGTGGGCCTACTAGGGGCTAATTACACGCTTGTTATTCATATGTGTCAAGTCGCTGCCGTGACTTTTTGGGTAGAAATTAATCCCCTAATTGTCGATTTTCCGCTAATTTTTTAGCAAAAACGAGCTAATTATTGATTATTTCTCTAGATATTTTTTTATTACTTGCAATTGAAACATTAGGTGCGATATAGCAATTATCAATTATTGAACCATCACCAATACTTGACCCGGCTGAAATAATTGAGCCTTTAATTTGGCAACGCGCTCCAATTACTGCTCCAGATTCGATAACAGAGCCATCAGAAATCATAGCTGTGGCATCGACCTTAGCCTCTTTAGAGATAATCACTCCATCTCTTGCCTGCCTAGTAGCAGGTGAGATCTCAGAGTTTAAAATCAAATCTCTTGAAGCTTTAATATATGAAGCTGGAGTTCCCATATCAATCCAATATGAATCATCAATATATCCATATAAGGCGCCCTTGTTCTCCAAAAGCTCTGGGAAGGTCTGCCTCTCAACACTTACCACTTCATCTGGGCGAATTTGCTCAATTGCGCTCTTGTTAAATATGTAACAACCAGCATTAATAGTATTTACCTTGGGCTGATCCATTTTTTCAAGAAACTCTAAAACCTTTCCATCTAAATCAAGTGGAACGCAGCCATAAGCGCGGGCATCTTCAACTCTCACTAAGTGCAGAGTCACATCAGCGCCCTTGCTTTCATGAAACTCTGCTTGGGCTTTTAGATCATGGCCACTAAGAACATCGCCATTAAAGATAAAGATAGATTCATCGCTTGCAAGATTTAAAGATTTGGCAGCATTAGCAATTGCTCCGCCGGTTCCTAGGGGTTGCTCCTCTATTGCATACTTAATTGATAGGCCAAACTTTGATCCATCGCCAAAGTAAGGCTTAAAAACCTCAGCTAGGTATGAAGTTGCTAGGACTATCTCAGTTATTCCAGCTGCTTGAGCTCTAGCAATTTGATGCTCCGTAACTGGAGCTCCTGCTACCTTCAACATTGGCTTTGGGGTATTTTTAGTTAATTCTTCAAGACGAGTTCCTCGGCCGCCAACGAGCAAAATAGCCTTATTTATCATGGCTTTATCGCCTCAATAATTCGAGAGGCTGCACTTGAGATATTTTCATCGCTA
The DNA here is from genome assembly GCA_030832365.1 of Candidatus Nanopelagicales bacterium. GTDB lineage: Bacteria > Actinomycetota > Actinomycetes > Nanopelagicales > Nanopelagicaceae > MAG-120802. The sequence goes on from JAURJF010000075.1 coordinate 4,138, forward strand.
GCAGTTAGCGCGATGCGAACATATCTATCTGCTTTAACT
>JAURJF010000076.1 GCA_030832365.1 Candidatus Nanopelagicales bacterium
TCTTGCTACAAATAGCGGTGCAAAGCTTGCCTGGATACCAAGAAGAGCTGGCGAGCGAGGAGCACTTGAGGCTGGAGCGCTATCTAATCTTCTTCCAGGAGCAAGGCCGGTTAGCGATAGCGCTGCAAGGGTAGATCTTCAAGCTGCATGGGGCGTTTCAAGCCTTCCAAGTAGCCCTGGCCTTGATAGCGATGAAATTATTAAAGAGGTAGAAAAAGGCAATATTGGCGCTCTTTTGATTGGCGGCGTTGATCCCCTAGATATCTCACCTGATTACCAAGCAATAATGGAGAAAGCTTTTATCGTTTCACTTGAAATTCGCCAGAGCGCAGTAACGCAGATTGCAGATGTTGTCCTTCCAGTTGCAGCAGTTGTTGAAAAGAGTGGAACCTTTATAAATTGGGAATCTAGAGCAAGATTCTTTGAAGCAGCTGTGCCAGATTCTCTAACTAGAAGTGATGTGAGAATCCTTTCAATGCTTGCAGATGAGATGGGATCAAGTATTAATCTTCCAACCGTTAGCTTTGCAAGAGATGAATTTAATTCACTTGGCACTTGGCATAACTGTGAGAGCTTTACTCCAGTAAGTGGTGAACCAACAAAGATTGCTAACGGCAAAGCAAATCTATGTTCCTGGAGATTGCTTCTTGATGCTGGATCTTTACAAGATGGCGAAAATAACCTGGCGGGGACAGCCCATCCATCGGTTGCAATTATTTCTAAGAGCCGCGCAGATTCTTTAGGTGTTACAAATGGAGATCAAATAAAGATTTCAACGCCGCGAGGTGAGATTACACTTGCCTGTCAGATTGATTCAATCGATGAGGGATCTGTCTGGGTGCCTCGCAATAGCGCTAATAGCAAGGTAATTGAAAGCCTTGGTATTACATCAGGTGAGGTATCGGTGGTGAGAGCATGAATAATGCATCGATAATTCTTGATGATCCAACCTGGATAATCGTTGCTAAAGGTGTACTTGTGTTTGCTCTCTGCGTTCTATTAACACTTCTCTCGGTTTGGGGCGAGAGACGCATTGTTGCTCGCATGCAGATGCGTATGGGGCCAAATCGAGTTGGCCCATTTGGTTTACTTCAAGCCTTAGCAGATGGCGTAAAACTAGCTTTGAAAGAGGACATCATTCCGGCAGCAGCAGATCGCGCCGTATTTGTCCTAGCCCCAATTATCAGCGTCACTACCTGCTTTATGGCCTTTGCAGTTATTCCCCTCACCGGCGAAGTTAATTTCTTTGGCGAGCAGACAATTATGCAATTAACTGATCTGCCAGTTGGGGTCCTATATGTCCTAGCGACAGCATCAATTGGGGTTTATGGAATTGTGCTTGGTGGTTGGTCATCTGGTTCTACCTACCCATTACTCGGCGGGCTGCGCTCTAGCGCTCAAGTTATTTCCTATGAAATCGCTATGGGACTTTCATTTGTTGGCGTCTTCATCTATGCCGGATCAATGTCAACTGGCGACATCATTGCTTCGCAAGCAACCTGGTGGAATGTTGTTGTGCTCTTTCCATCCTTTGCAATTTATGTTATTTCTATGGTTGGTGAGACAAATCGCGCACCATTTGATTTAGCTGAAGCAGAAGGTGAGTTAGTTGGCGGATTCCATACTGAATACTCATCGCTAAAGTTTGCACTATTCTTCTTGGCTGAATATGTAAACATCATCGCAGTCTCTGCTCTTGCAACCACGCTATTTTTAGGAGGGCCAAGTGCTCCTCCAGGACTTGGCTTCACCTCTGCTTGGCTTGGTGGCTGGTTTAGCTTTATCTGGTTCTTCCTAAAAGTTTTGGCATTCTTCTTCTTCTTTGTCTGGCTACGAGGAACGCTGCCAAGGCTGCGTTATGACCAATTCATGAAATTTGGTTGGAAAGTATTAATCCCAGTAAACATTGCTTGGATTTTAGTTGTTGCCACACTTCGCCTACTAACACAGCAAGGCGCTTCACAATTTGTTATTGCAGGATTTACCGGGGCAGTGGTCTTGGCAGTTCTAGGCGCGATGACAATCTATGATCGTTCAAAGTTAAAGACTGAAGAACGAGCCAATCAGGTAGAGCCAATGCCTGAACCATCATTTCCAGTTCCAGCCCTTCCGACATCTCTAGCTTTAAAAGAAAAGGAGGGCAATTAAATGAGTGAATTTCACTTAGAACCAAAGCCTTCAGGGGCGATCCAAAAGGCCGCTGAACAATCAGTTCCTGTCACTGGAACTGAGCCCTCTGGCTTTTTCACCCAATTAAAAGGCTTCTGGGTCACCTTCAGCACGATGTTTAAAAAACCTAACACAATTGAATATCCTGAAGTCAAACCTGAAGTTGCTCCGCGCTTTCATGGTCGCCATCAATTAAATCGCTATGAAGATGGACTTGAAAAATGTATTGGTTGTGAGCTCTGTGCTTGGGCTTGTCCTGCAGATGCAATCTATGTTGAAGGAGAAAACAACACCGAAGGTAATCAAATCTCCCCTGGCGAGCGACATGCCAAGGTTTATCAAATCAATTACCTGCGCTGTATTTTCTGTGGTCTATGTATTGAAGCCTGTCCAACAAGAGCCCTCACCATGACAAATGAGTATGAGATTGCTGATGACTCACGTGAGAAATTAATCTGGGAGAAAGAAGATTTACTCGCTCCCCTCCGTGCTGGAATGTTGATGCCACCGCATCCGATGTATCCAGAGTCTGATCATCACAATTATTACCGAGATGAAATTAAAGAGTCACATCCATCACAAGATACAAAGGCAGGTGGAGAGAAGTAATGAGCGGTGAATCAGCTCTATTCTGGGTACTAGCACCTCTTGCCGTTTTGGCATCGGTTGCTATGTTATTTATGAAAAAGGCTGTTCACTCTGCAATTCTGCTGGCTTGGGTGATGATTACCTTGGCTATTTTCTATATTGCTCTAGATGCTCCGTTCCTCGGAATTGTTCAGATTGTGGTCTACACCGGAGCAGTAATGATGCTCTTCTTATTTATCTTGATGTTGGTCGGAGTGGATTCATCAGATTCGCTAGTTGAAAAGATTAAAGGAATCCGCTCTGTTGCAATTTTTACAGCCCTAGCCTTTTCACTAACTCTTATTACCTTCATCGCTCGAGCAGAGCTTGGAAGACCTAGCGTTGGCTTAGATGAAGCCAATAGCGGTGGAAATGTAGAGGGCCTGGCTCAGTATCTATTTAGCGATTATGTATGGGCTTTTGAGGTCATTTCAGCCCTTCTCATTACCGCAGCCCTTGGCGCAATGGTTCTTGCTCACTCAGAAAAGAGCGATGTTGCTAGAACTTCTCAAAAATCAAGATCTATTGCTCGCTTTCGTGGAAAATCAATTGCAACTGCAGCGGGTCTTCCAGGCTCTGGCGTTTATGCCAGAAATAACGCGATAGATCTTCCAGCGCTACTGCCAGATGGAAAACCATCTGATCTTTCAATCGCTGAAGTGCTTCATCGCAGAGGCGATGTGGCTGAGTCAAAGAGCTATGAATTAGATGGATTGCCAAAGATTGATAATGAGGGCAACAAGTAATGAATCCAACTAATTATCTCTATCTCTCAGCAATCCTATTTTCGATAGGAGCAGTTGGAGTAATTGTTCGAAAGAATGCAATCGTTGTCTTCATGTGTATTGAACTTATGCTCAATGCGGCCAATCTAGCCTTTGTTACTTTTGCCAAGATTAATGGAAATTTAGAGGGCCAAGTGATGGCATTTTTCACCATGGTTGTAGCTGCATGTGAAGTTGTAGTAGGCCTTGCAATTATTGTGACAATATTCCGCTCTCGTCGATCTGCATCAGTTGATGATGCAAGTCTGTTGAGTCGATAAATGACTTCAGAGAACTTAGTCTATTTAATTGCTCTGCCGCTTTTTAGCTCAGCGCTTTTGATGCTACTTGGTAGAAAAGCTGATAAGTGGGGGCATATTTTTGCAACGTTGATTTCGGCAAGCACCTTTGTAATTGGCGCAATGGAATTTTTCGCAATGATAGATCGCCCAGAGGCATCAAGGGCTGTAACTCAGAAGCTATTTACCTGGATCTCAGTTGGCACATTTAATGTTGATGCGGGCCTACTGCTTGATCAACTATCAATCGCC
>JAURJF010000077.1 GCA_030832365.1 Candidatus Nanopelagicales bacterium
AGACTTCTTGGATCTTTACATCCCTAGTTGCTTCATATGCTAGAAGGGTGACTAGCTCCTCAACCAAGTGCCTGAAAATTTGTGAGTTAGTCTGCTTATCGCGTAGCACGGTCAATTTATGGGTCACAAGAGGGTGATTTACTACAACGACCTTCATGGCGGCACTTTACTACCAAGGGCAACGGTGGAACTATGAGGCATTGCATTTCTTATGAGCGGGAGGTGTGAGATGGCAGACGAAACACTTGAATTTGCACTCCTTACCTGGCGCGATGATGGGCAATGGCGAATCTCGCAATTACCAGATGAAGCAACTAGTGATATCGGTCTAGTTCTTGATGCGCTTAGAGCTCAACAAGTAGATGGCGGAGCAATGGCGCTTCTTTCTATCGATGATCAATTCTTCATAATCATCCGCCAGATTGGCGCAAAGATGCAGATGGTTTTAAGTGATGTTATGGCAGCACTTGATTATGAAATTGCTGCCGAGGTTTTAGAGTTAAGCGATATTGAATTCCCAGCAGAAGATGATGCTGATGAACCTGCAGGGGATTTAAATATCTTTACAGATCTCGGTCTTGATGCCATGGAGCTTCAGATGATCTGCGATGATGATGAGTTATATCCAGAGGAGCAATTAGAGGTAATTGCTAGAAGAATTGGCTTTGGCGATATTTACAGTGAAGTTATTGAGAATCTTTAAATGAACCATGAACGCGCAATGCGCGTAGCACTTGAGCGCGCTAAATTTGGTAGTACTTCAAGTGGTGATGTGCCAGTTGGCGCAGTGATTCTTAATAAAGATGGCGAGATAGTTGCTCTTGGAAATAATCAGAGGGAACTCCTTAAAGATCCACTAGGACATGCAGAAATTGTTGCTATCAGAGCAGCTTCAAGATCAATTGGTGCTTGGCGTTTAGATGAGTGCACCTTAGTTGTCACTCTTGAGCCATGCGTGATGTGTGCAGGGGCGATAATGGCAGCAAGAATTCCGAAGCTAGTTTTTGGCGCCTGGGATGAGAAGGCAGGAGCCTGCGGCTCGGTATGGGATTTGATTCGCGACCCAAGAGCGCTACATAAAGTTGAAGTTATCTCAGGTGTTTTAGAGCAAGAGTGCGCCCAGTTATTAACGCAGTTCTTTGCCCAAAAGAGGTAATTTAAAAACTGATTAGGCCCTCGCGTATAGTCGCCTACGGTGGCGTGTCCGAGCGGCCTAAGGAGCGCGCCTCGAAAGCGCGTGTTGGGGAAACCCAACCGTGGGTTCAAATCCCACCGCCACCGCCAGTTATTTAACTCTTAAAAACCGCTTTAAACCCCAGATAGTGACCAGCAACATTGCTTCCCTAACAATATTTTTTGACATCTTACTCACGCCATTTTCGCGCTCTCTAAAGGTAATTGGAACTTCAATTATCTTTCCGCCAAGTTTATATACAGCTCTTGTCATCTCTATCTGAAATGAGTAGCCCTCACTCTTTATCGCTTCAAGGTTTAGTCTTTCAAGAATCGATGAGGAGTAGATGCGAAAGCCAGCTGTTGAGTCTTTAACTCCCATACCCAACATCGCTCTAACATAGAGATTTGCAGCCCTTGATAGAAGTTCTCGGCTCTTAGACCAATTCTCAGTCCTTCCGCCAGGCACCCATCTACTACCTATCACTAGATCTGTATTGGGTTGTAGCTCTTTTGCCTCGATCATCTTCTTTAGATCTCGCACTCTATGAGAGAGATCAGCATCCATCTCAATTAGCTCTTCATATCCTCGCTCTAAGCCCCACGCAAAGCCAGTGCGATAAGCGCTGCCAAGTCCTGACTTACTGGCTCGCTCTAAGAGAAAGAGAGTAGCCGGATATTTACTCTGTATCTCCTTAATTTTCTCTCCTGTTTTATCAGGTGAGCCATCATCAATAATCAAGATATGAGAATTAGCAATGTGCTTAAAAATACGTTCAATAAGGATTGGGGCATTAGCTAACTCGTTAAAGGTTGGAACAATGATTAATCTATTTTGCATAACTACTTCGCCTAAAAGTTATGAACTTCATAATAAAGAAGCTAATCGGTGCGGTAATTAGCGCGCTTCCAACTTTAGCGAAAGCAGGCTCAAGGCCAGAATTTACAAAAGTGGCGACTAGGGTTGTGCCTAGGAATAAGAACATAAAGAAAAAGGCTAAATAAATCAACGTTGACTCTTTATGCTCCCGATTGCTGGCAAAGGACCAGTGATAGTGAGATAGGTAGTTAAATAGCGTTGCAATCGATCCAGAGAATAAATTTGATGCAATAACGATATCTGTCAGTGAGAGCGCAAATAAAAAGAGCCCGGTATCAATGAGAAAAGTAGCGCTTCCTACAATGAGCCATCTCGTAGCGCTTTTACTAAGTAATCTCTTTATCAAAACTAGACCCTAATCTCATATGAAGGATTAAGAATAGTCAGTGAGCCATCGTGTTCACCGACCATACCCTCTGCAATTAGAGTTGAACCAACTTCAAGTCCTGCTATCTCTCGCCTTCCTAGAAATTGCAGGGTTACTCCGCCACTTTCATCCCAAATCTCAACTTCTAAAGTCGGTGCGCTATCCATAGCAGCAGGTCTAATGGCAGTTACTTTTCCTGCAACATGAGCTCTTCTGCGCCAGGTGATATTGCCAATTGGCATCATGGATTCTTGATAGTGGCTAACTACCTCAGATGATTGGAGCCAATTACTCTGCGCTCTAGCTGGAGATGGAGCCACAGCTTGCTGAACTTTTACTGGTTCTCGTTTTTCAATCTCGCTCATCTGGCCTTTGAGAATGCGCTCAACATCAAAAGGAACAATGGTGGCAACAACTCTTGGAATTTCAGAGATTGGCCTAGCAATTTGTTCTGCGCTCTGATCATGAAGGAGGCGACCTAGAAACCTTGAATAGGCTCTTCTTGGCAGCAGAAGAGTGAGTTCAACATCTTTTTGCTGAGTCGCTTTAATAGCATAATCAACGGCAGCATTGGCAAGGCGTCTATCTGGGCAATCAATAAGTTCTAGCGCAATGTCATCAAAGGCAGGGTTACTGCTCCATTGATCAAAGATCGCTTCAGCTTTTCTATCATCTAAAACAAAGTGAACTGCGTGAAGAGTTCTAGGCTTTAATGATCTGGCATAACGAATGGTTGCAATAGTTGCGATATCGATACTATCGATTAGCACTGTTACATCATGGCGAGCAATCGATGTTGCCCTTGAATGTTGCGAGCGAACCAGAAGAGCTTCATTCTCTCGCTTATATTGTTGATTAAAATTAAGCATCATCAAGAGTGCAATCGGAGTGCCGATAACAACTAACCAAGTGCCATCAGCAAACTTAGTTATTGCAAGAATTGCCACAGTAATTAGCGAGATAGTTCCAGAGAGGCTATGAAGCGCTACTTGATATTTTGAACCCTTAGTAAGTGATCTCTTAGCCATACCAAGGCCAGTGATAGTAAAGCCGATAAATACCGCCAGAGCATAGATTGCAGCAAGAGTTGTAATACTTGCGCCCGATACCATCACCAAGATAGATGCGCCAAATGCAATGAAAAATATGCCACTTGAGAAAGCTAATTTATGGCCGCGCAGAGTAAGTCTCTTTGGAAGGAAGCCATCATTGGCAACGATATTAACCATGCTAGGAAATGCGCTATAACAAGTATTAGCACCTGCAAAGAGAATCAGAGTAGTTCCAGCCTGAACTACATAGAAGAAGAATTGACCAAAAACAGATCCACCAAGTGCTGCCTTTGCAACAAGAGAAATTACCGTTGGTGTTCCCTCTTCATATGGAATTGCAAGGGTGTGATAGGCAAGCCAACCAATACCCATAACCAATAAACCAAGGCTTGTTGCCATAATTGTGAAGGTTCGCTTGGCATTTATATGCTCAGGGCTCTTAAAGAGTGGGACGCTATCTGAGACTGCTTCAAGGCCAGTAAGAGATGCGCTGCCATTGGCAAATGCCTTAAGGATCATCAAAATTGCTGCAAAGGTAATTAACCCCTGCTCCTCACCAAGAGGTAGTAGCCCT
>JAURJF010000078.1 GCA_030832365.1 Candidatus Nanopelagicales bacterium
CGAGTTAATTCGCTTCTTCTAGATAACTTAATTGTTAGCGCAGAGGAGATGTCTCAAGCAGAGGCGAAGAAGATCGGTGCTATGGCGCTCTTCGGTGAGAAGTATGGTGAGCGCGTTCGAGTAATTAGCGTTGGTGATTGGGCAAAAGAATTATGTGGAGGAACCCATGTTTCAAGAAGTGGGGAACTTGGAATTGTAAAACTCCTTGGTGAATCCTCTATCGGAGCAGGAGTAAGACGCGTTGAAGCTTTAGTCGGCGCAGATGCTTACTCATTTCTAAGTCGTGAACATATTTTAATTAGCTCACTTCTTGAAATCATTAAAGGAACAAGGGCAGAAGAACTGCCGGAGAGAATTACCTCTCTTCTTACTCGTCTAAGAGATGCCGAAAAAGAGATTGGCTCGATTAGAACAGCTAGGGCTCTTCGTGATTCAGCTTCTCTATTAGAAAAGGCTGAAAATATCGGTCCATTTAAATTCATAGCAGCTGACATGGGCAAAGGCTTCTCTGGCGATGATTTGAGAACTGTTGCCTTGGACTTGAGAAATCGCCTCAAAGGCTCAGTTGTAGCGCTAGTAAGTAGAGGTGATGAGAAAGTGACTTTAGTTCTTGCGGCCGATGAAAGCGCTCGTAGCGCGGGAGCAAAAGCAGGTGCGCTAGTTAAGATTGGTTCTGGAATTCTTGGCGGCGGTGGCGGAGGAAAAGATGATTTCGCCCAGGGCGGCGGAAGTGAATTCACTAAGATTGATGAAGCGTTACTGGCCATCAAGGCTTCCCTCTCGGGTATGTAGCCTTTGTGATACTTCCAGGTGCAAGACTTGCTATTGATTACGGTGATAAGCGAATTGGAATTGCAAAATCTGATGACTCTAGGCTAATCGCATCTCCACTGATTACTCTCGATAATGGTGAATCAACGGATTTAGCCGTCATCGCAATCAAAGAACTTGTTGGTGTGAGTAATGTGAAAATTGTTTATATTGGGCTTCCCTTGCATCTCTCAGGGAAAGAGAGTGATTCAAGTGATAAAGCTCGAAGCTTTGCATCACTACTTAAAAGCCATCTACCTCAAGAAATACAGGTACGGCTATTAGATGAGCGGCTAACCACAAGTTCTGCTCTGGGTGAGTTAAAGATCGCAGGCCTTAAAAGCAATAAGGAGAACATTGATCAATTGGCTGCTGTAAAGATTCTAGAGTTTGCCCTAGAAGTAGAGCGGGTTAGCGGAGGTGCTGCTGGCCATGAGATTTAATACCGCTACTCTGAAGCATTCATTTGAGAGAAGTCCACTTCTTCGTTTATTAGCTGCCGGGATTGTAATTATTTTTATCACCCTTCTTCTTCGAGAGGCTAATTCAGGCGCTCAAAGCGCACCTGATTATGAAGTTGGATCTGCAGGCCAGGAGGTAATTGTTGAAATTCTATCTGGCGAGAGTGGATCGCAAATTGGACGAAAACTTGAATCACTCTCAATTGTTAAATCATCTGCTGCATTTTTTAGAGTGGCAGTTGCTGATTCCAGGTCACAGCGAATAGCACCTGGCGAACATCGAATTGAAACTGGTATCCCAGCCAGGGTGGCCCTAGAACAGCTCTTAGATCCCTCTCGCATTCCAAATCTAATAGTTGTAAAAGACGGACAGCGCTTATCTGAAATTTCGGAAAGCATCATCAATTTCGGTATTAGCAAAGTTGAACTTGAAAAGAGCATAAGGAATGTCTTTCCACCAGAGATGTTTAAGAGCAAAAATATCGAAGGATTTCTCTATCCTGCCCAATACTCTTTTAACAAGAGCGTGGATGGCGATGAAATACTCTCAGCTATGCTTAACAGGTTTGTATCAGCAACAAAGGATATTAACTGGAGTAACGAGAGAGATTTCACTCCTTTTGAAATTATGGTGATTGCATCCCTTGTGCAGACAGAGGGAACGCCAGATGTTTTCGGAAAAGTCTCTCGGGTTATTTACAACAGATTAGAAAAGCGCATGCCGCTCCAATTTGATTCAACAGTGCACTATGCCTTAGAACGTAGAGGCGAAATACGAGTTTCTCAAGTAGATACCAAAGTTAAGAATCGCTATAACACTTTTGTATACCCTGGGCTACCTCCCGGGCCAATAGGAAGCCCAACTAAGCCAGCAATTGATGCAGCTTTAAACCCCGAGGCTGGCAATTGGCTCTATTTTGTAACGGTTAAACCTTTTGATACTCGATTTACCAATTCCTATGACCAATTCCTAGAGTGGAAGTCTGAATATAAGAGAAATTTCAAAGCGGGGTTATTTGAATGATTAAACGCGCAGCGGTCTTAGGATCTCCCATTTCGCATTCGTTATCTCCCTTAATTCATAATCATGCCTATTCTCTTCTCGGTTTTTCTGGGTCTTATCAAGCGATAGAGGTTAAAAGTGGTCAGCTTGCTAGTTATTTAGAGCAAGAGTTACTCAAAGAAGATTTGCTTGGTTTTTCGCTGACAATGCCACTTAAAGAAGAGCTAACTGCGATATCAAACCCAGCGCTTCTAGTTGACTCACGATCAAAAGAGATTAATTCGGCCAATACCATCTATCGTGATGGAGATATTTGGAGAACGACTTCAACTGATGTAGATGGTTTTGAATTCTTAACCAAAGATCTTTCCTTCTCTTCAGTGGCAATCCTTGGAGCTGGGGGAACGGCAAGGGCAGCAATTGCAGCGCTAGCGCCAAGAGGGATAAAGATCGAGGTATACAGAAGAAGTTCAGATAGAGATCCCTCTCTTATCAAATCAGCCCTGGGCTTCAATCTTGAAATTAAGGATTGGGATCGTTCTGTTCAAGCCTGGGAGAGTGAATTGGTTATCAATACAATTCCTTCAGATCAAGTTCTATTAATGACAAAAGAATTTAAAGCGCCCAAGTTCTTCTTCGATGCAACCTATTGGCCATGGCCCCCAGAGCTATCAAAACTTCAATTGGATGCCCGAGGTTCGTTGATTTCAGGCTTACAACTACTGGCAGCGCAAGCGGTATTTCAGATATCTCTGATGACAGAACTTGATTTTGATAAAAAGTGGCTCTTTGAGCAGTTACTTCTCAAGTTGGAAGGGGGCAAATAGAGAGAGCTTGTGGATAAGTTCCTTTGATCTATCCTTTGGAAATTAGAGTCTTCATGTGCTCTTTATCCATTTCGCAATTTTTGCAATCATCATTTCTTGGAGAGATTATCAAGAGCACTTAATTTCTAAGAGGGTCACTCACTTAGCGCTACTTTCTCTCATCCCTCTACTTCGCCAATCGTTGCTCGAGCCATCGCTGCTCTCGCTAATCAACTTTATGTTCTATGCAACTATCAACCTATTTTCAGGACGCGCGATTGGCCGCGGCGATATAAGACTCTCACTTCTTATAGGGGCCTATATCTCCGCATTTGGTGGAGATATATCTGACTTAATCTGGAGTAATGTGATCAGCTGGTTAGCTTGCTCAGTTACCTTAATTATTCATCTATTAAAGCGTGAGAGCCTGAAAGGCAAGCGAATTGCATTTGCTCCCTATCTCTTCTTTGGGGTTTCTCTCTTTGCAATAAATGTTTGAGCGTGGGTGTGATAAATAGGGAGCAGGAATCCAAATTAATCTGCGATAATTAAGCAATGAGATGGTTAACAGCAGGAGAATCCCATGGTCCAGCCTTGGTTGGAATTTTAGAGGGAATGCCTGCCTCAGTATCGGTCACAACTGCAGATATTGATGAAGATCTGCGTAGGCGCAGACTTGGTTTTGGTAGAGGAGCAAGACAGAACTTTGAAGCAGATAAAGTCACCATTGTTGGAGGGATACGACACGGTTTAACCCAAGGTGGTCCCATTGCTATCCAAATTGCGAATTCAGAGTGGCCTAAATGGGAAAAAGTTATGAGCGCAGATCCAATTGAAAAATCAGAGATCGAATCTCTCGGAAGAAATGCTCCTTTAACAAGACCTAGACCAGGGCATGCTGATTTAGTTGGCATCCAAAAATATGATTTTGATGATGCGAGACCTGTATTGGAACGAGCA
>JAURJF010000079.1 GCA_030832365.1 Candidatus Nanopelagicales bacterium
TGCAGCGCACAATATGACTCTGAATTGCTCCGCAGTGAGCGTCGCCAGGTTGTTGCAAATAAGGTGGGAAACCCTTACCTCTTCCTATCTTCTGAATCTGTTCGTTATAAGAGTATTGCAGCAGCAGAGCAGGCGCTTAAGGAGGTGAAGCTTAGCTACGCAAATTGTTTAAAGAACTCTGGAGGAAATGAACGAGATGGCCTCTTTACAAAGTATGAATTCCTAGAGCTTCCACCTCTTGCTAGTAATTTAATTACTTCATCCAATAGCGTAATAGTCCATGCCAAGATTGGTGAGGGTAATTCAACTAGATATCTCTTTGGCGCATATCAATATCGTGGCGATCTCTTCACAGGTTTATATGTAGTAAGTGGGGCATCAAGGCCTTTTAGCCAGGAGGAGTTAAAGAGATGGCTTGATGTTGCAGTGATAATGGCAGAGAGGCTGAGGCGCTAGTATTTAAATTAATATATTAATTAGGTTTAAAGACAATAGTTCGATAGCTCCAGAATCTAAAGAGAGTTCCAATGCCTACTCCAATTATATTTGCAGAGATATTATCTGCTACGGCAGAATCAAAGCCGAGAATATAGCGAGAGATCGCTAAGCAGATGATGGTAAAGCTAAGTGATATGAGATTAATGATAAAGAAAAGTGTAATTTCACGGCTAGCTCCGCTACGTTGCCTCTCCTTCCAAGTCCAGTGACGATTACCAAAGTAGGCGACTAAAATTGAGAGGGCTCCAGAGAGTATGGAGGCGGTCAATGGCTTGCTCTTAAGGGGCGCTGAATCCAAATGGACCAGGAGATTAAATCCACCGACTGCAACTAGGTAGGCCATAAGGCCTACGCCAAAGAATTTACCTAGCTCGGTGCGCAGGCGAAAGAGTTTGCGAAGCACCCGCTAAGGCTAGCCTTGGCCGGCGCAGAATCGGCTAGTGGCGGGTTTGACTGATCCACTGGCCAAGTTTGTGGATCAGTCAGATTGATATGTCAGGGCGGGGCCAAATACTTCTCTCGTTGATTCAAAGAACTTTCAATAGATGAGGAGAAATATGCGAGTTAGTAATGTAGTACCAAAGTGGTACCATTTCACCATGGCTATGAATTTAAGGCTCTCCCCAGAGCAGAGCGAGGCATTAAAGAAGGCAGCTGCCGAGGATGGTATCTCTATGCAGGAGGCGGCTCTTAGAGCGATTGATGCCTACACATCTAGGCGTCGAGAGAAGCTATTAAAGGGCATCGAGAAGATTAAAACTCAAGACGCTGAACTCCTTCGGCGTCTTGCTAAGTGAGTAAGGAGATCCAATATCTCAGCCTCGAGGAAGTAATTGAGATTGGCGAGGCGCTAATTCCAGACTTTCGCATCAGAGATATTGGATTACTTGAATCTGCCGTTTACAGACCCTCAACATCTATCTATGGGCAAGAGGCCTATGAGTCTTTTGCCGAAAAGGTTGCAGCTCTGATGCACTCGCTAGCTTCAAATCACGCTTTAATTGATGGCAATAAGAGATTAACCTGGGCATCAGGAAGATTATTTGCAATCATCAATGAGAGAGATTTCAAAGTTGGGGTCGATGAAGCAGAGGAAGTAATAGTGGGCCTTGCAAGTGGGCAACTTGATGCGAAATCCTTGGCACCAATAATTAAGGAGTGGTTAAAGAAGTGAGGCAAGTTCTGGTCGTCGGTGAAGCTCTAATGGATCTCATTCCAGTTTCTGGGGGAGAAATCTCAGAGATGGTGGGTGGAGGTCCCTGCAATAGCGCAAAAGCCTTAGCCCGCCTTGGTTTTTCGACTAATTTTATTGGTGGTATTTCAAGTGATAGTTATGGCGAGGCGATAGAGCGCGAGCTATTAGATAGTGGGGTTAGCCTAGATTTAGTGCATCGCTCAGATCTTCCAACCGCGCTTGCCATAGCAACGATTAATGAAGCAGGCCTTGCTAGCTATGAATTCAAGCTCGATTCAACGGTGAGTTTTAACTTCCACTCCTCTTGGCTTCCTAAAGAGGATGCCAGAGTTATCCATATTGGCTCAGTTGCCACTCTTTTAGAGCCTGGTGCTTCAGAGCTTTATAAGTGGCTCTCAAATAAGAGCGCAACTGTAGTTTTTGATCCCAATGTAAGACCTTCAATTCAGGGCGATAGAGATATATATCGAAATAGCGTTGAGAGATGGATAGATCTAGCAAAGATTGTGAAGCTAAGTGAAGATGATTTCTCCTGGCTCTATGAGAATTCAGAGAGTGAAGTAATTGCTAACTGGCTCTCAAGAGGTACCGAGATAGTTGTTGTTACTAGAGCTGAGAAGGGCGTATCTGCCTTTACTAGAGATTGGCGAATTGATTGCCCTGCAGCAAAGGTTGAATTGGTAGATAGCGTTGGAGCGGGCGACACTATTGGTGCTGTAATTGTTGAGGGTCTTCTTAAACACGGTTTAGGTGGGCTAAAGGTAGATGTGTTGAAACAAGTTCTAGAAAGGGCTGCAAAAGCTGCTGGAATTACCTGCTCTAGAGCCGGTGCTAATCCTCCCTGGAAAGAAGAGTTAGATTTAGCGCTATGAGCCTTCTTCATGCAATTGATGGCGGTGAGATCTCACTTGAAATTGATGTTGATCAAGGGGGAAGGATCTCATCTCTTAGATTTAGAGATATTGAATGTGTGCTCCCATTTAGAGGTCAGGTGCTTACCTGGGGTTGGTATCCCATGGCTCCTTGGGCAGGGCGAATCAAAGATGGTCTAATTAAAAATAGTAAGGGAGAAGAATTTCAACTACCAACAAATCTTGCCTCACCTGATGCGATCCATGGCTTTGCCCCTACCTCTTCTTGGCAGGAGATAGGAAATGGTTATTTTGCACTTGATCTTGCCGAGCCATATCTTGGAGCAAGAGTGGAACAGAGATTTGAACTTCTTGATAACGCTCTGCGTTGGTCTTTAGAGTATGAAGCAGGGGGAAGTGATCTGCCATTTTGGATGGGGCTTCATCCCTGGTTTCCAAGAGAGTTTGATAGAGGCGGGGCTGCCGAGATTAATTTTCACCCAGGAAAAATGTTTGAACGCGGCAGTGATTACATGCCAACTGGAAAGTTAATAAACCCAACGCCTCCCCCTTGGGATGATGCCTTTACGCAAGTGCGAGGAGTGCCAACAGTTTCTTGGGAAGATGTATTACAGATAAAGATTGAATCAGATGCGCCATATTGGGTGGTCTATGACCAAGATCCTGAAGGGGTCTGTATCGAGCCGCAGAGCGCTCCTCCTGATGCGGCAAATCTTGGAATAAGTAGCGATACCTATCTAGAGGCGCTCTTTATCTTTGAAGAGATTTGATAGGTTTGAAAAGTGATTAATAGAGAGCACTTAAAGAATTTACATATTAAGGAGATGGAGCGCTTTCTCTCCCGCACCCCAAAAAGCGCTGCTCTCTTTGAAAAAGCTAAAGAGGTAATGCCAGGCGGAGTTCCTATGTCTTGGATGTCTAAATGGCCTGGTAAATACCCACTCTTTGTTGAATCAGCAAAGGGCGCTCACTTTATTGATGTTGATGGCAATGAATATATAGATCTCTGTCTTGGCGATACTGGATCTATGACGGGCCATAGCCCAAAGCCAACCGTTGATGCTATTTCAAAGCAGCTCTCAAAGGGCATGA
Source organism: Candidatus Nanopelagicales bacterium (assembly GCA_030832365.1). Taxonomy (GTDB): domain Bacteria; phylum Actinomycetota; class Actinomycetes; order Nanopelagicales; family Nanopelagicaceae; genus MAG-120802. The sequence goes on from JAURJF010000079.1 coordinate 3,658, forward strand.
CTGCAATGCTTCCCACAGATGATGCCTTAGAAGTCTCTAAAGAGCTAGCAAGAAGATTTCATCTGCCGCTCTGGCAATTTACTGTATCTGCAACCGATGCCAATCGCCATGTAATTCGCTATGCCAGATTAATTACAGGTAAGAAAAAGATCATTGTTATCGATCGCTGCTATCACGGCTCTGTTGATGAGAGCTTTGCATCTCTAGATAGCTCTGG
>JAURJF010000007.1 GCA_030832365.1 Candidatus Nanopelagicales bacterium
GAATAATCGATGGTGAGCCAATGATTGATCTCTGCTATGAAGAAGATGTTAGAGCTCAGACTGATATGAATATTGTCTGCACTGGTGAGGGAAAATATATTGAAGTTCAAGGAACAGCAGAGGGTGAACCATTTGATCGAGCCTTGCTTGATAAGTTATTAGATCTTGGAGCAAATGGTTGTAAGCAGATTGCAGCACTACAGGCTCAAGCCCTCGCCAAATAGTATTTAAAGTCGAAAGATGAAAAAAACTCTAGTACTAGCAACTAGAAATAAAGGCAAAGTATTAGAGGTAGAGCGGATGCTAAAAATGCATGCCCCAGAGATTTCACTTATCTCTATGGCAGATCTAGATATTGGCGATATCGAAGAGACAGGAAATAGTTTTGAAGAGAACGCTCTTTTAAAAGCAAGTACTGTCACCAAGCTCTCAGGCCTTGCTGCCTTAGCCGATGACAGCGGGCTAGCAATAGATAGCCTTAATGGTGAACCTGGAATCTTCTCAGCTCGCTATAGCGGGGTTCATGGCGATGATGCGGCAAACAATGCCAAGGTATTAAAGCTGATGGATGGGATCAGCGATAGATCTGCATCATTTATCGCAGTCTTGGCACTTACCAGGCCCGATGGCCAGAGCATGATTTCAAGGGGTGAGGTGGCCGGTCAGATAATTTATAGCCCCATAGGAGATCAAGGTTTTGGCTATGACCCAATATTTCAACCAACGGGCTTTAACATCACAACTGCGCAGATGAGCCCTGAGATGAAGGATTCCATTAGCCATAGAGGCAAAGCTCTAGCGCAAATCGCTCCTAAAATTTCACCTTTTCTCTCCCTTTCATAGCCGTTGAAAGTGCACACTCGCAGGTAGGCTTGGAATAGAAAAGCGCGCTCCTAGTTAGATAACTAAGAGCAAGTGCGCGAAGTTTTAGAGCGAAGGAGTAATAGTGGCGGCAAAGAAGAAAGCTTCTGCAAAGCGGCGCGTAAAAAAGGCCCCTGCAAAGCGCACAGCAAAACGTCCAGCAAAGAAAGCTGCGAAGAGAGTTGTTAAGAAGGCAGGCAAGGCCAAGCCAAAGAAAGTTGCTACTAAGCGCCCTGCAAAGAGAAGTGCTAAGAAGGCTAGTTCAAGAAGTGATCTTTCAAAGATAGTTATTCCACCTGTTCCATCAAGAGGGACAACTTCAGTTTCATCAACACCGGCTCCAGCAAAGAGCGCGAGCGCCCCAACTGCTCAAGCGCCGGCAAAGAAATCAAATAACGTTCTATTCCTAGTTATTGCAGGAGTTGTCCTCCTTGCAATCTTTGCACTCACAAACTCTTCAACTGATGATGATGACGCTATGCCAACTCCAACTGAGACAGTATCTGAGGAGCCAAGCGCAGAGCCATCAGAGAGTGAGAGCGAAGAGCCTGCGATCACAGCATATGAAGCTCCTACTGGCTTTGTCGCAATTAGAAATGCATCTGGTGGAGTGACCCTTCGCTGGAAGGCATCTACTGCAACTGATGGTCTAACTGGTTATGCCGTATCTGTCTCCTATAACGCCGTTGATTTTGTTGAGGTTTCAACAGTTGGAGCAGATCAACTCTCATTTGATATCGCGCTTGCAAGTGATGAAGGTGGAACCCAGTTTCTACTCCAATCTGTCTATTCAGATGGAACAAAAGTAGATGCTGCTAAGTTCTCACTAAAGGGCAAGTATCAGAATTAATTAAATTACTAAAAGAGACCGCCCCTAAGAGAAAAAGGTGCGGTCTTTTTTATTTCTGTAAAACTTCGCGAATTGCAGAGACATAAGCATTAACTCCTGGCGGATTTAGATGAACACCATCGGAGGCAAAGAACTCTGGATTATTTGCTGAGATAGCATCCCAATCAACCAGAATAGTATTGGGATAACGAGCGAGAACACTTTTAATCAGAGCATTATTCTCACTCTTCCAAGATCTTGGAACAGCGGTATTTACTACAATGATTTTTGGCTGATTTTTAACTACTTCCATTAGCTCTACAACATCGCTCTCCACCAAGCGATTGTTATTCCCCAGGTTTAGTACTACCGGCGATGCGCCAACGAATTGTTGATCAGTTCTAGCAACTTCAATCAACTCGCCAATTTGTCTGCCCACTCTGGCATTTATTAATTCAATTCGCTCAAATTGAGCTAGAACATTTCTGATTCCAAGGATTACCGAATCTCCCGTGACCCAGAGCCCTGGGCTATCAGGGTTGGTTATTACTTGATCAACGGGCTCACCAGCTTCTACTACCAGTTTCTCTTGCGCTGCAATTTCATCTGCTTTTCTTATTCCATCATTTGCAACAAGAGTTGTTGCGCCGAGTAAGGCAATTACAGTTAGTAGCGTTGAGAGTTTCTGTCTAATGCGCACTGATTTGGTGCGATATTTCATTCCGCGGAACCAGAGTTCGAAATACCCACGTCTTACTGGTATTTCGATATAGCGAAGCGAGATATCGGCAAGGGCAAATACAATCAATACTCTCAAGGCATAGAGAGCCCAATCATCTCCGACTAAATCAAGTGATGGTCTGGTTAATTGAAAGACAATCCAGTGCCAGAGATAAATTCCATAAGAGCGCTCACCGATCCAAATTAGTGCTTTAGTGCTAAGTATTGGCGCAAATCTGGAAGCGGGATGAACAACTGAGATTAAAGTGGCGCATCCAAATAGAGCCGTTAGTGGAAAGGCGATTCGATAGAGCGTTGGATCACTTTCGTTGATAAAGAGAAATGTTCCAAGTAATCCGAGTAGACCAAATACACCGATTAAATCGATAAAGTCCTGGGCTCTCTTGCTGATCTCTCTAGTGAGATTCGCTGGTTTCCAACTAACAGCCAGGGCAGAGCCAAGGAATAAGCCAATGGAGTGAGTATCAGTTCCGAAGTAAACATGGCTAATTGCTGATGCTTTAGTATCGATCTGTACTGAGTAGGCAAATAGGGCTACCCCTGATGCAATAGCGATTGCAAGAGCGACAATTGAAACTCTCTTTTTGCCGAAATACTTCAAGATGAAAAGTAGAACTAGTGGCCAGAGTAGATAAAACTGCGCCTCAACTGCTAGCGACCAGGTGTGCTGCAAGAGCGGAGGGCGGCCAATACTCTCAAAGTAATCTTGCTGCCTTGCAACTAGGGCCCAGTTCATAGATCCTGATAAGACATAGCCAATATCAGAGACAAATCTTCTAACAGTCTCTGGGGCATAAACGCCAATAAAGAGAAGTGTGAAGATAATCATTGCAACTAGAGCAGGGAGAAGTCTTCTAACTCGACTTAAATAAAAGGCTCTTAAATCAAAATTTCCAGATCTCTCTATCGAATCAAGAATTAGTCCAGTTATTACATAGCCTGAGATGACAAAGAAAAGGTCGACTCCAAGAAAACCACCTGGAATCCAATCAATGCCTAGGTGATAGAGAAGAACTGCCAGAACTGCAACGGCGCGAAGGCCATCAACTGAATGGATGTAGCGAGTACTAGAAGACATCACCGACGTTTCTTAGTTGCGCTCTTCTTACCTGGAGCTTTCTTTGCCGCGCTCTTGGTTTCGCCATTTTTTGCTGCGTTAATTTTTGCAACCACTTTAGCGTCAGCACTTGGCGTACCATCTGGAGAAATTGCTGAGACCACCTGCTTTTGTAGCTCTGCTAGTCGATTAAATGCGCTCTCAAGCCTTGCTCTAGATTGTGAAATCGCATTCTCAGCTGAATCAAGTGATTGGCTCTGAATTCGATAGAGACGCTCTGCCTCTGAGATAACTCCGGCGAGCCAGTTTCTATACTCTGAAACTTCTGTGCTTGCTTCAAGTATTAAGCGATCTGCCTCTCTCTTAGCAGTAGCTGTGATTGCACCGCCCTCACGCTTCTTACTAGTAAGAAGATCTTCAGCTTCAGAATTTGCTTGAGAGAGAATATCTGAGGCATCACTTTCTGCTGCTTCAATATATTTACGACCGCGCGATTCAGCTTGAGTAAGAAGTGATTTAGCTTTTGCCTCAGCTTGTTCTAGAGTTGAACTTGCTAGCTTCTTGCTCTCGTTTAATACTTTCTCAGCACTTGAGTTTGCTTTAGCTTCGCGCTGTTGAGCAGTGCGAATAATAGACATCGCAGTCTCTGTTGCCAGAATTTCAAACTCTTCCTTGCTTAGCCCTGTGATGTCTCGGCGTGAACGAAGATCGTTTAACTGGGATTCGAGTTCGCGGATGCGCTCTAGCGAGGCTGAACCTGCGGCAAGATTTGTTTTACTGGCATCACTTTCTTCGCCCTTAAATCCAACCCATGATAAAAAGTTCTTATCTGCCACTTTGTTCAGCTCCTCATTAGTTCAGCACTTCTTTTAAGTACTTTCAGGGGGCGTGAATCTTCCCACGATTAGCTCTAGCTTGAAAATGGGGTGAAGCCCTTGATTATGGGTAGAGACCGCGAAGGCGATGGGCCTGGGCCACGCGGGCCACACCGATCATATTGGCCGCTTCGCGCCAAGTCAGCTTCTCATCCTTGGCCTTATCGGCTACCTCGGTTATAGCTCGCATCAAGATGGTGCTTAGGTTGGTCTTAACTTCCTCAGCGCTCCAGAAATAATTCTGCTTATCTTGAACCCATTCAAAGTAAGAAACGATTACACCGCCTGAGTTTGCCAAAATATCTGGAACAACTAAGACTCCGTTATCGTTCATAATCGCATCTCCAGAGGGAGTTGTTGGAGCATTTGCTCCTTCAACAACAATCTTGGCTTTAATGCCACTAGCAGTTGCCTCAGTTATGGCATCAGAGAGCGCTGCAGGAACTAAGACATCAACTCCTAGATGAAGAAGCTCAGTGTTAGTCAGGCCATCTGTTCCAGGAGCATTAGAGAGCGTGCCATTTTCTTGCACATACTTGTGCAAATCAGTAACGCTTTTAAATCCAGTAACACCACCTGAGACATCGCTGACTGCAACAACCTTTAGTCCCATCTCTTCCAAGGCAAGGGCAGCCCAATATCCAACTTTTCCAAAACCTTGAATAGCGACCGTTGCACCCTTTGGGTCAATTCCTTTAAGTTTTAGCGCCTCGCGAACTGAAATTGCTACGCCATCACCAGTGGCAGATGTTCTTCCAAGAGATCCGCCAAGAACAATTGGTTTTCCAGTAACTACACCAGGAACAGAAAATCCGGCATTAACCGAATATGTATCCATCATCCAAGCCATATTGCGTTCATCAGTTCCCACATCAGGGGCTGGAATGTCGCGCTCTGGACCAATAATTGGAAGAATTTCTGAGGTGTAGCGCCTGGTTAATCTTTCATTTTCAGCAAGTGAGAGAGTTTTAGGATTTACTGCAACGCCGCCCTTTGCTCCACCGTAAGGAAGATTGGTAAGTGCGCACTTCCAAGTCATAAGCATGGCAAGTGCAATGGTTTCATCTAGATCGATATCTTGGTGGAATCTAACTCCACCCTTAGAAGGCCCGCGGGTTGTTGAATATTGAACGCGATAGCCCTTATACATCTCAACGCGGCCATCATCGCGGCGCAAGGGAACAGCCACTTCTAATATGCGGCGCGGAGTTGAAAGGGTATTCCAATCATTTTCAGAGAGTCTTAATTGATCAATAGCTCTTCTTAATTGCGAGAGAGCGGTAGCTAGCGGGGATTCCAGAGATGGCGATTTTGCGCGTGAAGAATCCTGCGATGACGCCTTTGTCATGGCGCTAATCTAACCCTGTCTTGAATAAAAAGCGATTAAGGAAAATATAGATTTCTATGGCGCTGTGCACACATTTAGCTGAATTTCTACTAGTCTGAGTGCAAAGGCACAGAATTCTGCCGCTGAAGGTTGAATTCGACGAAAACTTCAACGAAGAGGTCAGGTATGTCAGAGAATCAAGACTGGTCGTTTGATACCCAACAAATCCACTCAGGACAAACACCAGATCCAACTACCGGATCTCGCTCCCTTCCTATCTATCAAACTACTGCTTACCAATTTCGCGATACTGCCCATGCTGCAAATCTATTTGGCGTAGCTGAAGCTGGAAATGTTTATACCCGAATTAATAACCCAACTCAAGATGCAGTAGAAAAGAGACTTGCAACCTTAGAGAAAGGAATTGCCTCACTCCTTGTCTCATCTGGGATGGCAGCAACCGCCCTTGCAATTATGAATGTCGCTGAAGCTGGCGATCACGTCGTGGCAAGTCCTTATGTCTATGGCGGGACTTACAATTTATTTAAATACACGCTGCCAAAATTTGGTATTCAATTTACCTTTGTTGAAGATGCTAGCGATATGGATTCTTGGAAGCGAGCGGTAAAGCCAAATACCAAGGCTTTCTTTGGTGAAGGAATTTCTAATCCATTAGGTGTCGCTCTTGATATTGAAAAAATCGCCAAAGTTGCCCATGAAGCGCAGGTGCCTTGGATAGTTGATAACACTATTGCCACGCCCTATGTCACTCGCCCCTTTGATTATGGTGCCGATATCGTCACTCATTCAGCAACTAAATTTCTCTCTGGCCATGGCAGCGCGATGGTTGGGGCGATTGTTGATTCTGGAAATTTTGATTTTTCCAAGAATCCAGAGAAATTTCCTGGCTTTAATCAACCAGATGGAAGCTATAACAACATGGTTTATGCAAAAGATCTAGGAGTGGGATCATCATTTGGAAATGTCGCCTATATCTTCAAATGCAGACTGCAACTTCTCAGAGATTTAGGACCAAGCGTTTCGCCATTTAATGCTTGGCTCTTAGCGCAAGGTTTAGAGACGCTAAGCATGAGAATGGATCGCCACTTACAAAATGCCCTAGCAGTTGCCCAGTGGCTGGCAAAACACAATCAAGTGGAGTCAGTTAGCTACTCAGGTCTGCCAAGTTCTTCATGGCATTCAAATGCATTGAAGTATGCAGCCAAAGGCGCTGGAGCAGTTATGGCTTTTGATATTAAGGGCGGACTAGAAGCTGGTAAGAAATTTGTTGAGGGACTTTCACTCTTTAGCCATGTGGCAAATATTGGTGATGTGCGCTCCCTAGTTATTCACCCTGCCTCGACTACACATTCACAGCTTGGCGAAGATGGGCTGCGCAGCGCAAGAATTACGCCAGGGATGGTGCGACTAAGCATCGGAATTGAAGATATCTCAGACATTATTGCTGATCTTGAGAAAGGTTTTGCAGCAGCAAAGATCTGAGAAAGAATTATTCAGAATTTAATAGCTTTACTTTTTTATGTATCCAGAAGCACTACTGGTGCGGGAGGTGGGACTTGAACCCACACGCCGAAGCACAGGTTCCTAAGACCTGCGTGTCTGCCATTTCACCACTCCCGCAAGAGTTGGAGGCGTAAGGATACCCAGTAATTGCCAGAGTCAAAAACCGCTGGAAAGTACTTAAATACTTAGCCTTTAGGTCGTGCTCGCTCCTCGCCTAGATACAGCATCAATAGTTGCTGAGATTAGAAGAACTGCGCCAGTAACCATGAACTTAATTCCAGCTGGATAGCCAAGTAGCGCCATGCCATTATCAATGACTGCTACAACAAGGCCGCCGAGGATTGCATCACTAACTTTTCCTTTTCCACCAAAAAGACTTGTTCCGCCAATAACCGCGGCGCCTACTGCATAAAGAAGTGTTGAACTTCCACCAGTTGTTGGTGAGATGGAATTTGCTCTTGATACAAAGATCATTCCTGCAACTGCTGCAAAAGCGGTACAGATCATAAACGCTGTAATTCTTACCATCTTGACATTAATACCAGCTCTGCGAGCAGCTTCAGCATTTCCACCAACTGCATAGATATGAAGACCAAATGAGGTGCGAGAAAGAACGAAAGTGGCACCAACTAAAAGAACCAGAATTACCGGCACTACATAAGGAATTCCTCGAAGACTTACCAAATCTGGATTATTGCTGCGCTCCACAGTTAAGGCCCAGGTTGCCAGAGTTCCAATAGCAATCCAAACAAAAGTCTTTATTACCCAGAGTTTAAATAAATTATCAACCAGGCCGGCTTTTTTGCGTTTTCTAAATTTCAGTAAGCCAGAGAGGAGATAAGCGCCAGCGGTGAGAAGGAAGAAAATCCAACTATAAGAAACTGAGAGGTTCTTATTCTCAACTGCCAGAATTACTGGATCTTCAATACGAATTGTTCCGCCCTCGCCAACCAAGAGAAGTAATAGCCCTTGAAAAGCTAGAAATGTTGCAAGAGTTACCACAAATGAAGGAATCTTTAATTGGGCAACTAAATATCCAATAACCGCTCCTAGGAGAACTCCAGCAAGAACACTTATTGGAAATGCTAGATACCAGGGATAATCCATCTCAGTAATCATGATTACCAAGAGAGCGCCACAGACTCCTGCTGCATATCCAGCTGAGAGATCAATTTCTCCAAGCAAGAGCACAAAAACTAGGCCCATCGCAATAACAATTACTGCCGCTGCCTGGGTAAGTAAATTGGCTAGATTTCCTGGCGTTAAAAATACCGAGCTCTGAATGCCAAATACGATGCAGAGAACAAATAGTCCAAGTAGGGCTGGAAGTGCTCCAACTTGGCCGGCTTTGACCTTGCTCCACCAATCGTTAGCTGATTGTTTGATATTTAAATCTTGGCTCATTTTTGCGCTCCAGTAGTTATAAGACGCACTACATCATTTTGATTTACTGAATTCTTTTCAACTTGGGCAGCCATGCTTCCTAGATACATCGCAGCGATATTATCTGCTACCTGGAAAACATCGTTTAGATTATGACTAATTACTATGACTGCAAGCCCGTTATCGGCTAGTTGTCTTACTAATTTTAGAACCTGTTCAGTTTGAGCAACTCCAAGCGCAGCAGTTGGCTCATCAAGGATTACTACCTTGCTATTCCAAAGAACTGCTCTTGCAATAGCAACGGTCTGCCTCTGTCCACCACTAAGTGAGGCGACCTTTTGTCTTATTGACTTAACAGTTCTAACGCTTAAGCCATCTAGAGTCTTTTTTGCCAAAGATTCCATACTGGATTCATTTAGCGTAATTCCGCTAATCTCTTCTCTTCCTAAAAACATATTATGGACAATATCTAAATTGTCACAGAGCGCTAGATCTTGATAAACAATTTCAATTCCAAGTGCTGTGGCATCCCTTGGTCCTGAGATGGTGACTGGATTTCCTTCAAAAATAAACTCCCCAGTCTCTGGGGTATAGATGCCTGCTATGCACTTAATTAGCGTGCTCTTTCCTGCGCCGTTATCTCCAACTAAGGCGGTTACTTTTCCAGCATAGGCAGAGAAATCAACGTCCTTTAAAACATGGACGGGGCCAAAAGATTTATTTACTCGCTTAAGGGAGAGAATCGGTGATGCCACTTTATTCCTAGCCTTAGTTGGGTTTAATAGTTCAGCCCGAGTAATTTAATACTCGGGCTGAACTCTTTTACTTCTTTTTAACTAACTATTCCTCTAAGAATTCTTAGATTCCGTTAGCTGTGCATAGGTCTTCGATGCCTTCGCATACTGCTTCACGTGTCTGGAAGCCATCAGCAATTACATCCTTGACGTTTGCCTTGGTGATTGAGACAGGAACTAGAAGAACTGATGGAACATCGGTTACACCGTTGTTTACAGATCCGGTAGCTGTTGTTGCCGCTTCGCCATTTAGAAGAGCAATAGCAAGTGCTGCAGCAGCTTCTGCTTCAGCCTTGATTGCCTTGTAAACGGTGTTTGAAAGATCACCAGTAAGAATTGCACGGAGACCATCAACGGTTGCATCCTGTCCGGATACGCAAACCTTTCCATTGAGTCCGTTCTTCTTTAGAACAGCAACAGCTGCAAGGCCAAGGCCTTCGTTAGCTGAGACTACGGCGTCAAGCTTGCCGCCAGCCTTTGATAGTTGCTGCTCAAATATTGTTCCACCCTTGACGTTATCCCAGTCTGGAACAGCCTGGTCATCAACGAGTGTGTAATCGCCTGCATTGATTGATGGGCGAAGTACTGAGTCATAACCAGCCTTGAACAAGGTTGCGTTGTTATCAGTTGGTGAACCATTTAGGTAGACAAGACGTGCCTTTGTCTTTCCTGCTCCATCAAGGCAAGCCTTGATTCCTTCACCTTGTAGACGTCCAACTGCTTCGTTATCAAATGAAACGTAATATGACGCTGAACCGTTAAGTGTTAGGCGGTCATAATCAATTGTTGGTACACCTTGTTTTGCTGCCTTATCTTGAACAGCTTTTGCAGACTCTGAGTCAAGGTTTACAAGAATGAGAACTTTGGCACCAGCAGACAACATTCCATCTGCAATGGTCTGGAATGCAGCAGCATCACCATTTGCGTTCTGGATATCAACTTCTACATCAGCGGCATCAAATGCAGCTTGTAGGAATCCGCGGTCAGCGGTTTCCCAACGTGCTGAAGATGCAGCATCTGGAAGGATGACTCCAACGAAACCATCAGCTGAACCTTCATCTGATGAGGAGCAACCGGTGAGAATTAGTGCGAACGATGCAACTAGTGCAGAGATCGCGAGACGGCGCTTTGACATATCTATTAGATACCTTTCGAAAGTAGTTAATTAATGAACCGCATAAGGCGACTCACCTGTAGTGAAACCTACTTTCATTCACCCCTAGAGCGGTAGTCGATTTCTCAGATTTGCGAGCCTTGGCAGATAACACTTTGATAACGATGCCCTCTATTGAGCCTAAATCAAGGCCTATTTCTAGTTAACGCAAGAAGGAAGGCTGGGTCGGTAGCCTTATCTAGGTGTCGGCCTCTAATTCACCAAATTCGATCGAGCTAGCCCCTCATCAGCTGCTTGCCGCTGCAATTTTGGAATCTGTCAAAGCCGCTATTGCAAAAGGTGAGCTGCCAGCAGAGTTGAGTTCAAACGCAGCTCTTAATGAGATTACGTTGGAGCGACCAAAGAATCGCGAGCATGGTGATTATGCAACTTCAATTGCGCTCGCTCTAGCAAAGAGCGCTGGAAAACCACCAAGGCAGATTGCAGAGATTATTGCTGGCTCACTAAAGTCAAATGAAATTATAGAAAGAATTGATATTGCTGGGCCAGGATTCATAAATATAACTTTGGTAAAAGCATCACAAGGCGCTGTAGTTAATGCCATCTTTGCCCAAGGTGAAAAGTATGGAGAGGTAAAGATCCTTGCTGGAGTAAAGATTAATTTAGAATTTATAAGTGCTAATCCCACTGGACCGCTACATCTAGGTCATACCCGTTGGGCAGCAGTTGGTGACGCCCTTGCAAGAGTTTTAATCGCTGGTGGAGCAAAGGTTGCTCGTGAGTTTTATATTAACGATCGCGGTAATCAGATGGATCTCTTTGGTGCATCACTTGCAGCATCTGCCCTTGGCCAGGCCAAGCCTGAAGATGGTTATCAAGGGCAATATATAGATGAGCTGGCTCAAGAAATTCTCATAAAGCACCCAGAATATAAAGAACTTAGTGGTCAGAGCGCGAGCGATACTTTTCGCGAAGCAGGATATGAATTGCAATTAGCGCAACAGAAAAGAGTATTAGATAACTTTGGAACACGCTTTGATATCTGGTTTTCAGAGCGCTCCCTTCATAGCGGTGATGGCATTGATAAAGCTTTAGCAACTCTTAAATCGCAAGGTCATACCTATGAAGATGAAGGGGCTATCTGGCTTAGAACCACTGACTTTGGTGATGATAAAGATCGCGTACTGGTTAAATCTGGGGGAGAGTTAACTTATTTCTCATCTGATACTGCATATTATCTAGATAAGAGAAGGCGCGGATTTGATATCTGCATCTATATGCTCGGAGCAGATCACCATGGATATGTTGGCAGGCTTAAAGCAACTGCTGCTTGCGCTGGAGATGACCCGGAATACAACATCCATGTATTAATCGGCCAATTGGTAAAGATTATTGAAGGCGGCCAGGAAATTAAGCTCTCCAAGAGAGCAGGAACAATTATTACTCTAGAGGAGCTAGTCGAGAAAGTTGGCGTTGATGCAGCTCGCTACACCTTGATTCGCTATCCAGTAGATACTCCTATGGTTTTAGATATCGATCTACTTAAAAAACGCACTAACGATAACCCCGTCTTTTATGTGCAATATGCTCATGCCAGGATTTGTGCTGTGTTAAGAAATGCTAAAGATTTATCAATTCCTTATGGAATCAATTCCTACCAAGCAGAGCTACTAACCCATGATCGTGAGAGAGAGCTATTGGGCTCTCTTGCAGAATTTCCTAGAGTTGTTGCAAGCGCTGCAGAGCTTCGTCAGCCTCATCGCATCGCTAGATATATTGAGGAGTTAGCAACTCTCTATCACGGCTTCTATAACGATTGTCGCGTTCTTCCGCTAGGTGATGAATCACCAAGTGCAATACATTCATCTAGGGCATCGCTCTGTGATGCAACCCGTCAGGTAATAAGTAATGCTTTGAATCTATTGGGCGTAAGCGCTCCGGAGAAGATGTAGATATGAGCCAGGATCTAAATCCCGCAATTTGGCCAATGAGTGCAAGAAGAGTAAATGGCGAAATCACAATTGGAGATATCTCAGTTAGTGATTTAGCAGATGAGTTTGAAACGCCAGCATTTATTCTTGATGAATCTGATTTTAAAGCTCGAGCAAGCCTCTGGGCTAAAGCTCTGCAAGAGGCATTTGGAACCAATGCTGGAACTGCTTATTACGCGGCAAAGTCATTTATCTCAACTCAAGTTGCGCGCTGGATTGAACAGGCTGGTCTTGGAATTGATGTCTGCACTGATGGTGAATTAGCGATAGCTATTGCCGCGAATTTCCCAGCTAAAAAAATTGAGTTACATGGCAATAACAAATCAGAGTCAGAGATTGCAGCTGCCATTGATTATGGAGTTGGAGTAATTGTTATTGATTCACTGCAGGAAATTGATCGGGTAGCCAGAATTGCACAAGAAAAGTCGGTCACTCAAGGGGTATTACTCCGTCTCAATCCTGGAGTTGATGCTGATACCCATGAGGCTATTTCAACTGGCCATGAAGATGTGAAATTTGGATTTTCCATTGCATCAGGGGCTGCATGGGATGCGATCTTGTCTGTCAAGAAACATGACTCTCTTGAGCTAAGAGGCTTACATGCTCATATTGGTTCGCAGATATTTACCCCAGATTCCTTTGAATTAAGCGCTTCAAGGCTTATCTCAGTACTTGCTAAATACCGAGATGAGTTTGGAGCTGAACTTGCAGAATTAGATCTTGGCGGTGGTTATGCAATTGCATATATCGAAGGCGATAAACTAATTCCTGCTCAAGAGATATTAAGTGTTATTGCAACAAGAGTTAAGACAGAGTGTGAAAAGGCTCTATTAAAGATTCCAAGAATCTCTATTGAACCAGGTCGAGTGATTGTTGGTCCCTCTATGGTAACTATTTATAAAGTTGGAACAACTAAAGAGGTAACTCTGGAAGATGGCACCACTCGTTGGTATGTATCAGTTGATGGTGGAATGAGCGATAACATTCGCCCAGCTTTATATGAAGCGCAGTATTCAATTTCACTTGCAAATCGCAGTAGCAGCGCCCCACTTAGAAAATCTCGAGTAGTTGGAAAACACTGTGAAACAGGAGATATCATCATTAGAGATGTGCAGCTACCTAGCGATATCACTCCAGGTGATCTACTAGCTGTTCCCGCTACTGGCGCATATGGGCGCAGCATGGCCAGCAATTACAACCATATGGCAAGGCCGCCAGTGATTTGTGTCCTTAATGGCAGGGCGCGCAGCATTATTCGCCGCGAAACTCACCGCGACCTTCTAGCCTTGGAGATTGAGGAAGAACCAAGGCAGATCGGCAAAGGTGAAGCAAAATGAGTAGCGCGCAGCAGAGTTTTAATGTCGCAATGCTTGGCTGCGGCGTTGTTGGCTCAGAGGTAGCTCGCCTGCTCTTGGCAGATGATGGCGATTTTGCTGCTCGATCTGGAGCTAAATTGAATTTAACTCGCATTGCAGTCAGAGATAGCAAAGCAAGCCGCGATCAGATCCCAACTGAGCTTCTTACCCAAGATAGCGAATCTGTAGTTAGCGATCCATTGGTAGATATTGTTATTGAAGTAATGGGCGGCATTGAGCCTGCTCGAACTCTAATTTTAAAAGCAATTAGCAACGGTAAATCAATCATCACCGCTAACAAAGCGCTGCTTTCCCAGCATGGCGCAGAGCTATTTAGCGCAGCTGATAAAGCTGGCGTTGATCTTTACTATGAGGCATCAGTTGGCGGTGCAATTCCAATACTTCGCCCAATGCGCGAATCAATTGTTGGAGATCATGTAAATCGAGTTATGGGAATTGTTAATGGCACTACCAATTACATTCTTACCAAGATGGATGAAGAGGGATCATCTTTTGAAGAGGTATTAAAAGAGGCGCAGTATCTAGGATTTGCTGAAGCAGATCCCACAGCAGATATTGCAGGCCATGATGCTGCAGCAAAAGCTGCAATTCTGGCAGGTCTTGCCTTCCACTCAAGAATTACATCAAGTGATGTTTACTGCTCAGGCATTAGCCAGATCAGCGCTAGAGATGTGGCAGTAGCAAGAGATATGGGATGTGTAATTAAGTTACTTGCAATTGCAGAGCTCACTAAAGATAATGAGATATCAGTTCGAGTTCATCCCACCTTAATTTCTCGCAAGCATCCACTTGCAGCGGTTCGCCTAGCTTTCAATGCAGTCTTTATAGAGGCTCAATCAGCTGGTGAGCTAATGTTCTATGGCAGAGGAGCGGGAGGCGAGCCAACAGCGAGCGCTATTTTGGGAGATTTAATTGCAATAGCCCGCAATAAAATCAGAGGCGGCCAAGGCCATGGCGAGAGTGATTATGCTGATTTGGCTATCGCAGCGATAGATAATGTGAAATCACAGTATTTAATAAGGCTAGATGTGGCTGATAAACCAGGAGTTCTAGCAAGTGTGGCCCAGTTATTTGCTGCCAATAGCGTCTCTATTGAAACAGTTAGTCAGACAGGTCGAGGCGATAGCGCAGAATTAATTGTTGCAACTCACTACGCTCCAGAGTCGGCGCTAAAGAAAACTGTTAAATCCTTAGCAGATAGCGATGTAGTAAAGAGCGTTGAGAGCGTGCTTCGTATTGAAGGAAGTAAATAGTGAGCTTATTTAAGAAATCTGGCGCCCACCAATGGCGCGGTGTAATAAAAGAGTATGAAAAGCGTTTACCTGTTAGTAGCAAAACTCCAATTGTTACGTTAAATGAAGGTGGCACTCCGCTTATCTATGCCTGCGTGCTCTCTGAGATGTTGGGAAATGATGTCTGGCTTAAATTTGAAGGAGCAAATCCCACTGGATCTTTCAAAGATCGTGGAATGACGATGGCTATTTCAAAGGCTGCAGAGGATGGAGCAAAGGCAGTTATCTGCGCCTCTACCGGCAATACCAGTGCAAGCGCAGCTGCTTATGCCACTAAGGCTGGAATGGTTCCTGTTGTTTTAGTTCCGCAAGGAAAGATCGCTATGGGAAAGCTAGCCCAAGCAATCGCCCATGGCGCAAAATTGTTACAAGTAAAAGGTAATTTTGATGATTGCTTAACTCTTGCAAAGCAACTCTCTGAACAATATCCAGTTTCACTTGTTAATTCAGTAAATCCTTATCGCATCGAAGGGCAAAAGACCGCATCATTTGAAGTTATAGACGCGCTTGGCTTTGCCCCAGATATACATGTTATGCCAGTTGGAAATGCTGGAAACATCACCGCTTATTGGAAGGGTTATAAAGAGTATTACGCAGATAGGATTTCAAAATCACTTCCAGCTATGTGGGGATTTCAAGCAAAGGGAGCAGCTCCTATCGTTCGTGGCAAGATCGTTAAAAACCCGGAGACGCTAGCCACCGCTATTCGTATTGGAAACCCTGCTTCATGGAAGCAGGCAGAGCAAGCTAGAGATGAATCAAAAGGTTTAATAGATATGGTCAGCGATGCCGAGATATTAAGCGCCTATCGTTTAGTTGCAGCTAAAGAGGGAGTCTTTGTTGAACCATCAAGTGCTGCAGGACTTGCCGGATTAATTAAATATAAGGCTGCCAAGAAGCTACCAAAGGGAAAGAAAATTGTTATTACGGTAACTGGAAATGGTCTAAAAGATATTCAATGGATATTAAATGGAGCTGATAAACCAATCACTGTCCCTGTTGATGTTAAAAAAGCTGCCAAAGTGATTGGACTTAGCTAACCATGTCTAGAGGATTTAAAGATCGCCTTACTTATAAGGCAACTCCGATGCAGGCAAGCGTTCCGGCTAGCTCTGCCAATTTAGGCCCCGGCTTTGATTGCTTAGCTCTAGCCCTTGAACTTCGCGACACTTATGTTGCTCAAATTTTAGATGATGAAGTCTTTGATGTTGATGTTACTGGCCAGGGAGCAGATGATGTTAAGAAGGATGGAAAACATCTAGTAATCAAATCGATGATGGCAGGTTTTGAGTTTATGGGTGGTAAACCAAGAGGTATTGCACTTAGATGCTTAAACGAAATTCCTCATGGAAGAGGACTTGGATCATCAGCTGCTGCAATTGTTGGCGGACTAAGTCTTTCTAGATCCTTAGTTCTCTCTGGAAGTAATTTGATGAGCGATGATGATCTGATTGCTCTTGCCACAGATATTGAAGGACATCCAGATAATATTGCTGCTGCAACCTTGGGTGGTGCAACAATTTCTTGGATGGAAGATAGAGCAAAGGTCTTAACTGGATGCGCTTCAGGCTTTAGCGTTGATCCAAATATCCGAGCACTTTTATTTATCCCTGATTCTCAGCTCTCAACTGGCAAGGCCAGAAAAATGCTTCCGGAGCAGATATCTCATAGCGATGCAAGTATTAACTCTGGAAGATCTGCCCTTTTAGTTCATGCCTTATCTTCTAGGCCAGAGTTATTGTTTGCTGCAACGCAAGACCTTCTTCACCAAAGTTATCGAAGAGAGGCGATGCCAAAGTCGATAGATCTAGTAAATAAATTTAGAAAAGCTGGGGTAGCGGCAATGATCTCTGGGGCAGGGCCCTCAGTTCTGGTTCTGCACACTGCAACTAAGGCCGAACATGACGATTTGATTCGCAGTGGGGGCGATTACTTTAAGGCGATGGATCTTGAGATCTCTCCAACTGGCGTAAGGATTGCAGCGGTATAACTAGCCTAAAGAAGCGGGCAAAGCCTTGGATTTGTCGGTTGGCTCGAGGCAGTGGTAGATTTCCCACTCGTAGGGCAGACATCTTGAGCCCACAATCTGATACTTCCCGTAAGACCAGATAAAAAAAATCATAAATTCAAACTAAAAGATCTCACTTAAGGTCTAGAAAAGAACCATAAATGGCAGAAACAAGCACACGTGCTCGGAGAGAATCTGGCGATCTATCTGCATTGCTACTTCCTGAGTTAAGAAAAATTGCAACTAATCTAGGTATCGAAGGCGCAGCAGATTTAAAGAAGCCAGACCTAGTAACAGCAATAACCGATCTGCAGGCCGCTAACCGCGAAGCTGCTAAAGCTGAACGCGAAGCAAAGCGAGCCGCAAGGAATCAAAAGAGACGTGACAACAACTCAAATGAAACAACGTCATCTGATAGCGAAGATGATGATGAAGATGAGGAAGATATGCCTTCAGATAATTCAAGTAATAGTTCCAATAACTCAAGCAATAGCAATTCACGAGATAACTCTCGAGGAGATAGAGAGTGGCGCAGAGACCGTCACCGCGATAGAGGCCGTGATCGCAGTAGAGATAGAGATCGCCCAAGCCGCGGAGAGCGCGAGATAGTTTTAAGTGAAGACGATGTGCTTCTTCCAGTTGGTGGGCTGCTAGATATTCTTGATAATTACGCATTCCTTAGAACTGCTGGTTATCTGCCTGGTCCAAATGATGTTTATGTCTCGCTCCAACAGGTGCGCAGATATGGCCTTAGAAAAGGCGATGTAGTCACCGGACAGGTGCGCCAAGCGCGCGAGGGTGAAAAGAGAGAAAAATTCAATGCACTAGTTCGCCTCGACACTATCAATGGCATGGAGCCGGATAGTTCAAAGGAGAGAGTTGATTTCTCAAAACTTGTTCCGCTCTATCCCCAAGATCGTCTACGTCTTGAGACCCTTCCAAATATTTTAACTACTCGCGTAATTGACTTGATTGCCCCAATTGGTAAAGGGCAACGTGGATTAATTGTCTCCCCACCAAAGGCTGGAAAAACTATGGTGCTGCAAGCAATTGCTAACGCCATAACAACCAATAATCCAGAGTGTCACCTAATGGTTGTTCTAGTTGATGAACGCCCTGAGGAAGTTACTGATATGCAAAGATCAGTAAAGGGTGAAGTAATTGCATCAACTTTTGATCGCCCTGCAGATGATCACACCACAGTTGCTGAACTTGCTATTGAACGTGCAAAGCGTTTAGTCGAGCTAGGACATGACGTTGTTGTTTTACTTGATTCAATTACTCGTCTTGGTCGCGCTTATAACATTGCAGCTCCAGCATCAGGAAGAATTCTCTCCGGCGGTGTTGATTCAGCGGCTCTATATCCACCAAAGAAATTCTTTGGAGCAGCGAGAAATATTGAAGATGGTGGATCACTAACTATCTTGGCAACAGCTCTAGTTGAAACTGGTTCAAAGATGGATGAAGTTATCTTTGAGGAGTTTAAAGGAACTGGAAATATGGAGCTTAAGCTTGATCGCAGATTTGCTGATAAGCGCATCTTCCCAGCAGTTGATATCGATGCCTCTGGAACTCGTAAGGAAGAAATTCTTATGGGACCTGAGGAGCTAAATATTGTCTGGAAGCTTCGTCGAGTTCTTCACGCCCTTGATTCCCAACAAGCTCTTGAACTTCTCCTAGAGAAGATGAAGGGAACTAAGTCGAATGCTGAATTTTTGATGCAGGTTCAAAAGACCACCGTTGGTCCTGATCAATCCCCGAAGGGGGAGTAAGGGCCAATTGGCTCAAATGTGGGGGCTTTAGGTAGCCTTCGCACCTAAGTAGCTGGTTCACCGAAATTCCTCGGACCCAGCTAGATAAAAAATAAGGAGCAATAAAGATGCGTAAAGATATTCATCCTGAATATGGATATGTGATATTCCGTGACACCTCTGCAGATTTTGCGATTTTGACCCGCTCTACAATTAAAAGTGATCAAAAGATGGTTTGGAGCGATGGCAAGGAGTATCCGCTAGTTACTGTGGAAATTTCCTCAGCTAGCCACCCTTTCTACACTGGCAAGCAGCGCATCCTTGATACTGGTGGACGTATTGCTAAGTTCGAAGAGAGAGCCAAGAAACAACAGACCAAGAAGTAGCTTTTTAAAGTAAAGGCCGTTGCCCCGGTATTAACTGGGGCGCGGTCTTTTCTTATTTATCAAACTAGGTTTACTTGAGGTTAGAAAGGCAGGGAGCAAATGGCTGAGAAGAATGCCAACCGTTTCTCCACCATGCCTGAAATACTCAAAGAGTATGAGCAATTGGAAAAAGATATGGCAGATCCATCGATTCATGCTGATCAAGGAAAAGCTCGCCAACTAGGAAAGAGATATGCCCAACTAGGACCTGTCATTGCTGGCTATCGGGCCTTTAAAAAGTCTGGAGAGGATCTAACTGCTGCTCGCGAACTAGCAGAGGTTGAACCAGACTTTGCTGCAGAGATTCCTGCTCTTGAAAAAGCTTATGAAGATTATGCAAGCGCGATGGAAGAGCTGCTATTACCAAGAGATCCCAATGATGATCGAGATGTTATTTTAGAAATTAAAGCTGGAGCTGGTGGAGATGAATCAGCTCTCTTT
>JAURJF010000080.1 GCA_030832365.1 Candidatus Nanopelagicales bacterium
GACCAAATTATGACCAAATCGGTAAGGACATTAGAAAGAATGGGTTATCAAGGTAGAAATTGAGCGTAAAAGTCGCTCTCAAACCCTTGAACCTAAGACTTACAGAGATGGCACTCTTTGCCACTATGGAGAGGCAAAAATCTGAGGAGTTTCGCTTAAGAAGCTTTCGCCTGCGGGGTGAGCGGATGACCAAGGCCCAATCTGGGGCGATAGATGAGCATCTAGCTCAGTTCCAAATCCCGCTAGATCGCCCAATTGATTTAGTGAAGATATTTCCAAAGGATAAATATAAAGAGATCGTCTGTGAGATTGGTAGCGGGATGGGTGAGGCTAGCTCTCAGATCGCCTATGAAAATCCAGAGAGCGGATATTTAGCAGTCGAGGTTCATAAGCCAGGAATCGGAGCGCTACTAATTCGCGCAAATAACCTAGGAGTGAAAAACTTAAGAGTTATCAATGAAGATATCTATCTAGTTTTAAATGAAAATATTACAGATTCAAGCTTTGATGCCTTTCATATCTTCTTTCCAGATCCATGGCCAAAGAGGCGTCAACATAAACGTCGCTTATTAAGTTCTGAATTTATAGAAACCCTAGCTACAAAGCTAAAGCCTGGCGGGCGAATTAATATCGCAACCGATTGGCAGCCTTATGCCAAAGAAATAGAGTCAAACTTCTCTGCTAGTAAGAGCTTTTCAGGAGGAGTAATAGAGCGCCCGATATGGAGGCCGCTAACTAAGTTTGAAAATAAAGGTCTTGGCAAAGAACATCTAGTAACAGATCTGCAATACTCTAAGAATTAGAGCCGGCCTTTTTCTTCATACTTTGAAATTAAGCCAATTCTTCTTATATGGCGCTCGTCATTGCTAAAGGGCGTTGTAAGAAAGGTATCAACTAGCTCTAAACAGAGTTTCTCATCATGCATTCTGCCGCCAAGAGATATGACATTGGCATCGTTATGCTGCCTAGCAAGCTTTGCAATCTCAACGCTCCAAACTAGCGCTGCTCTTACCCCCTTAACTTTATTTGCTGCCATCTGTTCGCCATTTCCTGAGCCCCCTAGAACAATGCCAAAAGAGCCCGGATCTTTAGCAGTTGCAAGGGCTGCTGGAATACAGAACTCTGGATAGTCATCGAGGGGATCAAAGCTATGCGGGCCATGATCTGTTACTTGATGGCCCTGGCCTTGAAGGTGGGCGATTATTTTTGCTTTAAATTCCAGCCCCGCATGATCACAACCAATATGAATCCTCATAGGGCTACCTTCTCAAATAAAAATAAGAACCGCTGGCATTTCTTCCAGCGGTTCTTATACGAAGGGGGAGAGAGACGAACTTATCTAGGCTAAAGCTTTATTTGCCGCCACGTCCGTGACCTTTTTTGCCAAAGCCTTTAAAAGCTTTGCCAATTTTGGCTTCGTTATTGACCATGGCAGTAATTCCAGCTGTTAACTTTGATTTGAGCGCAGTGGCTCGCTCAGCACTTAGCTTTCCATCAGCTAGGGCAGCATCGATTTTTTTACTTTCATATGCCACCAGAGCTGTAATCAACGCATCTTTCTTATCGCCTGCAATAGCGGCAAGTGATTGCCCCTCCTTGCGTTTGGCTTCAAGAGTTGCTGCATCAATACCAAGAGCATCAGTAATTACTTTGATTCGCTCAGCTTTTGCTGCTTCATGGGCAGCTTTTTTAGCGCCTCTTGCATCCTGCATCGCTTTAGAAATTTCATCTACTTGAGCTTGCGTCAAAGTTCCCTTTGAAACTAACCCACTTAGAATATTTGAAACTCCTTTACCATCTCTAAACTTTCCATCAGCTAGTGCGCCAGTAGCGCCAGCAAGTGAGAGAGCAAGTGCTGCGATCGCAGATCCTGCAATTAATCTTTTCTTCATTGATACTCCTACTTAATTCATTCATCTTATCAAAGGCCTTTGCCCTTGATAGGTAGGATATAAATCTATCAACCTGAGATAGGTAGGATTATTTCCTTAGAGAAGACTTAAAGTTCTTAATCTCTTCCCGCTCTACTTATACGGCCAGATAGAGGAAATTGATATAGCTAAATAGTTCTACATATTTGTTTCAGTCCTAGCCAGGCTATAGCTCCACATCCCTATCTAAGGGGTCTAAGCCCCCTATTAGGAGGGGTATTTATGGCTACATGGCTTTATCTAACGCGCATCTTTATGGCGCTATCACTATTTACTGCGGTGGGAATTACTCCACTATCTGCTGCTGGTAGAACTAATAAGTCTCTAGCTAATACCATCTTAAGTGGCAAGAGCGCTCCCACGACTAAGTTGGGAATTAATGGCGATTTCTATATCAACACCAGCACTTTTCAAATTTATGGACCGAAAGTTAATAATCGCTGGCCAGCTCCAATAAGTCTTATTGGTCCAACTGGAAGTTCGGGAAGTGATGGCAAACAAGGAGATAGAGGATCAAGTAGTAGCGGTGCTACTGGATCAAAAGGTGAGAAAGGTGAGAAAGGCGAGAAAGGCGAGAAAGGTGAAAAAGGAGATAAAGGTGACACAGGTGAGAAAGGCGAGAAAGGCGAGAAAGGTGAAAAAGGTGATATAGGTGCCACAGGATTAACAGGAGCAACTGGTTTAACGGGAGCAACAGGATTAACTGGTGCTACAGGATTGATTGGGCCAACTGGTGCAACAGGTTTAGCAGGTCCAACGGGTGCAACAGGACTAGCAGGTTCAACAGGACCCGCTGGTGCGACTGGAGCTACTGGTGCAACAGGATCTGCGGGTGCAACTGGTGCAACAGGTGCTACTGGAGCAACTGGGCCATCAAATGTTCAAGTTGGAGAAATCTCTTACACATCTGCACTTGTAGGAAATGCTGGAGTTTCACTTGCTTCATCAAATTTTGCCACTCTTGAAGCAGGTAAGAGTTATCTGTTTGACGTATTGATTTGGGGTAAGACAAGTAGTTCATCTTTAGATTTAGCTCTTGCTGTCTCTGCAATGGGTCAAGCTCCAACAATCACAACCCATTGGATTTCAACAAATTCGCGAAACTATCGAGGGAATACTGGCCAAAGGGAACTTTCCTTTTTTGGAAGAGTAATCATTAACGGAAGTTCAACTATTACTAATTACCAATTAGCCGTCACAGTTAGCAGCGGTAGTGCAATAGTTTCGTTCGACGAGGTCACCCTTGGAGGAGGTTTTTCAGGTCAACTAGTAGGAAGCGTTACTGGATGATTTAGAAAAGATTGGAGCGGGCGACGGTAATCGAAACCGCGTGGCTAGCTTGGAAGGCTAGGGCTCTACCATTGAGCTACGCCCGCACTTTTTATCTTTCTAAGGGGGTGCTAATGCTCCTCCTTAGGGGCGCAAGGGTATCGCTTGGGGTAATTACTTGTGAATTTTTCATCTAGACTCTGCTCTCTGCGCCGCGGGGCGTAGCGTAGTGGCTAGCGCGCCTGCTTTGGGAGCAGGAGACCGTGGGTTCGAATCCCTCCGCCCCGACCAGAGATACCTCTTCTTATTAAGTCAGGAGCCATGTGAAAAGCGCTGTTGAGACAATCTCAAAGACTCGAGTTCGTATTTTAATTGATATCGATTTCACAGATCTTGAGCCACATATTAAGACGGCATATCAGAGTATCTCTGAGCGCATTGTCATCCCAGGTTTTCGCAAAGGAAAAGTTCCAAGAGCGATGATTGATCAAAGAGTTGGCCGCGGAGCAGTCCTTGATGAAGCTATTAATAACGG
>JAURJF010000081.1 GCA_030832365.1 Candidatus Nanopelagicales bacterium
GATGGATGCCGCCGAGCGACAGAGATATTCAAAAGAGCAGGCAAAACTTGCCAATGCAGTATCGGGACGAGCTGGAACTGCCCTTCGTTATGCGGTTAAACAGATTGGCGATAACTATGTCTGGGGAGCAGCAGGTCCAATTCGTTGGGATTGCTCAGGGCTGACTATGCGCTCCTTCCAACAATCTGGGGTTAAATTGCCTCACTCCTCCCGAGCGCAATTTGGCTATGGAAGATCGATTTCAAGAAATAATCTCCAAGCCGGTGACCTAGTCTTTTTTGGCACTCCCATATCTCACGTTGGAATCTATATAGGTAAGAACAAGATGGTCCATGCGCCAAGACCAGGAGCTAAAGTGCAGATTGCAGAGTTTGGAAACTACTTTGGGCGTAAAAAGTATGTAGGGGCGCGTCGACTCTAGAGTTGATCAGTAGAATTTAATAATGCCTTCAATATTGCTTTTGACCAATGATTTTGGCCCGCGCGCAGGAGGAATTGAAACCTTCATCATTGGACTCCTTGAGAGGATGCCAAAAGGTGAAGTCATAGTCTATACCTCAAGACAGAGTGGTAGCGAGAGCTTTGATAAGAAATGGCTAGATAACTTTGGTGTTAAGGTAATTCGAGATGCTTCCAAGATATTACTGCCAAGCCCTCGGGTCATAAGAGCAGTTAGAAAAGTTATAAAGCAGAGCAAAATAGAGAAGGTTTGGTTTGGCGCTGCGGCTCCACTTGCAATCTCTGCAAGGTTTTTAAGAGTAGGTAATGTTGAAAAAATTGTTGCCCTAAGCCATGGCCATGAGGTCTGGTGGTCCAAGGTGTTTCCTTTTAATTTGGCGATGAAGGAGATTGCAAGAAGCGTTGATGTTCTTACTTTTCTGGGTGATTACACCGGTTCGGTAATTGGGAAGCATTTTAAAGGTAGAGCAAAGTTAGTGAAAATCGCACCTGGAATCGACATCAATCACTTCAAGCCAGAGCGAGATTTATCAAATATTAGTGAGGTCAGATCTGAGTTAAAGATTGGCTCAGAGCCCTTAATTTTATCGGTTGGAAGGTTGGTCCATAGAAAAGGTCAAGATAAGTTAATCACCGCGATGCCTAAAATACTGATCAAAAGACCCGATGCTAAATTACTATTTATTGGCCAAGGTCCCCGAAAGGCCAAACTTGATTCGCTAATTGCAAAATACGGTATAGAAAACTCAGTGATATTTCTTGGAAGTATCGCCTACGCTGATCTTCCAAAGTATCTAAACGCGGCAGATCTATTTGTAATGCCTTCGAGATCTCGTCTAATGGGCCTTGAAGTTGAAGGCCTTGGAATTGTTTATCTAGAGGCAAGTGCCTGCGCTCTGCCAGTTATAGCTGGAAGGTCTGGGGGAGCTCCAGATGCACTCCTTGATGGCAGAACTGGTTATGTTGTAGATGGCTTAGATATCGATCAGATTGCCAATCGCGTAATTTCACTGCTTGATGATCCGAAATTAGCAAAAGATATGGGCGAGGCAGGAAGAGTCTGGGTTGAGAGCAATTGGAGTTGGGATATCTGGTCTACTGCTTTTAATGAACTATTAGAAATTTCAGGAAAGTAAGCCAATTTTTCTAGCTGCGTTTATACATTGAACGCGATTTTTTGCGCCAAACTTCTTATAAATTGATGCAAGGTGAGTCTTTACAGTGGACTCTGTAACAAATAATTGAGCCGCTATTTCAAGAACGGTATCACCGGTTGGAAGCTTCTCCAGGATCTCTAGCTCTCTTGGAGTCAGTCCTACATCACGATTCTTGGCATCAATTGCTTGAGTCAACTTTCTTGCGGTAAAACTTAGAGGCTTAACCGAACTTGCCTTGATAGCACTGAGAAGTTCACTACTTGGCGATGCTTTATCAATATGAGAGCTAGCGCCAGATTGCATTGATGCCAGAACATGCTCTGGCATATTAGACATAGTTAAGACCACTATTCCAATACGCTGAGAGAGCGATCTTGCCCAAGCCACCACCTCAAGGCCATTTCCATCTGGCAGATTTAAATCAACAACAATTACATCTGGATTCAAATGCGATATCTGCGCAAAGGCCTCTCGCTTAGATCCTGCTTCACCAATAAGGCAGATCTGTTGATCGCGGGCAATTAAACGGCGCAGACCCTCTCGTACCATTGTGTGATCATCGATCACCAATACCTTAAGCATTATCGCTCCCAGAATATTTGATCTGGAATTTAAAGCTACTGCCATCGCTAGTTGAGGAGCTGGAATAAGAGGTAGAAATTTGGGTAAGTAGCTCATCGATACTTGCTAGCCCAAATCGAAAATCTTTTGGTTTAACCCCGCCAATTCCATTATCGCCAATATCAAACTCAATACTCTCCTCCATCTGTCTAAAGCTTAGATAGAAGTGAGTTGCCTTTGAGTGGCGAGCAGTATTTCTAGCTATCTCTAAAATCACCTGACTTAAGCCCTCTTCAACGACTTGATTAAATTCTGGATAGGTAAAGTCGGCCTCAAGCTCTATCTCACCGAATATCTCAACTACTTGCCTCATTAACTGCTCTCTTGAGGTTAGGCGTAATCGGTAGATCTGATCGCGGAAAGATTTGGTAGTTTCACTCAAAGCAAAACGAATCTTGCGCAGCGCTAAGCGATGGTTCTTATCTAAATCTGCTTCGCCAATAATTTCATCGAGTTTATAGCCAATTACCGCTAGATCTTGGGCCAAGGTCTCATGGAGACGACGAGCCAAATCTAGACGAAGTGTGCTCTCCTGGTGATCTGGTTTAGCTTTAGCCAAAGAGCTCAGCAATCTCTGCGGCAAACTCTTGATGCACCACATGGCGCTTGATTGATAACTTGGCAGTTAATTGACCTCCAGCGATAGTGAAATCAACTGGCAAGATTGAGAACTTACGAATTGACTCAGCGCGGCTTACTGCCTTATTCGCTTCATCAACTGCAGTTTGAATTACTGCAATGAGATCAGGATCTTTGGTTAGCTCGGCGAGAGATGCACCATCCTTCTTATTGGCAGTAATCCAACCCTTAATTGCATCAGGGTCGATAGTTACTAGAGCGGCGATATATGGCTGGTTATCGCCAACTACTAAGCACTGGCTAACTAGTGGATGGGCGCGCAAGCGATCTTCTAGAACTGCAGGGGCAACATTCTTTCCTCCTGATGTAACAATCAGCTCTTTCTTTCGACCTACGATATAGAGGAAGCCCTCGTCATCCAGTTTTCCTAAATCACCGGAGCGGAAATATCCATCTTCGGTGAAAACTTCTTTATTAGCCGCATCATTCTGCCAATAACCTTGCATAACAATTGGGCCTTTGATTAAAACTTCGCCATCTTCGGCAATTTTTATTGTGGTTCCAGGGATTGGTTTTCCAACTGAACCGACCTTGTGAGCAGTTGATAAATTAAGAGTTGCGCCAGCGGTGGTTTCAGTTAGGCCATAACCTTCAAGGATTCTGACTCCAGCGCCGCGATAGAAGTGGCCTAAACGCTCGCCAAGTGGAGCTCCGCCTGAGATTGCAGCCTCAACTCTTCCACCAAGACCATGTCTAA
>JAURJF010000082.1 GCA_030832365.1 Candidatus Nanopelagicales bacterium
ATGGAGTAATTAAGCCGAAGGTAAAAAACGCAGTAGTAAGAATCGATGTAAAACTTGGCAAAACTTGGAGCGATACCCGCCTTAGAACCAAATCAACTCCAAGTGGTGCTTGGAGAATTCAAGCTAGAGCCACTGCCCTTGCTGCCAACGCAACTTATCGAGCTAAGGTAACGATCGGAGGAAAAACACTCACTACAAAGACAAAACGGATTTTTATTGAGCAGAACCCAGCAATTGCAACCCCAGATGAATTGATCTCACTTAGCGGTCCTGGTGGTCGAATTCATGGCACCGATATAAGCCGCTGGCAACATCCGCAAGATAAACCGATTGACTTTGTGAAGATGTATAACGCGGGAATTAGATTTGTGATGATTAAGGCATCTGATACAAGAGATGACTCTGATGCACTTGCTTTGAAATATCTATTGATGGATAGAGATCCGGCTCAAGCAGCTGGGCTCTATACCGGTTATTACCATTACACGCTACTGCCTAACACCACTAATAAAGCTGCAGTAATACTTGATGCTAAAGCTCAAGCGCAGAAAGCTATTTGGCGATTATCTAGCCTTGGTGGCTATAGCGATAGAGATTTGCCTTATGCCCTTGATTTGGAGAATAAGTGCGTGCAAGTCACTAATGGAAGTTGTAGTAAATATGCCCCAAAGTCTGTAGTCACTCTCTGGGCTGAGACCTGGCTTGAGACTATGTATGAAAAAACTGGTCGTAAGCCATTTCTTTACTCTTATCCAACCTTTCTTGAACAAGCCATGGTTAGAAGTGAGAAGTTGCGCCAATATCCGCTATGGAAGGCGCAGTATGGAATTAATCCTGCAGACCCGATTGCTGAGCCTGGCAGAAAAGCATTTGGCTGCTTTGTTCACTCTTGGTCAACTGCTAACTGCTCCTCTCTCTGGCAGATCTGGCAATACTCATCTTGCGGCATTGGCGAGAAATATGGCGTGCCCTCACCAAGAGTTGATTTAAATGTATTTCGAGGAGATAGCGCTTCATTCCTCCAATTAACCCGCGGAATCTGGACTCCAACAGTTGCAGATTATCTGCCGGTAAAGGAGCCGACCACGCTACTTATTACTCGCGTCAAGGCAAGTAGTACTGATAAACCGGTAAAGATTACTGTTGAAGTAAAACGTCCAAATGGAGAGCCGGTAGTTACTGGAACAGTAGCTTTTAGAAGAAGCCCTGTTGAGGGAGGCGGCCCCGTTATTCGAGTTGATCAGAGGCCGGTGCGAGATAGAGCAGGAATTTGGACTTTAACTCTTAGGAATCTTCCTGCCGGTCTTACTCAAGGATATGTCGCCTTTGTTGATCAGACCGGAACACACCTAGAGATTCGTCAAGACCTATCAATTGATTTAATTCAAGGACCTGAAGTTATTCCCACTCCAAAGCCAAAACCAAGTACACCTGTTGTGCCTTTTGATTCTTGCAAGAATCAAATTAAGAATTAACTTACTTTACTCTCTATCTGAGTTGCTCTCTCTAAATTCTTCTTTTGGCGAAGGATGATCTGCTCATATTCATTAATAGATTTGGCAATCTCTTTCTTTTCTAGCCCTACATACCTGCCAAGGAGTTCTCCTAGATAGCTAGTAATACTCAGCCCAGAATCACTAGCTTCAAATGCAATACGAGTTCTTCTTGAGAGTAAATCATCAATACTTAGAGCTGCTTCATCGGTTATGGCATAGAGGGCTTCTGCTTTGATATAGGGCAGACCTTCAATTAACGGCTCAAGCAGAGTTGAATCATCTTTTGCTGGAGCTAAGAGTTCATCAAAGAGAGAGCCGTAGCGATCAAGAAGATGTCTTATCGTATCTTCAGCTAGGCCATACTCTTTAGCAAGTTTTGGAATCTTATTGATTAAGACTGAATAACCTTCAGCGCCAATGATTGCAAGGTTTTCAGTTGTTGAATCCGGAACAATTCGCCTTAAGTGATTTACTGCTTCATCAACAGCATCTTCTGACATAACTCGATATGTGGTGTATTTACCGCCAGCGATTGAAACAAAGCCAGGTGCAGGGCTATCAACTACATGCTCTCTTGATAACTTAGTTGTTGGCGAGTCAGGATCAGTTGAAACTAGCGGGCGAAGGCCTGCAAATACGCCAATAACCTGATCGCGTCTTAATTTCGGTTCAAGCACTCGATTTGCTTGGTTAATTATGTATGAAACATCATCGCTACTTGCTAGTGGCTCTTCTTTGCTCTCTTGGTAATCAGTATCTGTTGTTCCCACTATCCATTGCTCTCCCCAAGGGATAATGAATAGTACAGAGAGATCAGTTTTGATAATGACGCCACTTTGAGAGTTTATTGCGCTCTTTGGCACCAGAATATGAGATCCCTTAGACATACGAACGCTATAGCCAGCTTTAAGTCCAAATTTCTCATGAAGCTGATCGCTCCAAACCCCTGAGGCCATAATCGTGGCTTTTGCACGGACTTCAATTAACTCATCACTAATTAAATCTCTTATCTTTGCGCCAACTACTCGCTTACCATTTTTTATAACTTCTTCACATCTAGTTCTAGTTGTAATCACTGCGCCATATTTAGCAGCAGTTCTAGCAATGCTCATCGTGTGGCGGGCATCATCTACTTGAGCATCAAAGTATTGAAATCCTCCGGTGATCACATCAAGGCGCAGTGATGGCGCAATCTCACTTACCTTCTTTTGAGTTAAATGCTTATGCCAAGGAAGAGCTCTCTTAAAGCCTCGTAGCGCGTCATAGAGAGCCATTCCAGCTCCTACATAAGTTCTCTCAATTAGTTTTTCATGGAGTGGGTAGAGAAATGAAACTGGCTTAACTAAATGAGGAGAGAGAGTAGTAACCATTAACTCTCGCTCATATAGCGCCTCTCTAACTAAGCGAAAGTCATATTGCTCAAGGTAGCGAAGGCCGCCATGAATTAACTTTGAAGATTTCGAAGAAGTTCCCGATGCAAAGTCGCCGCTTTCAACTAAAGCAACACTTAGCCCGCGTGATGCGGCATCGAGGGCAATTCCTACGCCGTTAATTCCGCCGCCAATTACCAAAATATCAAATTCACTCTCGCCCAAAGCAGTAATCGCAGAGCCTCGCGCGGCGATATTTAGGCTGGAATTAGATATGGACACGCCCCTTAGGATACGGGCTATGGGCTATATCGGCGCGCTCGACCAAGGGACCTCAAGTACTCGCTTCATAATCTTTAATCAGAGCGGTCAGATAGTTGGGCAAGAGCAATTAGAACACTCTCAAATTCTCCCCCAAGCTGGATGGGTTGAACATGATGGAGCTGAGATCTGGCGAGCATGCATCAGTGTTATTACTGGCGCGTTAAAAAAGGCCGGGATTAAGGGCTCAGATTTAAACTCAATTGGAATCACTAATCAGAGAGAGACCACTCTTATCTGGGATAAGAGCACCGGCCTTCCCCTACATAACGCGATTGTCTGGCAAGATACTAGGACTGCAGAGTTTCTAAACGCCTTAAGTGATCAGGTTAAAGAAAAGATCGTCTATAAAACCGGCCTTGCAATC
>JAURJF010000083.1 GCA_030832365.1 Candidatus Nanopelagicales bacterium
ATGACATAAAAGAATATGTCTCTAGCGGCAAGGTGAGTTATATAACTATTGCTCCAGAGATAGATGGTGCACTTGAGGCAATTTCATACCTTGCAAGTAATAATATTAAGGTCGCTATCGGACATAGCGCAGCCACATCAGTAGATATCAAACAAGCAATAGCAAATGGCGTTATCAGTGTCACACATTTCTATAATGGCATGAAAAAAGAATTAGATAATCAAGATTGCCTTGCGGGATATAGTCTTAATCAAAGTTCGCTCTACTTGGAATTAATAATGGATGGAGTTCATCTTCCATTTGATCTTATTAAAGAGGTAATAAAACGAGCTCCAGATCGGATAATCGCCATTACCGATGCAGCTCCTTTCGCTGGAAACCCTGATGGTGGCTATAAATTAGGTGAACTACCTGTAGAGGTTTCAGATGGAGTTGCTAGATTAAGTAGTAATGGCACTCTTGCTGGAAGTATGTTGACTATGGATAAGGCCTTTAAGAATGCAATGGATAACCTTGGCCTTGACTTAGTTACTGCAGTTAATATCTTCTCCACAAATCCAGCTAAATTGCTAGGAGAAGATCTTCTTGGTGATATTGCCGTTGGTAAGAAGGCAAACTTTCTCACCTTTGATGAGAAGTGGAACCTAAATGAGGTCTACTTTGAAGGTGAATTAGTCTCCTAGATCTTTAAGAGCCTGGCCTGAAGTTCGATAGACGGTCCATTCATCCATAGCTTCGGCTCCAAAGCTTCGATAAAACTCTATTGCTGGTGAATTCCAATCAAGGACCCACCATTGCAAGCGACCATAACCTTCTTTATCGCAGATTTGAGCTAGGTGTTTTAGTAGAGCTTTGCCATAACCCCTTGCTCGAAATTCTGGTTTGATATAAAGATCTTCTAGGTAGATTCCATGTTTTGCCTGCCAGGTAGAGTAATTGAGAAACCAAATTGCCATACCCGCTATCTGGCCATCAACCTCAACTAAATCACAGAAGACTCTGGGATCTTTGACAAAGATTGTATTTAGTAGATCATCTCTGCTTGCCTCGACTTGATCTGGGGCTTTTTCATAAGTAGCGAGATCTTGGATTAGTTGTAATACCTCACCTACTTCCTCCCTCTTTGCTGGACGAATCTTCAAGCTCGCTCCTCCTTAATGGAATTACCGCCATCAACAATAATTGCCTGGCCTGTTATATATGAAGCCCCTGGTGTTGCAAGCCAAGTGATTGCCGATGCAATCTCATCCGCCCTTCCTCCTCGTCCAAGAGGAACAGATGAGCCATGAGATTTTTCACTCTCACTTATTGAATCTGTTGCTATCCATCCTGGAAGTATCACGTTGCAGGTAATTCCATACTTTGCTTCATCAAGAGCTATTGATTTAGTTAATCCAACAAGGGCTGCCTTAGCTGTTGCATAAACAGGCTGATTTCTCATTGCCATCACATGGCCAGTCAGGCTACTAATCATGATGATTCTGCCGCTCTTTGATTGGCGAATTTTTGGCAGAAAGTACTTGGTTGTAAGAAAAGCTGTCTCAAGATTTCGTGACATGCCACTTCGAAGGGCCTCTAAGGAAAGTTGAGAGATATCGGTTGCTTCAGCCTCACTTGCAGGAGAGGTCACACTTGTCATCCCAGCATTATTAACCAAGATATCTAGGTTTGAAATCTTTGATTCCAGAGCCTGCACATCTGACTCCTTAGTTAAGTCAGCGATGTAGCCCTTTACATCTAACTCTTCGGCTCTTCTATAAATTCGATCTGATGTTGAAGTAATAAATACTTGCGCCCCCACTTCTTTAAGGGCCTTAGCCGCTGCAAAGCCAATTCCTGAAGCATCGCCTGCTCCAGTTACTAGAGCGCTCTTGCCCTTGAGTGAGAACATAAAGGACACTGTAACCAGAACACCTCTAGAATCTCCATAGAGATTTAAGGGGCTTTGAAGAAATGGGGCGATATGTTCACTTGGGGCGTCTCAACATCGTCATATCAAATCGAGGGAGCAGCTAATCAAGGTGGTCGCGGACCATCTATCTGGGATACATTTTCAAAAATACCAGGAGCGGTTGCCAATGGGGATAATGGTGATGTTGCATGTGATCACTACCATCGTTATAACGAGGATCTTGATTTGATGAAGTGGTTAGGCGTTGGCGCCTATCACTTCTCAATTGCTTGGCCCAGAGTTATTCCCTCTGGTTATGGAGCGCTAAATAAAGAAGGAATGGATTTTTACGACAGATTAATTGATGGCGCACTTGAGCGAGGAATTACTCCCTGGCCAACTCTTTATCACTGGGATCTCCCGCAAAGTCTGCAGGAT
Source organism: Candidatus Nanopelagicales bacterium (assembly GCA_030832365.1). Lineage (GTDB taxonomy): Bacteria > Actinomycetota > Actinomycetes > Nanopelagicales > Nanopelagicaceae > MAG-120802. The sequence goes on from JAURJF010000083.1 coordinate 2,330, forward strand.
AAGGGTGGTTGGAATAATCGTGATTGTGCCTATTGGTTTGCTGAATATAGCCAGAAGATGGCAGAGGCCTTCTCAGATCGGTTAAAAAACTGGATAACAATTAATGAGCCTTTTTGCAGCGCATGGTTAGGACATCTCTATGGCGTAATGGCCCCTGGTATTAAAGATCTTCAAACTGGAATTAATGCCTCGCATCATTTACTTCTTGGCCATGGCCTTGCCACAAAAGCGATTAGAGAAGTTTCTAGCGAGCTAAAAGTTGGTATTACTCTTAATTTCACTCCAGCGATAACTCTAGGCCAATCAAGTGAGGACAAGTTGGCTGTTGAGCTAGCAGATGGCTTTGATAATCGCTGGTTTGGCGATCCAGTATTTAAAGCAGAATACCCAGAAGATATTCTTCAAGCATTTGGCAAGGAAGTCCCCATAAACCCTAGCGATATGGAAATTATCTCAACTCCATTAGATTTTTTAGGGTTAAATTATTACTTCAGACAGACTGTGGCATATGACGTAACTGCTAAGCCATTACCTTATAAACAAGTCACCGCGCCCAACGTTGAGCGAACCGGGATGGGCTGGGAGGTACACGCCCAAAGCTTTACTGAGCTCCTTGAGCGAGTAAGTAAGGAATATAAACCAAAGGAAATATTCATTACTGAAAATGGCTCTGCTTGGGATGATGAAGTTGTAAATGGAAAAGTTGATGATCCTAATCGAGTTAGTTATCTAGAGAGACATCTTGATGCGATGTTTGCAGCCAAGGATAAGGGAGTACCTATTAGCGGCTACTTTGCTTGGAGTTTAATTGATAATTTTGAGTGGGCTTATGGATATGCCAAGAGATTTGGAATCATCTATGTTGATTATCAGACTCAAAAACGTATCCCTAAATCAAGTGCTTATTACTATCAAAAGCGAATCAAAGAGTCTGAGTGACCTTACTAAGCCCTCTTGGAGAATCTGGGTTAAATCCATTCTTCACTGCAAAACTAAGAGTTAAATACTGAATCAGTGCAGCATCAATGATTGTTGATTCTTCTTCACTTTCTAGGCTAGATCCAAGAATTACTCTCTCATCTTTGGTTGCAAGTTGATTACTTCCAATCCAGATAATCTCTGGTTGGCTCTTACGAATCCGAACTATTGAATCCTCCAGCGCTTCTTTTGGCATTCCAGAAGGAGAGAGCACAATTA
>JAURJF010000084.1 GCA_030832365.1 Candidatus Nanopelagicales bacterium
TCATGAGCTTCCTGATGCTGGACGTGATGCCAGGGGCCAGCATGTTGCAAACTTATTGGCATTTAAACCAAATGAAACTATCGCCTCCGTTATCGGTATTAACGATTACTCCTCGCTCCCATACTTAGTAATTGCCACAAAAGGTGGAATAGTAAAGAAGAGCCCACTTAGTGAATATGACTCACCAAGAACCGGCGGCTTAATAGCAATCTCATTAAAAGATGGTGATGAGGTTGTGGCAGCTTCTGCTATTACGGCAAAAGATGAACTACTTTTAATTTCAAAGAAGGGAATGTCTCTTCGCTTTACAGCAGATGATGATTCCTTGCGTTCTATGGGTAGGTCTGCAACTGGCGTGATTGGAATGAAATTTAGAAGTGGTGATGAATTGCTCACTATGGCAACAATTAGAAGTGGTGATGAAAAGAGTTTTGTACTAACAGCAACCGATGGTGGTTTTGGAAAGAGAACTGATATCAGCGAGTATCGTTTGCAATCCCGCGGCGGCATTGGAGTTAAAGCCGCCAAAGTTGATGAAGGCGCGCGAGGTGGTTTAGTAGGAGCGCTAATTGTTAATGAAAGTAATGAGATATTAGTAATAACCTCAGGAGGCGTAGTAATGCGCACCCCAGTTAAAGAAGTTCGCCAGACCGGGCGCGATACTCTTGGAGTTCGCCTAGTAAATCTTGATCAAGGCACCTTTGTAGTCTCACTAGCCAAGGTCAATGACGAGGATTAGAAAGTGAAAAAATAAGCGGAAAAAAAGTGCTATTTTTGCGCACGCCCGCAGGTCAGGTAGCCTTGCGCTTCCCGTTTTGCGGGCCTATAGCTCAGCCTGGTTAGAGCGCTTCCCTGATAAGGAAGAGGTCAGTGGTTCAAGTCCACTTAGGCCCACCATATCAACGCTCTTTTTTGCTGCGATATGGGGACTTAGCTCAATTGGTAGAGCACCTGCTTTGCAAGCAGGGGGTTAGGGGTTCGATTCCCCTAGTCTCCACATGGTTAACGATTCAATGCCGCCAATTACTCAAGCGACCCTGCATACCTCAATGGGCGATATTGTTATTGAGTTATTTCCAAATCATGCACCAAAAACAGTTGCAAACTTTGTTGAGTTAGCTGCAGGAATGCGCGAGTGGGTTAATCCAAATACTGGCGAGAAAACTAATCAGCCACTCTATGACGGAACAGTCTTTCACCGAGTAATCAAAGGTTTCATGATTCAAGGTGGAGATCCACTTGGAACTGGAACTGGCGGGCCTGGATATCGCTTCGCTGATGAATTTCATCCTGAGTTATCTTTTACTAAACCATATCTACTAGCGATGGCTAATGCTGGCCCTGGAACAAATGGTTCACAATTTTTTATAACCGTTGCACCAACTACCTGGTTAGATCGCAAACATAGTATTTTTGGCGAAGTTAAAGATGAAGCAAGTCAGAAGTTAGTTCAGGCAATATCAGAGGTTAAAGTTGGCGGAGCAGATCGCCCGATTCAAGCGGTGAAGATAACTTCAGTATCACTGGCATAAAGTTAATGCGCCGAACTATTACTGGCTCACTACTTTTAATAATTGCTGTCTCTTATTTATTACAAATCACCACAGTTGGGTATGAAGATAGGCTGTTACTTAACCGTTTTTATGTAGAAAATGGCGAGTATTACCGCTTATTTACAGTTGCCTTATTACACGGCGGGTTATGGCATTTAGCCTTTAATTTACTAGCACTTTACGCCTTAGGCACTCCGATTGAAAACTACTTTGGCAAAAGAAAATACCTACTGATTTTATTTGTTTCACTAATTTGTGGCTCAACCCTTTCGGTTCTATTGAATCCAGCTTATGTTTATTCAATAGGGGCCTCAGGGATGATTTTTGGACTCTTTGGCGCTCTTGCCTTAGTTGGCGAAAAAGCAGGGGTTGAATGGAGATCAATTCTAATAATTGTCGGACTTAATTTTGCTATTGGTTTTGTATTAGGCGGGGTGGATTGGCGCGGACATTTAGGTGGGTTAATTGGCGGGGCTTTGATTACTCTTGCTCTTAACAGATCTAAGTAATACCTGAGCAACATCAATAACATTTGTATCTGAGCCTTTAGCAGTTACGCCATCACTAACCATTACTCGACAGAATGGGCAAGCCACAGCAACTTCTTTAGCACCGGTGTTTATAGCCTCTTCAACTCGGTTCATGTTGATACGAGTACCTAATTTTTCTTCCATCCACATTCTTCCGCCGCCTGCGCCGCAACAAAAAGATCGCTCTTGATTTCTTGGCATCTCAATTAATTCAACTCCAGTTGATTCCAGTAACTCTCTAGGTGGTTCATAGATTTGGTTATGCCTGCCTAGGTAACAAGGATCGTGATAGGTAAGTGAGTTACTACTCTGTGTTACTGGCTTTAAACGCCCCGTTTTAACCAGGGTATTAAGTAGTTGAGTGTGATGAAGCATCTCTAATTCAAAGCCTTGCTGTTTATAGTCACGGCCTATTGTTGTGAAGCAATGCGGGCAGGTCACTACAACTTTTTTCTTTCCCTTGTAATTTGCATAAACCTCATTAAAAGTATCTATATTTTCTCTTGCCAGAATTTGATAGAGAAATTCATTTCCAGCCCTGCGCGCTGGATCTCCAGTGCAGGTCTCTCTTGCTCCAAGGACGGCGAATTTAACTCCTGAGATATAGAGCAGCTCTGCAACAGCCTTTGTAGTTTTCTTTGCTCTCTCTTCATATGCTCCAGCACATCCAACCCAGAAGAGATATTCCACTTCATCTGGAAGAGCGCCAGTAATTACCTCAACTGGAAAATCACACTCTGTTATCCAGGCATTTCTATCAGCCCTATTAGCGCCCCAGGGATTTCCAGCTTTTTCAAGATTCCTAAATGTTCCACCAAGCTCTGTTGGAAACTCTGATTCAACTAATACTTGAAAGCGTCTCATATTTACTATGTGATCAATGTGTTCGATATCAACCGGGCATTCATTAACGCAGGCGCCGCAAGTTGTGCAGGACCAGAGCACATCAGGTGAAATAGTTTCGCCCACAATCGGACCTTCTTTAGGAATATTTGCAAGGGCATGATCTCTAAGAGCCATTATTAATAACTTAGGCGATAAAGGTTTATCGGTATGCCATGTGGGGCATTGTGATTGACATCTGCCGCACTCAGTGCAGCTAGCCATATCCAATAGACCTTTCCAGGAGATGGAGGCAGCATCGCTAATACCAAAGAGATCATCATCTTTAGGGTTTTCAAAGTCAATTACTTTTCCATTTGAAATCATCTCAGGAAGAGCGCCTAGCGTTGGATTTTCTGAAACCTCGCGCTTAAAGAAGATATTAAATGGCGCTAGGAATCTATGCCAGGCAATACCCATAGTTAAATTGGCAGCAATAACAATAAACCAGAGCAT
>JAURJF010000085.1 GCA_030832365.1 Candidatus Nanopelagicales bacterium
TATCACTATCTTTGCGATTAAATTCAATCTCAACAGTGGCTCGCTTGATTTCGCTAAGTAAAATACTTACCTCTCCACTTTTAACCTCAAGTAAAGCTGAATCTAAATCAAGGCTCTTAAGGCGGCCCACTAGCTTTTCTCCATCGACTTTCACGATAGAAATTAGCCGACCAAGATTTTTCTTCCATTGATGGGCCTTAACTAGGGGGCGATCAACGCCAGGAGATGTGACTTCAAGGGTAAATGGATTATCACCGAGCTGGCTATAGTTTTCTAGAATTTCAGATATCGCTCTTGAACTTGCAGCGACCTCATCAAGATTTAGATTTCTCTCCTCGTGATCAACTATTACTGAGATGATTCGAGAGCGTCCTACTGGGATTACTTTTATCTCTTCAAGCAAGAGACCAGATGCATTAATTACTGGAGCAAGAAGCTCGTTTAAGTTATCTACCAAAGCCATTTTAATTTCTTCCTACTTATTTAGTTGTTGTTAAGTTGTGGGTCTAAGTCTAGCCCAGATTTCAACCTCTAAGGAAGGTGTCATAGATAAGGCGGATGATCAGGGCGGTAGTGACGACTAGAAATGCCCTACGAATCAAAACTGAGCCACCTCTTATGCCAACTTTTGCTCCAATAAAACCCCCAAGGACATTTCCTGCCGCCATCGTCAATCCCAGCGCCCAGATGATTTGGGAGTTAAAGCCAAAAACTAAAATCGCTCCAAGGTTTGTAGCAAGATTCACAAGCTTTGCAGTCACTGATGCTTCAAGGAATGCAAAGCCAAGAACGGCAACTAACGCAAGCATGAGAAAAGATCCGGTTCCAGGACCAAAAATTCCATCATAAAACCCAATTGAAGCGCCAACTGCTGCGCCAATTATAAATCGATTTCTTCCTACAAATTTTGCAGAAGTTACCTGACCCAACTCTTTTCTTAGATAGGTGTAAATTGCAACGCTAATTAGAAGAAATAAAATTATTGGTCTAAAAGCATCTCTTGGAATCTTTGTTGCCACACTTGCACCCATAGCTGAACCAATAAATGCAGGAAGGCCCATCACCGCTGCCAACTTAAAATCTGGCTTTATCTTTCTTAGGTAAGAGGCAGTAGCCCCTAAGGTGCCAAGAAATGAGGGAACTTTATTGGTTCCAAGAATTACTGATGGTGAGGTATCAGGAAGTGAAACTAGAAGAGCTGGTAGTTGAATTAGCCCCCCTCCCCCAGCTAGTGAATCAACAAGACCTGCAAAGGTTGCTGCAAGAATTAGAAATAGAACTACTTCAATTGAGATTTCCACGAGAAGCTAGTAAATCAACCCAGCAATTTAACTAAGTGAGATGTGATCTCACCAAGTGCAATCTCAGACTTCTCACCACTTCGACGAATGCGGAATTCAACTTGACCCTGGGCCAAACTCTTACCAAAGATCAAAATATAAGGATTGCCAATTAGCTCTGCATCTTTAAATTTAACTCCAGGGCTAGCCTCGCGTCTATCATCGATCATCACGCTAATGCCTTTTGCCTCTAACTCTTTTCCAATTCTCTCCGCTTGAATAAATGGCTCATCTTCTCTGCCAGTTGCCACGAGATGAACTTTTGCTGGAGCAATCTCATCTGGCCAGATAATGCCGATCTCATCATGGCTCTGCTCAGCAATTGCAGCTAGAGCCCTAGTTACTCCGATGCCATATGAGCCCATAGTTACAACCTGTGATTTTCCTTGGCTATCAAGAACAGTTAAATCAAGTGCTTGGGCATACTTTCGACCCAATTGGAAGATATGGCCAATTTCAATAGCTCGATCAATAATTATTGGGCTATCACAGCTTGGACAAGGATCGCCTTGATTAATCTCAACTGCTTCAATAAATCCATCAACGTTAAAGTCGCGACCATGGGTGACATAGCGCATATGTTTATTCTTTATGTTTGCACCAGTTATCCAGTGTGACCCGATAACAATAGATGGATCGGCATAGAGCTTAATTCCTAATTTCTTAGCATCTTGCGGGCCAACATATCCTTTTACTAGGCCAGGATTTTTTGCAAAATCTCCATCTTCAAATAAACGGAGCTCTTTAACTCCAGCTAGATTTGCTTCAACCCGCTTTAGATCAAGTTGGCGATCACCTGGAATTAGTATTGAAACTACCTGCCCATCTGCCACAAGTAAGATGTTCTTTAAAGTATCTGATGCGCTCACATTTGCCTGATACTTCTGATTCATAACTGCAACTAAGCTCTCAATAGTTGGTGTATCTGGAGTATCAAGTAGCTCCATCTCTGGCGCTTTTGCTATCTCTTGCTTACTCACCTTACTAACCTTACTAACCATCGCCTCAACATTTGCTGCATAACCACATTTAGGACAGAGCACATAAGTATCCTCACCCGTTGGTGAGGGCGCTAAGAACTCTTCAGATTTTGAGCCGCCCATAGCCCCAGATACTGCAGAGACAATATTAAATTTAAGTCCAAGGCGATTAAAAGTTGTGACATAGGCAGCGCGATGCTTCTGATATGAAGCTTCAAGGCCGGCATCATCTAAATCAAATGAGTAGGAATCCTTCATAATAAATTCACGTCCCCGAATAATTCCACTTCTAGGACGAGCTTCATCGCGATATTTAGTCTGGATTTGATAGATAGAGAGTGGAAGATCTTTATAGGAGGAGTACTCGCTCTTAACCATTAAAGTAAACATCTCTTCATGGGTTGGACCTAGTAGATAATCGCTACCTTTTCGATCCTGGAGCCTAAATAAAGCTGGTCCATACTCTTCCCAACGATTACTTTTCTCATACGGATCTTTAGGAAGAAGAGCAGGAAAGTGAACTTCTTGAAAGCCCGCCTTATCCATCTCATCTCTTATTACTCTCTCAACATTTCTAAGAGCAATTACCCCTAGTGGCAGCCAAGAGAATATTCCTGCAGCAATTGGGCGGATATATCCAGCTCTAACTAGGAGTTTATGGCTAGCAACTGAGGCATCTGATGGGTCATCTCTAAGGGTGCGCAGAAAGAGAGATGACATCTTTAACATAGCGCTTAGCCTAGCGAATTACTTTACGTTTACTGTTGGTTCTCCCGATGCGACACCAGCAGCTTCCATCTCCTCTGCAAGGCGCATCGCCTCTTCAATCAAAGTTTCAACAATCTGCGCCTCAGGAACTGTTTTGATTACTACTCCCTTAACAAATATCTGACCTTTGCCATTACCTGATGCAACGCCAAGATCTGCCTCTCGCGCCTCCCCTGGTCCATTAACAACGCATCCCATAACCGCAACGCGAAGTGGAACTGTCATTCCTTCAAGTCCAGCTTGGACTTTTTCAGCCAAGGTATATACATCTACTTGTGCGCGACCACATGAAGGGCAAGAGACAATCTC
>JAURJF010000086.1 GCA_030832365.1 Candidatus Nanopelagicales bacterium
GCTTGCTGGCGCTATGAAGGCATCTATGGCAAAAGCCGCTAGAGCATTTGATGCGCTGCGTATTAAGAGAGAAGCTGAATCTGGAGCACCTGCTGCGCCAGAGCAGGCTGCCCCCGCTGCAGAAGCAGCACCAGTTGCAGAGGCAACAACTCAAGAGGTTGTAGCCGAAGCAGCGCCAGTTGTTGAAGCAACAAACGAGGAAGTTGTTGCCCAGGCAGCACCAGAGACTTCTGCGCCAGTAGAACCAACAGAGAACGCTTAAAGAAAAGGAAACACGAAAATGGCAAAACTAAGTAGCACAGACCTATTAGCTCAATTCAAAGAGATGACTCTTGTTGAGCTCTCAGATTTCGTAAAGGCATTTGAGACTGAATTCGATGTTACTGCCGCAGCGCCAGTTGCTGTTGCAGCAGCAGGCGGGGCAGGCGGCGGCGGAGAAGCTGCAGCAGCTCAAGATGAATTCACAGTAGTAATTGAAGAAGCCGGCTCACAGAAGATCGCGGTGATTAAGGAAGTTCGCGCCCTTAACTCAAGCCTCGGTCTAAAGGAAGCAAAGGATCTAGTCGATTCAGCTCCAGCCACCGTGCTTGAGAAGGCTGATAAGGCAACAGCTGATAAGGCAAAGGCCGCCCTTGAGGCAGCTGGCGCAAAGGTCAGCATCAAGTAAGTTCAGCTTAGAAATTAAGAAGGCCCCGTCATTTTGGCGGGGCTTTTTTATTTTATCTATTTATCTGACTAGGTCTGCCAGAGTGATCTCAATAGATTTGCTCTTACCTGATTTGAGATCAGATAAACGCTTGGCAAGAAGTGGAGTAATTTCAAGCTCCCAGAGCTGCTCGAGAAGTTCTTCATAGGCTGAAGGGGAGATGACATAAAAGCTTGGTTTGTTATTAGTTAGAACAGCTAGGGGCTCACCATTAGCCTCTGCAACAATTTCATTTGGCGCTCTTTTGAACTCAGATATTGCCACAGCGCGCTTACTTAAGATTTTCTCCATCTGCCTACCCTCCATTAATTAGGGGTAAATTTAGCACTAAATTTAGTTAGGTGCTATTTGCCTCCGCCCTTGATATAAGCCATTGAATTAGACAGCGGCGTGTCGCAGGGGATATCCTGCCCCCTCGCTCAAAAATTCCAGGTCAGGCATATAGCGGCTGAGGCCTTACGTTTGCTGTGCGAACAAGAACAGATTTAAGAGTTATCAGAAACTTAAAGAAGTAGTGACTAACTTTGGAAGGAAAACTCTTGGCCGCGAAAACGAAATCAACAGCTCCTAACCGCATCTCTTTCGCCAAGATCCGCGAACCACAAGAAGTTCCAAATCTACTAGCTCTGCAAATTGAGAGCTTTGATTGGTTACTTGGCAATGATGCCTGGCGCGCGAGACTTGGAAAGAATGAAAGACCAGATCGAGGAGAAATTCCTAAGACCTCTGGACTTGAAGAAATATTTGAAGAGATTTCACCAATTGAAGATTTCCAAGGCTCGATGTCACTCTCCTTCCGTGATCATCGCTTTGAACCTTCCAAATACACAATTGCAGAGTGCAAAGAGCGCGACATTACCTATGCCGCTCCACTATTTCTTACTGCAGAATTTACTAACAATGTAACTGGTGAAATTAAATCCCAGACTGTTTTTATGGGCGACTTCCCGCTAATGACCCCTCGTGGAACATTTGTTATCAATGGAACAGAGCGCGTAGTTGTTTCACAGCTTGTTAGATCTCCTGGAGTTTATTTTGAAAGAACAGTTGAGAAGGCATCTGATAAAGATATTTTCACAGCAAAGATTATTCCTAGCCGCGGAGCATGGTTAGAGTTTGAAATCGATAAGAAAGACTTTGTTGCAGTACGTATTGATAGAAAGCGTAAGCAATCAGTTACTATCTTTCTTAAAGCACTTGGCTGGAGCAATGATCAGATCCTTGCTGAGTTTGGCGAGTATCCATCAATCAAAGAGACTCTTGCTAAAGATAACGTTTCAACTCAAGATGAAGCTCTGCTTGATATCTATCGCAAGATGCGTCCAGGTGAGCCGCCAACTAAGGAAGCTGCACAGACCCTTATTGAAAACCTATATTTCAACCCTAAGCGCTATGACCTAGCAAAAGTAGGGCGTTTTAAGGTTAATAAGAAGCTTGGCCTAGATCTTGATCTTGGAAAATCACTTCTTGCTATCGACGATATCGTCGGAGCGATTCGCTATATCGCAGCCCTTCATAAAGGCGAGACTCTTATTGATTTAGGTAAGCAGGTTCGTGTTGAGATTGATGATATCGACCACTTTGGAAATCGCCGCCTTAGAACTGTTGGCGAGCTAATTCAAAACCAGGTTCGAGTTGGTCTCTCTCGTATGGAGCGCGTAGTGCGTGAGCGCATGACTACCCAAGATGTTGAGGCGATTACTCCTCAGACACTTATCAATATTCGTCCAATTACTGCATCTATCAAAGAGTTCTTTGGAACATCTCAGCTCTCACAGTTTATGGATCAGACAAATCCAATCTCAGGTCTTACTCATAAGCGTCGTTTATCAGCGCTTGGACCCGGCGGACTTTCAAGAGATAGAGCTGGCTTTGAAGTAAGAGATGTTCATCCATCTCACTACGGCCGCATGTGTCCAATTGAAACACCGGAGGGTCCAAACATTGGTCTTATTGGCTCTCTTGCAACTTATGCTCGAATCACGCCATTTGGTTTCGTTGAGACGCCATATCGCAAAGTTACTAAGGGCAAAGTTACAGATGCAGTTGATTACCTAACTGCAGATGAAGAAGATGAACACATTATTGCTCAAGCAAATGCTCCTCTTACTGAGGATAGCCACTTTGCTGAAGCGAGAGTTTTAGTTCGTCGCCGCGGCGGAGAAGTTGAATACATCCCAGCTGAAGAAGTTGATTACATGGATGTCTCTCCTCGCCAGATGGTCTCTGTTGCAACTGCGATGATTCCATTCCTTGAGCATGATGATGCTAACCGCGCTCTTATGGGTGCAAATATGATGCGTCAGGCAGTGCCACTACTTCGCGCAGAATCACCTCTTGTTGGAACCGGTATGGAGTATCGCGCAGCAGTTGATGCTGGCGATGTACTTCTTGCTATTAGAGGCGGAGTAGTAAGCGAGGTTGCCTCAGATCTAATCGTTATTACAACCGATGATGGCGAGGAAGATACTTATAACGTCGATAAGTTCATCCGCTCCAATCAAGGAACTTCTCGCAATATGCGAGTAATTGTTAGCCAAGGACAGAAGATTGCTGCCGGCCAAGCTATTGCTGATGGTCCAAGCACTGAACTTGGCGAGATGGCTTTGGGTAAGAACCTACTTGTGGCATTTATGTCATGGGAAGGTCATAATT
>JAURJF010000087.1 GCA_030832365.1 Candidatus Nanopelagicales bacterium
CTGGATAAAGAAAAAGGGGCCCGAATCCTTTTGGATTCTAGGCCCCTGGGCTTTGCTTAATCGGTCTTAGCCGATAGCGCTCCAGGTGCCGAATCCATCGGCCTTGGTTGACTTGGTTGCAAAATACTTGTAACCAAATGCAGGCATGCTCCAGTGACGATGTGTGCGATTTGCGCTCATCGTTAGTGAAGTACTTCTTGCTGCTGTCATAGTTTGCGAAGAGTAATGCATCGCTAGCAATTGATGCAAACTAATTAATTTATTAACCCAGCCTCTGCTAAAAATGGGCTTGCTACTCCGTAGTAGGTAAGAGCCAGGCTCTGCTGCGCTCTAGTTACCCCCACATAAAACAAACGTCTCTCTTCATCAATTGAGCTAGCCTGCCAAGGGAGAACCTCAGCGCTAACCCCAGCTAGATAAACCTTGCGCCACTCCAGGCCCTTTGCAGCATGTAGCGTTGCAAGAGCAACTCCAGGAAGGATCGGAGGGTTATTAGTCTCTGAGCGCTCTTCAAGTTCCCTAAGAAATGCCCTAAGAGAGGTAAGCCCCTCTGCCTCAAGCTCTCCCGCTAATTGCATAAATGAGCGCACATATTCACTCTGCCCAAATGGTTTTAGACAATCTCGCAAGTCAGATAGCCAATCAGATTCTGATAGAACTGAGGCGCTCCTTATCGCTCCAATTATCTCTCTAACCTGCGGCCTATTAAAGAAGCGCTCTGAATTTCTAATTTGATTCTCTATTCCAGCAGCATCAAGAGCGCTCTCTAACACCTCTAATTGGCTATTAGTTCTAGTAAGAATTGCTATCTCATTTGTTGCAAGGCCGCCTGCGATATCTTCTTTAATTAGCGAAACTAGCGCCTGCGCTTCATCGCTCTGTGATTTATAGCCCTTAGCCATTGGCTTATCCCCATGGCTATTTATCGCATCTAACTCATGGCCAAGATTGGCGCTTCGCAAGATGGTATTTGCAGTATTAATAATTTCAGGAGTTGAGCGATATCCAGCGCTTAACCTAATTACCTCAGCGTTTGGATATTTATTAGTGAAGTTGAGTAGAAAGGCTGGGCTTGCGCCAGCAAATGAGTAAATCGTCTGAGCTGGATCTCCTACAACGCAGATATCATCTCTTTTTCCTAGCCAGAGATCTAATAGCCGTTGTTGCAGCGGTGAAACATCTTGATACTCATCAACTGTGAAGTATCTATATTGATCTCTTACTCTCTCCCTAACTTCTCGTTCTTCCTCAATCATTCCAACTGTTAGTAGTAAGACATCTTCAAAATCAATTGCACGCTCTTGTTTCTTTAGCGATTCATATGCTTCATATACTTTTGCCACCTGCTCAGCGCTTATCTTGCTACTTGGGCTTAAGACTCTGGAGTAATCGCTGAGTCCTTGCAAGTATTGATCGGGGGCCAGGGCTAAGACTTTTGCCCATTCAATCTCTCCTGCTAACTCTCTAAGTAGCGAGCTCTTCTTACTACTTGAAATATTTGCCCGCTTCATCGCTTCACTTAAGAAACCAGTTTTACTAGTTAATAGCGAGGGAAAACGCCCCCCTAGCGTCTCAGGCCAGAAGTAAATTAGCTGCTTTAAGGCTGCAGCATGAAAGGTCCTTGCAGCAATACTTGCAACTCCCAGTGATCTAAGCCTGGTTCTCATCTCACCCGCTGCCCTTGCAGTGAAGGTAAGGGCGAGTACTCGCTTTGGATCAATAACTCCAATATCAACGCCATATGCCAGGCGATGAGTTATCGCTCTAGTTTTTCCAGTTCCCGCTCCAGCAATTACACATACTGGCCCCTTTAAGGAAGTTGCAACACTTCGCTGCTGGGGATCAAGGGATGAAAGAATCTCATCAGCTAATTGCGCCACGACTGACCTGACAATTCACTCTCTGCTGTTGGGCCATACCAAGCATTAATCATCGCTCGAGCAACTGAAATAATTGGCGGAAGTAGTAGCTCGCCGCTTTCACATTTTGATTTTAACTCTTCTCGAGTTAGCCAAACTATCTCTTCAATCTCTTGCCCATCTGCAACAACTGAGTCAGGGTTTGAGATATTAGCTTCATAAGCAATCATCACTGATGCCGGAAAGGGCCATGGCTGTGAGCCAAGATAATTCATATCAGTAACTATCCCGCCGCACTCCTCAGCAACTTCTCTGATAACAGAGCTTTCAAATGATTCACCTGGTTCAACAAAACCTGCAAAAGTTGAGAAGCGCTTCTCAGGCCAGACTCTCTGTCGTCCAAGTAAAATTCGATCTTTACTATCTTTGACTAAAACAATAATTGCAGGATCAGTTCTTGGATGATGCTCAGCGCTACATACCAAGCACTTTCTAACAGAGCCGCCAAGAATTGATTTAGTATCCTCGCCGCATTTAGAACATCTCATATGACTCTGATGCCACTGCGATAAGGCAAGGCTATGAACCGCAGCGCCAATTTCTAGATCATTTAGGTGAGCACCTAGCGTTCTTAAAGATTGAAAGTTCTCTCCAAATTCTTTTTGATCACTCACCTGATGCGCGACAAAGTAGGCCTGGCCATCACTTGAAAGCCCTAGAAAATATCGCTCACCGCGGGCTAATTCAGGTGAGATAAAAGTCAGCCCGCTCTTGCTACATTCAAAGCGATCAGCGACCATAGAAATTATCTTTGCCTTGGAAAAGAGTTCATCTAGAGCTGCAGAATCGCTTCGCAGATGGGCCGCTCGATCTAGCTTTGAGCGCGAGAGTGGGAGGTTTAGCAGCACGGGGCGACCCTACTAGCCTGCCTTCATGGCATCTACCCAGGGCTTTAGCCTGACCTGCTGGAACACCCTTCATGGCATGGCGATTCCGCCAAATTCTGGGGCAACGCTTCAAAGCGCGGTTAGTCAGATTCTTCAAGAAGTTAATAGCGATGTAATCACTCTTCAAGAAGTTGATCTCAATCAAGATAGATCATCTGGAGTTAATCAGGTAAGTCATATTGCCAAACTACTTGGCGCAAAGTATTGGGCCTTTGCTCCATCGTTAATTGGAACTCCGGGTGAGAAATGGAGCGCAGTAGAAAATGAATTGATTTACACCCAAGACTCAGTGATTCCAAACCAAGCTATGTATGGCATTGGGATAGTTTCAAAAGAGAGAGTTAAATCTTGGCACCGAATAAATCTTGGAAGATCTGCAATTGGCATGCCGCTTTTAATTCCAGGGGAGAAGAGAGCGCAATTTATCTATGTCTCAGATGAGCCAAGAAGTG
>JAURJF010000088.1 GCA_030832365.1 Candidatus Nanopelagicales bacterium
CAAGAAGTAGTGAGGGAATTACTGTTACTGGATCTGCGCGCGTTGATGCTAAGGCAGATCGAGCGGTCTGGACTTTAAATGCTGAGCAGGTCGCTCCAACAATCTCTGAATCGGTGAGAAAAGTTGAGGCTACAACTCTTGCTGTCACAGAGTATTTAACTAATGGGGGAGTTGTAAGTGGCGCAATTGAGTTAGGTTCTGTCTCTGCATATCCGCAAGAGGAGTACTCAAATGGAAATAGCACCGGACGAATTCTTAACTATCGCGCATCAAGGTCAATAACTGTTAGAAGTGATGATGTTGAATTGATTTCAAAGTTAAGTAATCAGATTGGATCGCTGCTCCAAAGTGGAATTAGCGTGACCAACTATGGACCACAGTTTTATGTCTCTAAGTTAAGCGAGCTCCGCCCAGAGCTACTCAAAGAGGCGATAGCCGATGCCAAGATACGCGCTGAGGCAATTGTTGAAGCAACTGGGGGCAGCGTTGGAGCGGTAATGAGCGTTAGATCTGGGCCTTTCCAAGTTACATCACCTGACTCAGTTGATACCTCATCTGGTGGTTTTTATGACACTCAAACGATTGATAAAACTATTACCTCAACGGTTTCGGTAGTTTTTAAAGTCGATTAACTCCGATTGATCAACCAGATTTGTAGGGTTAAAGCTTTAATTGAAAAAGTATCATCAGGCTTTTTTATTACTGGAGCAAAGTCAGAGAGGCTCTCACTAGTATCAAAGATAGTTCGATAGGAATTACCCCAACTAGAGCCAGGTAGCTTGAAGATTAAGTTGCTAACACCGCCATTAATGGCTACAAATAAACCTTGAGCATCTCTTGCATCGATAGCAAAGCCAAGATAGCGATGCTGGAGATCGAGCCATCCTTGCTCAACCATCTCACTTCCATCGCTTTGAAACCAGGCAATATCTTTTCTAAGGCTTACCTGATCAAGATCTCCAGTGAAGAACTCCTCGGTTGCATCAATTAGATAATTGGAGCGAATTTGGCTTAGCGTTGCTAAGGATTCCAAAGCAGCGCCTTGCAGCTCATTTAGCTTCCAATCAAGGGCCCATGCGCCATAGAGATTCTCATCGCTATCTATTGGATGATTTGGCGAGAGAGAGTATGCATTATTGCAACCATGTTGAGTTCTTGAAATCTCATCACCCATAGCAATCATCGGAACTCCAGATGAAAGCAGGAGAGTTGCCAGAATTGATCTCTGCAATTGAGCTCTCTTCGCAATGATTTCTAGATCACTATTAGCTCCCTCAACTCCTAGATTCCAAGATCTATTCTCATTACTACCATCGCGATTATCTTCGCCATTTACTTCATTATTTTTCCGAGAAAAAGAGGTTAGATCATTTAGCGTGAAACCATCGTGTGCGGTGATGAAATTAATTGATGAAGTTGGCCCGCGAGATGAGAAGATGTCATCAGAACCTGCAATTCTCTTTGCAAGATTTGAAACCCCAGAAGATGAGTTATTTGCGTTATCAGCCAGCCAGAACTGCCTAAGGCCATCTCTATAGGCATCATTCCACTCTCTAAAGGGGCGCGGAAAAGCCCCTAGTTGGTATTGAGTTACATCCCAGGGCTCTGCAATCAATTTTCGCTGACGTAAAATCGGGTCATCTAATATCGCTGCAATTAGATCGCTGCCGCTCTGGCCCCAGATAGCACTTGTTAGATCAAATCTAAATCCATCAACGCCAATTATCTGTGACCACCATTTAAGTGAATCAATGATCATCTGGGTGACAAAGGGATTTCTGCTATCTAGAGTATTGCCACAGCCAGTTAAGTCTTCGTATTGAGATTGATCTCTATGGCGATAAAAGTAGCGATTATCAATTCCTTTAAAGCTATAGGTAGGCCCTGCCAATCCCTCTTCAGCGCTATGGTTATAAACGACATCAAGAATTACCTCAATGCCTGCTAAGTGAAGCGCATCAACGCTTGCTTGTAGTTCGCCAATCGGATCATCTGTTGCTGCATAGCCCCGGTGAGGAGCTGAAAATGCAATTGGGTTATAGCCCCAGTGATTTACTCGCCCTCTTGCTGCAACTGCTACCTCAGTTGTGAAGTGATGGATAGGAAGAAGCTCGAGAGCAGTTATGCCAAGATTTTTTAGATAATTAATTGTTGATGGATGAGAGAGCGCTTTATAGCTTCCACGCTCTGCCTCTGGAATCTCATCATTCTTAGCTGTTAATCCTTTTACATGGGCTTCATAGATGAGAGTTCTTTTCCAAGAAGTGTTTGGGCGATTGAGAATTCTTGGGGCGTTTGCAGTTACTACAGAGAAGGGGATAAAGCCGGCAGAGTTTCGATCATCTATTTCATTGATATCGCCAGAGCCATCACTTGCCAAAGCGCGGTGGCTATAAATCTCTGGGCTATAGGTAACTTCGCCCTCTAGAAGATGTGCGTAGGGATCAATGAGAAGTTTTGCTGGATTAAATCTCGCGCCCTCATCTGGCTTCCAAGGGCCATGGATTCGATATCCATACCTCTGCCCAACTCCCACACCTTCTATATGGCCATGCCAGATAGCTCCATCTCTATGGGTTAATTCAAAGTGTCTCTCCTTGAAAATTCCATCGACTTGGTCAAAAAGGCAGAGCTCTACTCGGCCTGCCTCATATCCAGCCCAGATGGCAAAGTCAGTTCCACTTTCTCTAACTTGGCTACCGAGAATGTGGGGATTGGCCGGCTTCACTTTGCTATTCAAGCACTCTCCTTAAGGCATCTATGCCACCCCGACCTTGGTTGATTGGAGTGGAGGGCAAGGTTACTGCCCAGTAACATAATGCCTATGAAGATAGCGATCTGTGTCAAGCAAGTTCCAGATTCTTGGGCTGAGAAGAAAATGGTTGATGGACTTCTTGATAGAGCTAGCGTTGATGCAGTTCTAAATGACTTAGATGAATATGCCATTGAAGAGGCGCTTCGAATTGTTGAACCGTTAAATGCAGAGGGCGCAACCCATAGCATCA
>JAURJF010000089.1 GCA_030832365.1 Candidatus Nanopelagicales bacterium
ATTGGCATAAGGGTGTAATTCATCGCTTGGCTCTGCGATAGTGCGTAGAGCTTCTTCTGTAAAAGTTCCAGCTGGCCCTAGATATGCGTATCTTCTCACTGCGCAAGGATACTCGTAGGGCCATCTTGGGTGCATACGCTTTTATCAATAGCGATTTGCGCGTTAGGCTTGGCAATATTATGGTGGCAAAACTGAACTTCTCTGACATTGCCTGGCGATCTGAAATTGGCCTGCAACGCCAAGGCAATGAAGATTCAGCTTTAGTCTCGCAATCACTTCTTGCAGTAGCAGATGGCATGGGTGGTTATGTTGGTGGCGAGATTGCATCAAAGACTGTAATTGAAAAATTAATCCAACTTCTACCAACTCTTGAAAACCCAGAGTTAGATAATGAATCCAGGGAAGATCTTCTTAGCTCATCTATTGAAAGTATGGATAGAGCAATTGCTGAAATTGGAGCTGTGCGCCCTGAGTTAGTAGGAATGGGCACAACTCTTACCTCAGTAGCCTTATTTGATAGCAACCTACTCTTACTACACCTCGGAGATTCAAGGGCTTATCGTTTGCGTGGCAAGAAAATTGAGCAGTTAAGCCATGATCACACCGTGGTTCAAGAGTTAATAGATCAAGGAAGACTTAGCCCAGATGAGATTGCAGATCATCCACAGAGATCTTTTCTAACCCAAGCGCTAATGGGTAAAGAAAATCTCTCACCAGTTCTTCTTGCCTATCCAGTATTAAAAGGCGATAGATACCTACTTTGTAGCGATGGACTAACCGCTGTTCTAGATGAAGCGCAGATTGCTAAAGCGATGCAACAAGACTTAACAAGTGCTGTGAATTCATTAATTGACCTTACTTATAAGGCTGGAGCCCCTGATAATGTCACGGTGATAGTGGCCGAAGTTGGAGAGAGTAAGGCCAATATTAAAACTCAGGGCTTTGGCGCTGCGCTATGAAAAAAATATTAGGTGAGCGTTATGAATTAGGAGCAATGATTGGCACTGGCGGGATGGCTGATGTCTATCTAGCTCAAGATGTAAGACTCAATCGCCAAGTTGCTATCAAGATATTAAGAAGTGATTTAGCAAGAGACCCATCATTTGTTACCCGGTTTAACAAAGAAGCCTTATCTGTTGCTGCCCTAAATCATCCAGGCATTGTCTCTGTTTATGACTCAGGTAAAGAAGATAGCCCTAGTGGGGCTATGCCATACATTGTTATGGAGTATGTAGAGGGAAAAACGCTGCGGGAGATAGTGAATAAAGGTGAGCGTTTTGCGCTAAATCGAGCTGTTGAAATAACTGAAGGTATTTTAATTGCCCTGCAATATTCCCATAAGAATGGAATTATTCATCGCGATATAAAGCCAGGAAATATCATGATCACAGATAACAGCGATGTGAAGGTGATGGATTTTGGTATCGCAAGGGCTCTAGCCGATACCGGAGCTACCATGACTAGTACTTGGAACATAATTGGAACAGCGCAATATCTCTCGCCAGAACAAGCCACTGGAACTCAAGCAGATGCTAGAAGTGATCTCTACTCTGTTGGATGTTTGCTCTATGAACTATTAGCAGGAAGGCCTCCCTTTACTGGTGATACCCCAGTTGCTATTGCTTATCAACATGTCTCAGCTCCTCTCATCCCAATTACTGAAATTCAAGAAAGTCTTGACCCCGCCTTAAATGCCTTTTTTAGTATTGCTCTTGCTAAAGATGCAAACGAGAGATATCAAAGCGCAAATGCAATGCTAAAAGATTTGAGGAAGTTAGTTAAAGGCGAGGGAATCACCACTCAGATTCCAAAACAAATGAGAAAAGAAAAGGCGCGAAGTAAAGTCGCAGCGCTATCTATAGCTTTAGTACTTCTTGTTGGCGGCGTTAGTTATTTCATCTTTAATCCAAACCAGAGCTCAGTTACAAGGGTTCTGCCTAATGTTGTTGGTTTAACAGAGGCGCAAGCACGGCAAGAATTAGCAGGACTAACTATTACTATTCAAAGAGCGCCAGATCCTAGAATTCCAAGAGATCGAGTCTCTAGCCAACTACCACTTGCCACAATCCGTGTTTCTGATGGATCAGCTGTGACGCTGACAATCTCTGATGGGCCAGGAGATGCGATTGTTCCTACTGGCTTATTAGGCAAACCTCTTGAAGAGGTTAGAGCAGCCCTAACTGCTGCAGGTTTAAGAGTTAGTAGAACTATCGCTATTGATTCAGAGCAAGAGCCTGGAATTGTTTTGAAAATTACTCCAGAGCCAGGAAGCACTGTTGAAGCAGGCACTGGGGTGGTTCTAGAGATTGCTAGCGGAAATATCTCTGTGCCATCTTTAGTAGGCCTAAATGAAATTGAGGCTAGAACAATTCTTACCCAAGCAGGTTTCCTAGTAAAAATTGTTGAGGCATATGATGTAAATCAAGTGATTGGAAGTGTGCTAGCGCAAGCGCCAAGTGCTGGTGAGGTAAAACTAATTGGCTCTTCTGTAACAATTACTATTAATAAGACTCAAGGCTAACGAGCAACAACTGGAGACAGGCCCTCAGATCTTTTTCTTGCTCCACTATCGCCGCACTCAACTAACCAATTACCTAACATCTGATAGCCGTGTTCGGTAAGAACTGATTCAGGATGAAATTGCACTCCATGTATGGGAAGTGTTTTATGTCTAATAGCCATTACTAAACCACTCTCACTTCTTGCAGTTATTTCAATTTCCTCTGGCAAGCTCTCCTCATCTATCGCAAGTGAGTGATAGCGAGTAGCGGTAAAGTTATTAGGGATATCTTTTAAAACTCCTGAGTTGTTATGTGTAATTACCGATGTCTTTCCATGAAGTAGCTCTGGTGCTCTATTAACAGTTGCCCCATATGCAACTCCAATTCCTTGATGTCCTAGGCAGACTCCAAGTAAAGGCTTTTTTATTTGAGCTGCATGCTTAATCAT
>JAURJF010000008.1 GCA_030832365.1 Candidatus Nanopelagicales bacterium
TTCTAGATTAATCTCAATCTTCTTGCAATAACCTGCCAAGGATTCATCAACTGCGTTATCAATAATCTCCCAGAGGCAGTGCATAAGGCCGCGCCCATCGGTTGAACCGATATACATTCCTGGGCGCTTACGAACAGCATCAAGACCTTCTAATACTGAGAGATCTTTTGCTGAGTAAGACTTTTCTACGCTGCGCACCTGATCTGCGCTTTGAGTCTCTGCCACGATGGGCAAGGGTATCTATGAGATCCAAGGAGCCTCTTAATACGCGCCGAGTGGGGTGAGGATTTCGATTTTCAGTGAATAAAGTCATCAATTATGAGAAAAAACTTTGATTTCGACCTGCGGGGAATAAGCAAGAGGTGGTTTGATGTTCCACTAGAACCAAACGAGTATAGGAAAGGTTGGCCAGAAATGACCGATAATCTATTGCTTACGTCATCTCCCCTTAGCGCTCTTGATCGCTGTGATCGCTGTGGAGCGCAGGCTTATGTTCGTGCGGTTATGGCTAATGGATTTGAATTACTTTTCTGTGCTCATCATGCTAAAAAATACCAAGATGGGCTAGCAAGCGCAGCTGCTCGCATCGATGATGAAACTGAGCGTCTTAGCGCAGAATCAACGGCGAAATAAGTTTTGAGACCAGACTGGGTCTTCCAGTTCTAGCCTCCTCTTTATCTGCGATTCCACTTAATTTCACTAGCGAGTTAACTGCCAAGTAACGAAGCGGCTCTATCTCCCACTTTCTAATCTTGTCGTTAACAAAGTGAAGATTACTTATCTCACTCTCTCTGCCAGCAATTAACTCTGCCAATATCTTGCTAGCTAAATAACTCATAGTCACGCCATCTCCTGCATATCCACCTAGGCGGCCATATCCAGTTGCTTTATCAAATTGCACATATGGTTCCCAATTACGTGTAATTGCCACTGCCCCGCCCCAAGCATGAGTAAATTTAACGCTCTCTAAAACTGGAAACCAACGCTTAGCCATTCTCTCCAAGCTTTGATGAACAGAGTTAGTCATTTCCTTCGCTTCAATAAGCTTTGATCCAAAGGGATAGCTAGCTCCACGCCCACCAATTGCTAGGCGGTTATCTGTAGTCCGCTGCGCGTAATTAACTAGATGTGTTCCTTCAGCAAAGGTGAAGCGATTCTTAACTCCGATCTGATCCCAAATCTCCTCTGGCAGAACTTCGCTAGCAATCATTAGTGAGTAGAGCGGGATAAATTCGCGCCCAGGATCTGAAAATGCCTCACTTGCTCTAATCACTATTGGAGCCTTGACTAATGAGCTATTTGCTAGGACTCCACGATCGGTATGAGTGGCAAATACCCCTTCAGCAATTACTACCCCTCTGCGCCTTAAGTATCTGGCCAGCCCCAAAACAAGTTGGAATGGATCAACCGTTGCGCATTGCGGATTAAATAACCCCCCTCGCAATTTAGATACCTTAATTAACTCACCTATCTCACCTGCAGACTTCCATGTGTGTTCCGAATCGACGCTCTCTTCTAATCGCTTCTCTTGCGCTTTATTTCTTGCAAACATGAGCGTTCCAGATTTAACAAAACTTGCCTTGGGGGCGATCTGCCCTGCTATCTGACCAATTTCATCAATAGCGCTAAATAGCGCTTTGAAGAGATTGTTGGCGGAATCAATACCATGGCGTTTTTCAAGAGTTTTTCGATAGACCGGATAATCAGATGAAACCCAGCCACCATTTCTTCCACTTGCTCCATAGCCAAGTGATTTTGCCTCAAAGATAACAATCGAGAGTTTAGGATCTAACTCCAATAGGTGATAGGCCGACCATAGCCCTGAGAAACCGCCACCAATTATCGCTACATCGTAAGAGTTACTAAATTCTGCCTGCTTACCGCTCTGCTTATAGCCATCTGCCCAGAGCGAGTTATTCGGCGGTAAATCCTGCATCTCGATGTGAGCCATCACAGAATGGTTTCTCTTTAGAGTGTCCGCAGCGACAGAGAGAGAAATTCTCTTTTGTCTCTAGAACATTGCCCTCTGCATCAACGAAATCAGCGGCGCCGCTTACGCGGATCGAACCGTTGGGCTTTACATAAATTTTTGGACGATCTGACATGAACTATCTCCTAATCTAGATAATCGCGTAGTACTTGCGATCTTGATGGATGGCGAAGCTTGGACATAGTTTTAGATTCAATCTGACGGATACGCTCGCGGGTAACGCCATAGACCTTTCCGATTTCATCAAGGGTCTTGGGCTGGCCATCAGTTAATCCAAAGCGCATCGCAACAACGCCGGCCTCACGCTCTGAGAGAGTATCTAGCACCGAATGAAGCTGCTCTTGAAGGAGAGTAAATGAAACTGCATCTGCAGGAACAATCGCCTCTGAATCCTCAATCAAATCACCAAACTCTGAATCTCCCTCTTCTCCGAGTGGAGTATGAAGAGAGATTGGCTCGCGACCATACTTTTGGACCTCAACAACCTTCTCAGGGGTCATATCAAGCTCTTTTGCAAGCTCCTCAGGAGTTGGTTCGCGGCCGAGATCTTGAAGCATCTGGCGCTGAACTCGGGCTAATTTATTAATAACTTCAACCATATGTACTGGAATACGAATAGTTCTTGCCTGATCTGCCATAGCGCGAGTAATTGCCTGGCGAATCCACCATGTTGCATAGGTTGAGAACTTATATCCCTTGGTGTAATCAAATTTTTCTACTGCGCGAATTAAACCTAGGTTTCCCTCTTGAATTAGATCAAGAAATAGCATGCCTCGTCCGGTATAGCGCTTAGCAAGAGAGACCACAAGGCGAAGGTTTGCTTCAAGGAGATGATTCTTAGCGCGCTTGCCATCTTCAACAATCCATTCCAGCTCTCGCTTAAATGAACGCTCCATCTTCTCGCCAGAATTCATTTTTGCCTCAGCAAATAATCCAGCTTCAATTCTCATTGCAAGTTCAACTTCAAGTTCGGCATTTAGAAGTGCTACTCGACCAATCTGCTTGAGATAATCTTTTACTGGATCTGCAGTAGCACCTGCCGTTAATACAGTCTGAGGCGGCGCATCATCTTCTTCAGAATCCTTAAGAGTGAACTCACCCTCTTCTTTTTTAGCTTCCTCATTTAGATTAACGACTCGAACATCATTTGCGCCTTCAACAACTTCTTCCCCTGTTTCAGCAACTAACTTCTCAAGATCTTCCAGCTCAACTTCTTCTAGCTCAACCTCTTCGCCATCAACTTTTTCAATTAACTTTTTTCCTGCAGGCTTACTAACTCCAGCAGCTGCAGCCTTTGATGCCTCAAGCTCTGCCTTCGTAGGAAAGCGGCGAGGGCCTTTCTTCTCAGCTGGCTTAGCTTTTGCTTCCCTTGCAAGCTTCATTGCTTCAAGCTCTGCCTTTGTAGGAAATAGTCTTGGACCTTTTGACTTAGCGCTCTTCTTATCTTTCTTTGCTGGACTTTTAGCAATGCTCTTCGTGCTCTTTTTAGCAACGCTCTTTTTCTTACCTGCGTTTTTGGGCGCACGAGATACAGCCACGAATTAGTCCTTTGCTTTAAATTGACGAACTGTCAGAACTTCTTTTTGCCTCTAGCCTTTTGGGGAATCGGCTATGGCTATATTATAAATTGTCCACAGGGGTAAATGCACATCCAAACCACTTTATTCCTGGTTTTGCCCCAACATCTGGCTTGGAATCAGCAAGAAAGCCCAGCTCTTAAGCCCGCCTAGAGCCTGCCTGCTTGATGGAGGCGGCGCAAGAACTCCTTTGTCTCAACCTTTTTAGGGTTTTCCAAAATCTTCTTTGGACTTCCCCACTCCAGAATTCTTCCCTGATGCAGATAACAGAGCTCATCGGCCACCTGTTTGGCAAAACCCATCTCATGGGTGGCGAGCACCATTGTCATTCCCTCGCTCTTTAGATCTCTAACCGTGCTCAAAACTTCATTAACCAAGACTGGATCAAGGGCGCTAGTTATCTCATCAAGTAATAGCAGTCGAGGGTGCCTGGAAAGGGAGCGGATAATGGCAACTCTCTGCTGTTGACCCCCACTTAGCCGATCTGGATATTGATCAGCCTTCTCTCTTAAGCCAAACTTATTTAATAGCTCCAAAGCCTCATCTATCGCTTTCTCTTTTGCCACCTTCTGCACCTTGGTTGGAGCCAAAATCACATTTTCAAGAACTGTCATGTGAGGAAAGAGATTAAAGGATTGAAAAACCATTCCTAACTTCTTTCTCACCTCATCAGGATTTACATCAGCTGCAGAGATATCTTGCCCGTCAAGGAGTATCTGCCCATCATCTATCTGGTCAAGTAAATTAATGCAGCGAAGAAGCGTTGACTTCCCACTGCCAGATGCTCCAATAAAGACTGTGGCTTTATGCTCTAACACTTTAAAAGAAATATCTTCTAGAACTACTTCGCTTCCAAAGCTCTTTCTAACCTTCTCTAGCTGCAGCACTGCCTGACTCATGCTTGCCCCACTGCATTTTCTCGCTCATAAGACTTTCTAAGCATTCGATCAGTCCAGCGAGTTAAGGGAATTGTCACCAAGAGAAAAACTATTGCAGCCATTACATATGGGGTGTAATTGAAAGTCTTTGCAGTTTGAATCTGGGCAGCCCTTACCGCATCGGTAACTCCCAAAATTGAAACCAGGCCAGTATCTTTAATTAGCGCTACTAAATCATTGAGAAGCGGTGGGGTCACTCGTTTTAGCGCTTGAGGAAGAACAACATGGCGAAGAGTCTGAAAATTACTTAAACCAAGTGATCTAGCAGCAGCTCTCTGGCTTGGGTGAACTGTAAGAATTCCCGAGCGAATAACTTCAGCAACATATGCCGAATAGGTGATAATTACTGCAAGAGTTCCTAAAACCAAAACATTATTAGTTAAACCTTTTATCTGCAGGGCTGGAATTCCAAAGCCCACTAGAAGAATTACTAGAAGCATTGGGATACCACGAAAGACATCAACATAAACTGTGGCAAGAATCCTAAATGGGGTTAATGCTGGCGATCTAGAAGTCCTAAGGAGTGCTATCGCTAAACCTATTAACGCCACAGATGTTCCTGCGATAACAGTTAGGGTGGCATTGGTAGTAAATCCAAGAAGAATTTTGGGCAGAATCTCAAAGCCATAGGCCCACTTAAAGAATGTATTTCTAAGAGTCTCCCAGCCAGGTGAGGTAACTAGTACTAAACCTAGAGTTCCAAGGACTAAGAAGCTGGAGAGGGCTGCAATTAGCGCGCTTCTTTTATTTCGCGCTCGCCTTGCTTGACGTCTTGCAAGTTCTATCTCACTTGGGCTCCAGCTACCTCCGAAGTCATAAGAAGAGGGCGCAGCTCTATTAGAGCCGCGCCCCAATTTCTTAGCCATTAGCCATGCTTAGTAGTTTGCCGTATCTGGCAACTATCCAAGTACTGGCGCTCCTACAGAAGATGTTAACCATTGATCAATAATGGCTTGAAGTGTTCCACTATTAGTAATGGCATCAACTGCTCCTGATACACATGAAGTGATGGGATTATCTTTAGATAGCAAGAGACCAAATCCTTGATCTCCAGTATCGCTGCCATCAATTTGTCCAACGATGATTCCATTTGGAACTTCAACAGCTGAGAGATAGAAAGCAGTTGGAAGATCTACAACTAGACCATCAATCTGCTTATTCTTAAGGGCAGTAACAGCGGCAGCGTTATCGTTAAATACCGCAGCCGATAGCCCCAGTTGACCCTCAATCACATCAAGTGAGAGAGTTGAAACAGCGGCTCCAAGCTTGGCTCCCGCATCTGCAAGTCCCTGTAGCGTTGTTACTCCATCAATCTTGCTTCCCTTGAAGGAGACGATTGCTTGATTTGATTTGTAGTAAGCAGATGAGAAATCAACAACTTGCTTGCGCTCATCAGTTATTGAATATTGCTGAAGATTGAAATCAAATGTCTTTGGTCCTGGAGCAATTGCAGCATCAAAACTGGTGCGAACCCACTTGACTGCAGACTGGTCATAGCCAAGCTCGCTTGCAACAGCATAGGCAACTGCTGCTTCAAAGCCTTCGCCTGATTCTGGGGCATCATCGATAACCCATGGATAGTAGGCAGGTTCACCTGTTGCAATTGTTAGAACTCCTGCTTCAACTGTTGCAAGAGATTCTGGAGAGCATGTTGTTGAATCACTTGTTGCGCCTTCATCACTTGATGAAGAACATGCTGTGATTACTAGAGCAGTGAGAAGTAAGGGAATGAATTTAAAGAGTTTTTTCACTTTTTTTCCTTGCCTTTCGCAAATTAGGAGCTTAAGGCCTGGCAATAGTTGTCAGACCCGCGCTTGTCGATGCACTTTGCAATCGACCAGGTCCTCACCCGGAGCACCCCACCGCGGTGGAGGGTTGCCGTCCAGTCAGCCGGGGCTTAATGCTGGAACTCTTGACCTAGGGTGGACTTTAGAAAACTTAGAGTAAAAAGTCCATCTCAACGCTTGCCATGCCATGGGCCTCGGCCACTGCTTTATAGGTGATCTGGCCATTATGGACATTTAGCCCCTTAGCAAGGCCAGGATTTTCAGATAGCGCCGCCTTCCAGCCCTTATTGGCAAGAGCTAGAGCGTAAGGCAGGGTGGCATTTGAAAGAGCATAGGTGGAGGTAAGGGGCAGGGCTCCTGGCATATTTGCAACACAGTAAAAGATGCTCTCATGAACCTTAAATGTGGGATCTGCATGCGTTGTTGCCTTTGAATCCTCAAAGCAGCCACCTTGATCAATTGCAATATCAACTAAGACTGAGCCCTTCTTCAACTGCGAAACCAATTCATTGCTAATTAACTTAGGAGCCTTTGCACCATGAATCAAAACAGCTCCGATGATTAAATCTGATGCAAGAGCTTCTTGCTCTATCTCATGGGTATTTGAAACTAAAGTCTTTACCGCTCCATTAAATATCTGATCTATATAGGCAAGTCTGCTCTGATTTAAATCAATAACAGTTACATCAGCTCTCATACCTAGAGCAATCGTTGCTGCCGCAAGACCTGCAGTTCCTCCACCAAGGATCAAAACCTTTCCAGGCCTGACTCCCGGAACCCCGCCAAGTAATACACCGCGCCCTCCAGCGCTTGCCTGGAGCGCTGCTGCTCCAACTTGTGGAGCCATACGCCCTGCAACCTCACTCATTGGAGCAAGAAGTGGAAGAGTTGAATTCAACTCAACTGTTTCATAAGCAATTGCTGTAATGCCACTTTTGATTAGCGCCTCAGCGCACTCCTTAGAGGCTGCAAGATGAAGATAGGTAAAGAGAACTTGGCCTGCTCTCATCCGGTGATATTCCGATGCAATTGGCTCTTTAACTTTTAAGATTAATTCAGATTCAGCCCAGATTTGATCTGCTGAGGAAAGAATTGTCGCTCCAACGCTCTTATAATCTTCATCTGTAATTGCGCATCCAAGGCCAGCTGAGCTCTCAACTAAAACTTTATGACCCTGGCGGATAAATTCTCTAGCCCCTGCTGGGGTTAGCGAGACTCGATACTCATGGTTCTTTATCTCTTTTGGAACGCCAATGTTCACCTCTAGATAGTACCTGAGAAAAGCTCACTACAAATTTTGGGGTGTAGCTCACTTCGCATCTGGGCAAATGAATTGGGGGCCCAACCAGAGTTAAAGACCTGTCTAAGTAATTTACTCATCGCATAAGATGAATCATCGCCCTCTGCTCTATCTAAAGCTCTCTGGGCAAGGGCCCCATCTCCACGTTCATAGGCAACTGCTGCAAATAAATTAGCAACCGGGGCTATATAGCCCTCTGGGGCGCTACGAAGCAACCAGCGCCAAGCTGTGAAGTAAAGATCTAGGCTCTCAGCGCTCACACTTCCAAGTGCGTAATCTCTAACCTGCAAATCTTTTAGGCGAACCAAAAGTAGCGCTATCAACTCTTTATCTCTGACTAAGCCATGGGTTTTAAACTCCGCCATAAATTCATCTACAGCTCTAGCCCCTTGCCTCTGTAGCTCCAATGGCTCTTGGTCATAATCAATTTCATCTATCTTTCTAAGTAATTTAACCAACTCCTGATCTACTTGTATTGGTGAGATAGATTCAATTAATTGATCAAGAGTTTTAAAGGGAATTGGCCTGCCCGCAGCTACTTGCTCTGCAGCAATTCTGGATTCAATCAAATCAGGGACGCTATTTCCCTCTACTGGACAACAGAGTAAATCTTCACAGATTAGCGAGCGATAACGCTCTTGCTCAACTGTTATTACCTCTCGAAGGCTAAGGCCATAGTCAGTAATAGCGGAGAGAATTGTTGAGATGACCTCATTTTGGCTCTCCCCGATTTCAGGGCTATAAAAGATGGCGATAACCGATTCAGCGTTATCTCTAGATAAGTGGGAGATGAGAAGCTTTAACTCATCTGCTGATATCTCATTTGGGAAATCAATACGGATAGCCATCGCTATGGCATCACTTTTTAGAGTCAGTAAGACTATTGAATCTTGAGGATTAAACCCGATTAAAAATGGTATTGCTGAAAGCAGATCTCTTGGCGTTGTTAGTGTGGTCATAGGTAAAGCATCTTGGGATTGATAGATCAAGGCTCTTAGAGAGATGAAGAATTGTTGATAACTAGCCTCTGTAGATACCCCGCGCTGGTCGAATCTCTAGATCTCTTCTCACCTTCTGCACAATCACTCCATCAATTGGCGCGCCAAGAGATCCTGCTCTCCAAAAACCGCTCCAGGTAGTAGTTAGTTCAACCCGTCTCACACCAGAGCTTTTATAGGTATTTTCAATAAGCATTGCAGGATATGGGGCTCCAGCAAGCCTGGTGCGATAGCTATTGCCATCTCCAAACTCCCAGAGGAACTCAGGAGTTAGGTGAATCGTTATTGGGGTGCCAAGGACCACAAGGACTGTAGTGAAGTGCATGGGAGTATTAGTTAAAAAGTTAACGCTCTGATTTACCAAGATGTTATCTAAGGGCTGAGTAATTATCTCTCCCCTAGGAATTAAGCTCTTAACTTGATCGCTAATTTGAGATCCAGAAATTCTTTTCACTCTTGGCTTTGGTGAAGGTTTTGGCCCTAGCGCCACAGCTTTACTTGTAGCAACTGGCTTTGGAAGCCAGGGAATCCAAGGCCGCTTTATCGTTGGCGTTGGCTTTGGCTTTGGCGAAGTTGATGCCTCTCCTGCTGCCTTGCCTTTCTTGACAGTGATTACTACTTCATTGCTCTCTTGATCAGCTTTAACATCAATACATGTCTCACCCTCACAAGCGCTATAAGCAGTAGTTATCGAAGAAATTAGAATCAAAATTGCTAGAAGAGTAATTCGCATCCTGCAGATGATGCCTCTTTATCTCTTTTAAGAATTAGTCAAACTTAAGGCTTTGGGGATATCACTGCCCTGTGGAGTTATATTGACTCGCAAGTCTTTTAAGAGATTCTCTAATCACAGCCCCATCGCTACTTCTCCATAGCGGCGGCATAGAGTTTAAAAGCACTGATCCATAGCGTTTATTAACAATTCTTGAATCAAGAATTGCCACTACCCCGCGATCATCGATAGAGCGAATTAGCCTTCCTGTTCCTTGAGCAAGAAGTAGAGCAGCCCTTGGAAGTGAGACTTGCATAAAACCTGAGCCGCCAGATGCATCTATCTGTGCAGCTCTTGCCGACATCACTGGATCATCTGGTCTTGGAAAAGGTATTCGATCAATTGCTACCAAAATACATGATGGCCCCGGCACATCAACTCCCTGCCAGAGGCTCATAGTTCCAAGCAGTATCGAAGTTGGATCTTGCGCAAATTTTTCGACTAATACTCCAACGCTATCGCCCCGCCTCTGGGTAATAATCTTTATCGGAAGCTCTGCCAATACTCGCCTTAGATGTTCATCAGCCATCTCAACTCCGCGCCATGATGAAAATAGCGCCAGTGTTCTTCCCCCTGCAGCATCAATTAGCTCACCTAACTCAACAAGAGCCTGCGCACTTGGCCCATCTCTTGTTGGCTCTGGAAGATCTCTTGGCAGATAGAGCGCTCCTTGGCTGGCAAAATCAAAGGGTGAGCCAACATCAAGTGATACTAGATTTTCTGGATCAATATCTCCCCCGCTATCACTACTTTCATCTTGGCTAGCCTCTAGCGGATCAATTCCAAAACTCTTAGCAATTGCAGCAAAACTATTTCCAACGCTTAAGGTTGCACTCGTTGCGATAACTGGAGTTTTAGTAAATAAGTTCTCACGTAATAGATGTGAAACTTCAAGTGGAGCAAGATAGAGAGTTGAAAAAGTAGGCTCAAACCAGAGCACTTGATTACTGCCAATCTTTAGCATCTTAGATGCGGTGGTCTTTACTTCATTGACAGCTCCCTTTACTCGAGCCCGCTCAGCTAAAGCATCTGGATCAACAATTAGTGAATCAGCATTAATTAGCGCAATAGCGCTCTCTGCCGCCTCTTTAATCTTTCTTACCCATGGAGCTAGAAGCAGGGGTAGTTCTTGAAGCTTTCGCTCATCACCACTTTTAATGCGAAACTCCTGGCCATACTCATCAAGTGCTCTGCTAAATCCCTCACAAGCCTTACCTAACCCTTCAGCAGCTTTTCCTGGGAGGTGTTTTCGCAGCATATTTGCTGCTCTACTAGCTCTTGCTGCAGTTAGCTCCTCTGTTACTGCTTGAGTAGTGCGATCCATAAACTCATGAGCCTCATCTAAAATCACTGCATCTCGCTCTGGCAAAATCGGATGAGAGTCCACAATTTCAATTGCAAGTAAGGTGTGATTAGTAACGACAATATCTGCGCTCTGGGCTTTAGTTTTTGCCTTCACTGCAAAACATTGCGCTCCAAAGCGACATTCATCAGCTCCAACGCACTCTCTTCCAGATGTTGAATTAGCTAGCCAGACTCGTCTATCAACCTCAGGTGCATCATCTCGATCTCCCGAGATTCCATCTCTACTCGCCCATTGGCGGAGGCGACGAGCATCTGATTCAAGAGATGAAATCTCAACTAATACCTGGCTATCAACGCCAGAGTCATCAGCATTCATCTTCTGCAGACAGAGATAATTTCCAACCCCTTTATAAACAGCAAAGGAGATACTTCTCCCCAATTCTTTCTCTAAAGCCTTTTGAACCTTAGGAAGATCTCGCTCAATTAATTGTCGCTGCAGCGCAAGGGTTGCCGTTGCAACAAGTACTCGTTTGCCATGAACTAGAGCCGGCACTAAATAAGCCAGTGATTTTCCAGTTCCAGTTCCTGCTTGAACAAGGAGGTGGTGGCGATCTTCAAGGGCATTTGCAACTGCCTCTGCCATTGCAATCTGGCCAGCTCTCTGGCTTCCCCCAATTGCTTCAACTGCTGCTGCTAGCGCCTTTCTAACCGACTCTGCGCTCATAGTGGCAACCTTATTCTGATTTGATTTGCAATGATTAGAAATTGCTCACTTAAACTCTAAATAAATAGCTTTAAATGATTTAACCCCCCAAAGTTTCTTTGGGGGGTTAAGGATTAAAGGAGAGGCAATCTCTCCTGTAATTACTTTTCTAGCTACATCCTGAGGTATTTCCGCAACCTTCACAGACATAGCAGGCACCTGAGGCTCTCATCTTTACTCCACAGGTAACACAGAGCGGAGCATCTGATTTAACGCCAGCGATTTTCTCCAGTAGCTCTGTTGAAGAACCAATCTGGTGGAGCGAAGTATCAGCCTTTGCAGGCTTTGCTACTGGCGCGCTGGCCTTCTTCTCTTCAACTACCTCTGGCTTTGCCTCAACAATTTGAGCATACTCGCCGGTTTCAAGGGCTGCTGCTCTCTCTGCTGCGGTATAGATACCAAATGCTGCGCGCTCTTCATATGGCAAGTAATCAAGTGCCAGGCGGCGGAAGATGTAATCCATCATTGATTGGGCCATACGAATATCTGGATCATCAGTTATTCCTGCTGGCTCAAAGCGAGAGTTTGTGAACTTGGAGACGTAGGTCTCTAGTGGCACTCCATATTGCAGACCGATTGATACTGCAATTGAGAAGACATCCATAACACCTGCAAGAGTTGAACCCTGCTTACCAAGTTTTAAGAAGATCTCACCTAGCTGGCCATCTTCATATGTTCCAGCATTCATATAACCCTCTGCCCCGCCAACTGAGAACGATGTAGTTCTTGAAGGACGTGACTTTGGTAGGCGCTTACGAGTTGCAGGAGCAGGAGCTGCGCTTACCTGATCATCTTTGCCATTGTTCTTTGACTTTGCATCAGAGAGTGGCTGACCAACTTTGCAACTATCGCGATAGACAGCAAGAGCCTTAAGGCCTAGCTTCCATCCTTCGTAATAAACCTCTTCAACATCTTCAACGCTTGCATCAGCAGGAAGATTTACCGTCTTTGAGATAGCACCTGAGAGGAATGGTTGGCATGCAGCCATCATTCTTACATGGCCCATTGGAGCAATAGATCTTGTTCCAAGCGCGCAATCAAAGACATCGTAATGCTCAGCCTTAAGCCCTGGGGCATCAACTACATGTCCATTAGTTGAAATGTATTCAACGATTGCTTCAATGGTCTCATCGGTATAGCCCAGCTTCTTTAAGGCTTGTGGGACAGTTTGGTTAACGATCTGGAGGGATCCTCCACCAACCATCTTCTTAAACTTAACAAGTGAGAAATCAGGCTCAATACCAGTGGTATCGCAATCCATCATTAAGCCGATAGTTCCAGTAGGTGCAAGAACGGATGCTTGAGCATTTCTCCAGCCATTCTTCTCACCAAGTGAAATACAGCTATCCCATTGCTTATTAGCCTCAGCCAATACATCTCTATCAAGAGTTGAAACTGATTTAGCAGATAGTGATGCTGCCTGGTGCTTCTTCATTACTCGAGTATGAGGAGCTGCATTTCTGGCATATCCCTCATATGGGCCAACAATTCCAGCCATCTCAGCAGATCTGCGATATGAAGTACCGGTCATAAGTGAGGTAATTGCTCCAGCTAGGGCTCTTCCGCCCTCTGAATCATAAGCAAGTCCTGATGCCATAAGAAGAGCGCCGAGGTTTGCATAACCAATTCCTAGTTGGCGATAGGCCCTTGTTGTTACGCCGATTGCCTCTGTTGGGAAATCTGCAAAACAAATTGAGATATCCATTGCAGTAATGATCATCTCAACTGCCTTAACAAAGTTCTTTGCATCAAATGATCCATCGCTCTTTAAAAACTTCATAAGATTTAAAGAAGCTAGGTTGCATGAGGAGTTATCAAGTGACATATATTCCGAGCAAGGATTGGAGGCATTGATGCGACCTGTCTCAGGGCTGGTATGCCAATCATTGATTGTGGTGTCATATTGAATTCCAGGATCTGCGCAAGCCCAGGCAGCCTCTGCCATCTTGCGAAATAGTTGACGGGAATCAACCTCTTCCATTACCTCACCTGTTGCGCGAGCTGTTAGACCAAACTTGGCTCCATTTTCATAAGCGCGCATAAATTCATCATTTACACGGACTGAGTTATTGGCATTTTGATATTGCACAGAGATGATGTCTTTGCCGCCAAGATCCATATCAAAGCCAGCATCACGAAGGGCGCGAATCTTGTCTTCTTCTCTTACCTTAGTTTCAATAAATTCTTCAATATCTGGATGATCGATATCTAGAACAACCATCTTGGCAGCTCTTCTAGTTGCTCCACCTGATTTGATTGTTCCAGCAGAGGAATCAGCCCCGCGCATAAATGAAACTGGGCCAGATGCTGTGCCACCTGATTTCAATAGCTCTTTTGAGGAGCGAATCCGTGAGAGATTTAATCCAGCTCCTGATCCACCTTTGAAGATCATGCCCTCTTCGCGATACCAGTTAAGGATCGATTCCATAGTGTCATCAACTGAGAGGATGAAACAGGCAGATACTTGCTGCGGAGCTGATGTTCCTACGTTAAACCAGACTGGAGAGTTAAAGGAAAATACCTGGTGTAGGAGCATATAAGTTAATTCATGTTCAAAAATTTCAGCATCTTCTGGAGTGGCAAAATATCCATGCTCTTTTCCAGCTTTGGTGTAGGTAAGAACAACGCGATCGATAACTTGCTTTAGTGAGTGCTCTCTATTTTCAGCTCCCACTGCGCCGCGGAAATACTTTGTTGTAACGATGGTTGAGGCATTAACTGACCAGAAATCTGGATACTCAACGCCGCGTTGTTCAAAGACCACCTCGCCGCTCTTCCAATTGGTCTGCACCACATCGCGTCTCTCCCAATTAACGCCCTCATATGGATGTTGACCAGAAGTTGTATAAATACGCTCCATACTTAAGCCTTTTTCCATCTTGGCTTTCCCCGATGGGCGATTGATTACTGTGTCCGACATTTCTTATTTCTCCAGTTTCTTCTTGAATTTTTAATTTTGTTTTTAAAACTTTTCTATCTTTTTCTATTTAATTTTTTTACTGCTATCTACTTATCGGACTTTTCATTTAAGTTGCGGGGAGGCAACTTGAGATTCGCTCTCAATTTCTGACTTTTCGATCGGCAGGGCTCGGAGAAGAGCGATCTCGCCTTCGAAATCTTCAAGGGAGGAGAAGTTACGGTATACCGAGGCATAACGCAGGTAGGCGACCTCATCTAATTCGCGAAGTGGCGGCAATATAGCCATGCCAACCTCTTGAGCTTCGATCTCTGCCTGTCCTGTGGAGCGAAGCGCCTCTTCAACCCTCATTGCAAGTAGCGCTAGATCATCATCATCAACTGGTCGGTTCTGGCAGGCCTTACGAACTCCGTTAATAACTTTCTCACGGCTAAAGGGCTCTGTTGCTCCACTTCGTTTAATGATGGAGAGAACTGCAGTCTCAGAGGTTGAAAAACGTGAACCGCATTGGGTGCACTCTCTTCTTCGACGAATAGAGCTGCCTTCATCACTTGGACGCGAGTCAATGACTCGAGAATCCTCATAACGACAGAAGGGGCAGATCACGGCGTGTCGTCCTCTCAATCCTAGGCATTTCCTGAAATCGGGTGTATTGGAGCCTTAGGTGCTAACCACTACTTATGGAAGCATATCCCAATTCAACCCCAATATCTAGGGGTAAGAGTAAAGCAACGGTTGAGAGTTCCGCAACTCAAAATGAGTTTGAGCCTCTACGGGCGTGTCGGGATATAGATCTTCTGGCCAGCTTGGAGGTTAGGCGATTTCAAGTTATTGACTTCAACAATATCTGCAACCAGGGCTCGTCTATCGGCCTGCGGGGCAATCCCCTCAGCAATTGACCAGAGGGTATCTCCTGGCTTGATGCTGATCTTCAGATAAGGGCTAGAGATCGACTCGCTATTAGATCCTGCCGTTGCGCCATTAAATGCTGCATAGCCAGAGAGAAGCAGTATGGAGAGTGAAGAGATGACTGCCAACCTTGCCAGCCCTCGACCACGGGGGGTTAGTCGCAGAGCTGCTGGGCCTTGATTTATAGGGGTTTTCACGCGCCTGGCATCTTTAGCAAGGAACGGATTGATGGCGATCGTCGTCATCTTCTCTCTCCAGATACTTCTAGAACCGAACTAATCCAAGAGTGGGGATACTCTTCGAACGTCTGTTCTAAAACCAAAGATACACCTCCCCACCGACATCGGCAAGTTTTTTTAGAACATTTGTTTGATTTATTCGCAACTTTGTTCTAAACTCCAGCTATGAGCAAAAAACCTTCAAAGCTAAGCGAGCTGCCAGATGGCCCCGTTGATGAAAATGGCCTCACTCCAAGGCAGACCAAGATCCTTCTAGCAATCAAAGAGGCGATGGAGACAAATGGCTATCCCCCTTCAATGCGTGAGATCGGTGAAGCTGCAGGGCTCTCCTCCCCATCAAGTGTTAAATATCAATTAGAGGCCCTTGAAGCCAAAGGCTGGATCCGTCGCGACCCATCTCGCGGAAGAGCTTTAGAAGTTCTAACTCCAGGTGATGAGAGATTTGAAGATATTAAGCCAGAGAGAACTCATAACGTTCCATTAGTTGGTCGAATTGCAGCTGGTGGCCCAATTCTTGCAGAACAAAATGTTGAAGAGGTATTTCCCCTTCCTGCATCACTTGTTGGCGAAGGCGATCTCTTTATGCTTAAAGTCGTTGGAGATTCAATGATCGATGCTGCAATCTGTGATGGAGACTTTGTAGTTATCCGCTCTCAGAAAGATGCTAATAAGGGCGAGATTGTTGCAGCGATGATAGATGGTGAGGCAACTGTTAAGACCTTTAGTAAGAAGAGCGGTCAGATCTGGTTATTGCCAGCAAATGATAGCTACCAACCTATTGATGGAAATCAAGCAGAGATTCTTGGAGTGGTAACAGCAGTTCTTCGCTCGCTCTAAAAATTAATTAACAGAGTACTTCTCAAGGGCGTGCGCTAGAGATCCATCAACTAAGGCATGAAGCGATGTTCCTTCAGGTAAATACTCTTGACTTAATATCTCGCCATGTTCATGGATCTGACTTACTAAATCTCCTCTGTCATATGGAAGCACAGTTCTTATCTCAATCCTTGGCCTTGGAAGAGATGACTCAATAGCGCGGATGAGTTTTTCAATGCCAACTCCGCTATGAACTGAGATTAGATAAGCATCAGGTTCTTGGATCAATACCTGAGCAATCACTTCTGGATCTGCAATATCTGCCTTATTTAAAGCGATAATCTCTGGAATCTTTGCTCCCCCAACATCAGCTATTACCCCTCTAACTGCCTTAATCTGACCTAGAGGATCTGCATGTGAGCCATCAACTACATGAACGATTACATCAGCTCCTGAGACCTCCTCTAGCGTTGATTTGAAGGCATCAATTAAGTCATGGGGCAGGTGTTTAACAAATCCCACAGTGTCAGTTAGCGTGTAGGTGCGACCATCACTGGTCTCTGAACGTCTAACCGTTGGATCAAGAGTTGCAAAGAGAGCGTTCTGCACTAAAACTCCGGCATTGGTTAAACGATTTAATAGCGATGATTTGCCAGCATTGGTATAGCCCGCAATTGCCACAGAGGGAATTGAATTTCTCTTACGCTCTTGTCTCTTGGTATCCCGGGCGACTTTCATATCGCCGATCTCCCTGCGAAGCTTTGACATCTTGTCGCGGATTCTGCGGCGATCTACCTCTATCTTTGTTTCACCCGGGCCGCGCCCACCAATTCCACCTGCCTGGCGAGAGAGTGAATCACCCCAGCCGCGAAGGCGGGGCAACATATAACTCATCTGAGCTAACTCAACTTGAGCCTTACCCTCTTTACTCTTGGCATGTTGAGCGAAAATATCCAAAATCAACGCAGTTCGATCAACTACTTTGACTTTTACCTTATCTTCTAAATTTCTTAATTGAGAGGGACTTAGCTCTCCATCGCAGACAACGGTATCGGCCCCAGTTGATTTAACAATCGCCTTTAACTCGCTAACTTTTCCAGAGCCGATAAAGGTTGCTGAATCTGGTTTATCTCGACGTTGAATAAGGGCATCTAATACTGTTGATCCGGCAGTCTCTGCTAGCGCTGCAAGCTCCTCCATAGAGTTCTCTGCATCTTTAACACTTCCCTCGGTCCAAACTCCAACAAGAATCACTCGCTCAAGTCTTAACTGGCGGTATTCGGCCTCAGAGATATCACTTAACTCAGTTGAGAGGCCAATAACTCTTCGAAGCGCCTGTCTATCACTTAAGTCCTGCTGCGTTGATTGAAATGAATCAGGGATAAATATCTCAGAGTCAAACTCTGCTGCTACCTGCTGGCTCTCAGAGATTAGATCCTCTATCTCTGGCAGCTCTTTTTTCTTAGCCAAGATAAGGCTCCAAATCAAAATCTCTTATTAATACCGCAGGGCCAGTTAACGTGGCGTTGGAGTGTGGATCAATTTCTACAACCAATCTTCCACCTGGTGGGTTAATCACCCATTTAGCTGGCAATTTCATCCCCTTCTTTAAAGTTGCAGCTAGAGCAACTGCGCAGGTTCCAGTTCCGCAAGATCTCGTCTCCCCACTTCCCCGCTCATGAACTCTCATTGCAAGTTCGCCATTTTCAAGAAATTGAACAAATTCCACGTTAACACCCTCTGGATACTCCTCTTTTGGGCGAACTACTGGTGGGTCTTTCAAATCACCGACATCATCAAGGGAATCAACAAAGACCACTGCATGGGGATTTCCGATATTTAAGTTAAACCCGCTCCAAACTTTGCCATTATTAGCTGCTGTAATTTCGCCATCAATTACTTCAACCTGTCCCATATTTACACTGATATCTCCTGCCACATCAGCGCTTAAATATTTTGCTCCATCACGAGTAAGTATTGAAAAAATCCCTGCGCCTTGATGGCCTCGATCTACTAAATACCTGGCCATAACTCTTATTCCATTGCCACACATCTCGGCAAGGGAGCCATCTGCATTTCGATAATCCATAAACCACTTACCATCGCGCTTTATTATTCTTATTAGCCCATCTGCGCCAATACCGCTTGTCCTATTGCATATCGCTGCTGTCTGTTTTGAAGAGAGATTATTCTCATCATCTGGATCAAAGAGGATTACAAAGTCATTCTCAGTGCCATGGCCATAGGTGGCGGTAAGTGGAGCTTTCATCTCTGCCCAATAGTAGAGGAGATGATTTCCTCTAGCAGTTGCTGCCTTGAACTCCCTTTAATCCAAGTAATTCGCTCATCTCTTGAAAACCAGGTCTCCTGCCTTCTGGCATATTGCCTAGTTGCCCGCTTTGTCTCCTCTTTAGCTTCGCTCTCACTCAACTCACCTTTAGCAAACTTAATTACCTGGGCATAGCCAAGGGCAGCTTGCGCTGTTCTTGCCTCCAATAAGCCTTGTGAAATAAGGCCCTTTACCTCATCTACTAACCCTTCATCCCACATCTTTTCAACTCGAGCATCAATGCGAGATGCAAGAGATGCGCGCTCCATAACAAGGCCAAATTGTTTTGCATGTGGATATTTACTACTTCCAACTCTTGGCAGATTTGCCGTGTAGGGCTTGCCAGTTAATTCAATAACTTCAAGTGCTCTAACGACTCTTCTTAAATTCTCCTTAGGAATTGCTGCCGCTGCTGCTGGATCTAACTTAGCAAGCCTTTGATGCATAACATCCTGACCCAATTCTTGCCCTTGTTTAGCAATCTTCTCCCTTAGCGCTGGATCAGTATCTGGAAAATTAAGATCATCTAAAATTGCCTTGATATAGAGTCCAGTTCCGCCAACAACAATTGCTGGTTTATCGAGCTCTATTAGCTGGTCAATTATATTCCTAGCATCAATTTGATATTGGGCAACAGATGCCTCTTGATTAACCTTTAAAACATCAAGCAAGTGATGCGGGATTCCTCGCCGCTGGCTAAGGGGAAGCTTGGCAGTTCCAATATCCATACCTTTATAGAGCTGCATTGAGTCGGCATTTACTATCTCTGCCCCAACAGCCTCAGCAAGTGATAAAGCTAAATCACTCTTGCCAGTTGCAGTTGCTCCGCAGATAACAATGACGCTCATTTATAGTGAACGCTCTTTAAAGTCGGCATTCCTAGCGCAACTCCTTTTGTCTCTGCCTCAGCTTTTCTGGAACTAAAGGCATCCCCGCCTCTAGTTGGGCGGATTCTGACACTTTCTTTATCGCCAAGGATGAAGTGAGCCTTTGTCTTGAGGCCTGGAGGGCAAGGTTACATCAATTTTTTCATTTTCAAGCTTCTGATTTAATTCATGATCAGCAATTTCTTTTTTTCGGGCATTTAATAAATCTTCAATTTGATTTTTGATTTGATTTAT
>JAURJF010000090.1 GCA_030832365.1 Candidatus Nanopelagicales bacterium
CAGATGCTAGATCGTGAAGAGTTAACTGCTCTTCTTACGGGAGCTCAAGTGTTTCTCTGTCCATCAATCTATGAGCCGCTAGGAATTGTTAATTTAGAGGCGATGGCCTGTGAAACCGCAGTTGTGGCATCTAAAGTTGGAGGTATTCCTGAGGTAGTAGTTAATAATGAAACTGGATTATTAGTTGATTACTCATCTAATCCGTCAGAGTTTGAAGATTTCCTTGCTTCTGCGATTAATAAATTAATGTCAGATAAATCACTATCTATTAAATACGGTCAAGCAGGGCGAATCCGCGCAATTGAGCACTTCGGATGGGATAAGGTTGCCAAAGCCACCATCGAGTTATATCGGAGTCTAATAAAGTAAATGTCACGAAAAGGTTGGGTGCTCTTTGCCCTAGTTGGTTTGCTATGGGGAGTTCCCTATCTATTTATGAAAGTTGCGGTTGAAGAGCTTTCAACTCCTGTAATTGTTTTTGCTCGCCTTACTATTGGAGCCCTTCTCTTGATTCCAGTAGCCCTATATGAAAAATCTATTCGGCCAGCTCTTAAGTACTGGCCATATATTCTGTTCTACTCTGTTCTTGAAATGGTAATTCCTTGGTATTTAATTACTACCGCTCAGAAGGATCTCTCATCAGGATTGGTTGCGCTCTTGGTTTCAACAGTTCCAATCTGGGCAACGCTATTTGCTCATCACAGCGGCGATTCGACGGCAGCTCATCGC
This sequence comes from Candidatus Nanopelagicales bacterium, assembly GCA_030832365.1. Lineage (GTDB taxonomy): Bacteria > Actinomycetota > Actinomycetes > Nanopelagicales > Nanopelagicaceae > MAG-120802. Next base: position 730 of record JAURJF010000090.1, read on the forward strand.
ACCAGGATTTTTGGTATTGCTATGGGGCTGTTAGGTGTGGCATTACTTGTGGGAATTGAATCCTTAAATGACTTTGATAGCGCGATTGCAATTGCAATGGTACTAGTTGCATCTATCTCTTATGCCTGGGCAGTAAATATGATTACTAGGAGAGCTCCTGAAATCTCTGGAGTTGCTATCAATGGATTATCTATGATCATTGCTCTGATTTTCTTTGCTCCCTTTGCTGCATTTAATTTGCCAACTCAGAGTCCATCAATTGAGGCTATTAGCGCAACTGCAGCCCTTGGAATCTTCTCCACTGGCCTTGCCTTCTGGATTTTCTTTATCGTCTTGAAAGAAATTGGCCCTGCTCGAGCATCTCTTGTCGTTTATCCAAACACGGCGGTTGCTGTGATCCTTGGAATCATAATTCTTAATGAGAAGCTGACTCTGGCTATTACTATCGGTCTTCCCTTGGTTTTAATCGGTTCTTATTTTGCTAGTAAAAAGTCTGAAACCCCAGTTGTTACCGGGTAAATCCCAACTTCAGTAAGGCCTTAGAGTCGCTCTGCCAATTAGCCATAACTTTTACATGTAGGCCAAGAAAAATTCGAGCCTTTAATTTCTTTTCAATCTCACCTCTAGCCACAATTCCTACTTGCTTAAGTCTCTCTCCCTTATGGCCAATGATTATTGCTTTTTGACTATCGCGCTCAACAATAATTGAGGCATGGATATCAAAAAATGGGGTATCGCCCTCTTCTCGCTTATCACGCTCTGAGATTTCATCGATTAAAACTGCAATTGAGTGGGGCACCTCCTCAAAAACATCTTTGATAGCAGCCTCTCTAATTAGATCTGCGATCTGAGTATTTAGCTCTTGATCAGAGCTCATATCAGCTGGATAAAAGGGTGGGGATTCTGGAGCGTATTTTGCTAGTAGATCCATAAGCAATTGAACTTGATCATCAGTTTTGGCAGATAAGGGAACTACCTCATCCCAAGCAAAGCCTGCATCCTCAGCTAATTTACTGGCAGCTATTAATTGCTCAGGCATTAGAGCTTTCTTGGCCATATCAATCATTGTTATGGCGCAGATTTTCTTAGCGCTTCGATGGCGCGCCATCTCCTTGGCGATAAAGAGATCACCTGCCCCAATTGCTTCAACTGCAGGAATGCAGAGCACAATTGCATCAACTGATTCCATATTCTCATTAACTATTGAATTAAGGGCCCCGCCAAGTAGGGTCTTTGGCTTATGAACTCCAGGGGTATCAACTACTACTAATTGAAAATCAGGACGGGTAACAATTCCTCGGATAGCATTTCGAGTGGTATTTGGATGATGCGAGGTGATGACAATTTTTTCGCCTACTAGAGCATTAACAAGCGTTGATTTTCCAGTATTGGGCCTGCCAACAATTGCAACAAAGGCAGCTTTATGTGTCATCACCGCCAAGGGTACCCGTCTTTTGGCTACTAATTGGCAACATTAACTCGAGGGCATCTGGAACTGAGGTAACTATCTCAGCTAAGCGCTCGCCAATTAAGCGATGACAACCATCGCTAGTAGGTGAGGTAATTGGTCCGGGAACTGCCATTACAGGTCGCATTATCTCGGCAGCATCACGGGCAGTTCTAAGAGAGCCACTTCTAAATGCAGCTTCGATAACGATAGTTCCCTTTGAAAGCGCGGCGATTAATCTATTTCTAGTCAAGAATCTCTCAGCTCTTGCCCCAACTCTTGGCATTACCTCAGAGATAAGTGCTCCACTTTCTTGTAATTCAGAGAAGATTTTATTATTTCCAGCTGGATAGTTAACAGATACTCCAGATGCAAGAACTGCAAATGTTGAACCTTCTGCAGCTAAGCAACCACGATGAGCATGGGTATCTATTCCATATGCTCCCCCACTAACAACCGCCCAATTACGATCTGCAAAACCGCTTGCAAATTCACTAGCAACTCTTGCCCCATAGAGCGTTGGCTTTCTTGTCCCAACGATGGAGATAGATTGCGCCGGCAGATTAGCTCCTTTAATGATCAAGCCAATAGGTGGATTGCTCAAGTCATTTAGAGATGTAGGCCAATACTTTGAACTTGGGGTAATAAATCTTGCTTCAGCAAATTCAATCTCCTCCCAAAGCGCCTGCGCAGAGATATCAATGAGTAACTGGCGAATCCCTCCAGATGCTTTATTTACCTTC
>JAURJF010000091.1 GCA_030832365.1 Candidatus Nanopelagicales bacterium
TGGAATTGGGAAGGAATTAAGAGGAGTTTATGGCCAAGCTCTATCCCATAGCCGGGCAGATAAACCCTGATCGCTTCCGCGTCGTTGGTGGCGCGCGCTTAGCTGGCGATGTCTATATCTCAGGAGCAAAGAACTCTGTTTTAAAGTTAATGGCGGTCTCTCTCCTTGCTCCAGGAAGTTCAACAATTAAAAATGTTCCAGATATTGCCGATGTTTCCATGATGGCTGAGCTACTAGAGCAGCTAGGTTGCAAGATATCTAGAAACTTTGAAAGCAAGAGCATCACAATCGATGTGCCAGAGACCCCAGGTTATCGGGCAGAGTATGAATCAGTTAGAAAACTTCGAGCATCAATAAATGTTTTAGGGCCCCTTGTTGCAAGGCTTGGAAAAGCAGAAGTTGCCCTTCCTGGCGGTGATGCAATTGGTTCAAGAGGACTTGATTTTCACACCAAAGGACTTATCTCACTTGGAGCAGAGGCGCATAACGAACATGGCTACATCATTGCAAGCGCTTCTAATGGATTAACTGGAACGCAAATTGAACTTGAGTTTCCAAGTGTTGGCGCTACTGAAAACATTATGAGCGCAGCAGTTCTGGCATCAGGGGTAACTACACTTGAAAATGCTGCAAGAGAGCCAGATATCGTTGATATTGGAAATTTCTTAATTGCCATGGGGGCAGATATTCAAGGACTTGGCACATCAACAATAACTATTACTGGAGTGAAATCACTTAAAGGCGCGACTCACACTGCAATTTCAGATCGAATTGTTACTGGAACATGGGCATTTGCAGCAGTTATGACCTTAGGTGATATCAGCATTCATGGCGCAAGGCCTGAGCATTTAGAGCTGCCTTTAGAGAAACTAGTTTCAGCAGGTGCGGTAATTACCAGTATTGCCGATGGAATACGAGTAAAAATGGATAGAAGACCAAGTGCTATCGATGTAGCAACCCTGCCCTATCCTGGCTTTCCAACTGATCTACAGCCCTTTGTAATAACCTTAAATGCAATTGCAGAGGGTGATTCACTAGTAACTGAGAATGTCTTTGAAGGACGCTTCATGTTTGTTAATGAACTCTTGCGCCTGGGAGCAAAGATTAGAGTTGATGGCCATCACGCATCAATTACTGGAATTAATGAGCTCTCTTCAGCCCCTGTCGTTGCCTCAGATATTAGAGCTGGAGCGGGCCTTGTTCTTGCTGGTTTAGTTAGTGATGGAATAACTCTTATTGAAGGTGGCCATCACATAGATCGTGGCTACCCAGATTTTGCCCAGCAACTTCAAGGCCTTGGAGCAGATGTAACAAGAGTTGATTAAGGCTCTAGCCAACGCTAACTTTTGTAATAAAGCCTGACTCAATACTTACAGTAACTCTATTGGTTCGATAATCTTTTGTAAGAATAAATCCTTCGCCATCTCTCTCACCTATTCGATAAATCCAAGAGTTAGCAGCTGCGCAAACCTCTGCCTCAAGCTCGCTCATAGAGATTAACTGGCTCGCTCTAGCTTCAGAGATCATCTCCTCGCTCTTTAGAGTCCTCGGACACTTACCAGCGCTACTTCCCACCTCTAGATACTCACCTCTTATCTCAGTTCTTCCAATTGCAATTACAGCTGAAGATTTTGTCTTTGCAGTGGCAGTGATTGAATAGATTCCAGCTTCAGCGCTCTGAGAAATCCTTGAGAGGAAGAAGTAATTCTTCTTGCCATAAGGTTCATAAAAAGGCGATCGCTCATTAATCTTCATCACTATCTTCTTTCCCGATGGCGTAGTTATAGTGATACCTGGAAGTTGTGAGCTCTTTAATCTATTGCTTGGGGCTGCATCAATAATCAAGTATTCGACGTTTAAATCATCGCCTTCTTTCAAGGCAAAACGAACACTTCGCTTATCTTTAGCCTTATTCAAGTCTGCATAAACAGCAAATGAAATAGTGCCATCTAGCAGAATTGGGCTCTTGGAGGCAATGTTATGTGAAGCCTTTAGATTTACTGGGTAGTGCGCAAGCGCCGGCCCGCCGCTAAAAATCAGCGCAAGGGTAATAAAGAGATAACTACTGCGTCGCACTCTCGCCTAAAACTGAAACACGATTATTAGCAACTGAGATAAAGCCGCCACTTACTTCAAACTCTTGCACGCTGCCATCAACGCCTTCAATGCTGACCTTGCCATCTACTAGAACTCCTAGAAGTGGTGCGTGATCTACCAATATTCCAAGATCACCTTCTAGCGTTCTAGCAGAGAGGGAGATCGCTTTGCCAGAGAAGACACGCTTCTCTGGCGTTACGAACTCAACGGTTAGCGCTTTATCTGACATTTTCTACTTCTTTGCCAACTCTGCAGCTCTACGTTCGACATCTTCTAGTCCGCCACACATAAAGAAGGCCTGCTCTGGAATATGGTCATAATCTCCATTAGCTAGAGCATCAAATGCTGAAATGGTTTCAGTTAGTGGAACAAATGAACCATCAAGTCCGGTGAAGACCTTAGCTACAAAAGTATTTTGAGATAGGAAGCGCTGAATACGACGAGCTCGGCCAACGAGAATCCGATCCTCTTCAGATAGTTCATCGATACCAAGGATGGCAATGATGTCTTGAAGATCTTTATATCTCTGCAAGATCTGCTTTACGCGGTTTGCTACTCGGAAGTGATTCTCTCCAATGTAGCGAGGGTCAAGAATGCGTGAAGTTGAATCAAGTGGATCCACCGCAGGATAGATACCAAGTTCTGAAATTGGACGAGATAGAACTGTGGTGGCATCAAGGTGGGTAAATGTGGTGTGTGGCGCAGGGTCTGTAATGTCATCAGCTGGGACATAAATAGCCTGCATCGAGGTAATTGAGTGGCCTCTAGTTGAAGTAATACGCTCCTGAAGCACGCCCATTTCATCAGCAAGAGTTGGC
>JAURJF010000092.1 GCA_030832365.1 Candidatus Nanopelagicales bacterium
ATGAGCCCAGCGAGCTACCGAGCTGCTCCACCCCGCGTCGGAGGACTTAGCCTAGAGGCGTCAGCCCTTTTGAACCAAAACGGTTATCTATTTTGCGCTGCAACTGCTGCGGCAATCGCTGCTTTTAATCGATCTTGAGCTTTGCCATATGCAGCAAAGTCGCCCTTAGCAAGAGCTGCCTGCGCATCAGCAAGAGCTGATTGAGCGCTAGCAAGTGCGCTAGCTAAATCGTTATTTGATCCTGGAGTATCACCAGAGCCTGAGCCACTTGATGGTGGCAGATTAGTACTTCCTGCATCGCCGCCAAATACTTGATCTAGCGCGCCTTTAAGGGTGTCATCAAAGCCAATCTTCTCTCCAAATGAAACGAGAACTTTCTGTAGCAGTGGATAGGCAGCGGTATTTGCTGTTGCTCTTACATAAACTGGTTGAACATAGAGCAGACCACCACCAACTGGAAGAGTTAGTAGATTTCCAAGAACTACATCAGATCCACCTTGGCGAAGAAGTGATAGCGAGAGGGCAACTGTTGGATTGGCCTCGAAGTTAGATGCAACCTGCGAAGGTCCTGCAACGTTTGTTGAGCGTTGCAACTGCAGCACTGTGAACTTGCCATAGTCATCACCAGGATCTGAATTAACAACAGCAAATGCCGAGAGGTTCTCTCGTCCACCTCGTGGCACAAATGGAGTTGTTATAGCAAAGGATGCTTTCTTCTCACCAGGTAATTGCAAGGTGTAGTAGTAAGGAGGCTGTGCTCCAGCATTTGCTCCAAGAGTTGAAGGATCTCTTGGTACGCGCCAGAAATCTTGTCCACCATAGAAGGCATTTGCATTCTTTACATGATAGAGCGAGAGCACATCTCGCTGCACTCTAAATAGATCTTCTGGATAGCGAACATGTGAGATTAAATCTTTACTCATCTCAGATTTTGCCTTAACAATTCCAGGAAATGCCTTCATCCAAGAGGCAAGAACTGGATCTTTCTCATCCCAGGCATAGAGGGTGACTGTTCCATCATAGGCATCAACTGTTGCCTTAACAGAGTTTCTAATGTAGTTGATGGTTGAGTTAGGAATTGCAGTGAGAGGATTGCTATTGATATTTAGCGCATCAGTTGTAGCCCCTGATACATCAACAGTTCTTGAGTATGGATATCCAGAGCTGGTGGTATATCCATCGATAATCCATTGAATTCGATTATCAACAATTGCTGGATATGGATCGCCATCAAGCTTTAGCCAAGGAGCAACTTTTGCTACTCGTAGGCGTGGTTCACGGTCAAAGATAATCTTGGTATCGGCATTTATAAGATTGGAAAGCAACATTCTCTGCTCTTGATACTTAATAGCAAAGAGCAACCTTGAAAAAATTGAGCCCATTGGGACTCCACCTTTTCCAGTGTATGTGTAATTCTTCTGACCATTAGCTGAGGCATCATCTGGATAATCAAACTCCACTGCCTCACCATCTGTGGTGCCACCGATAATTGAGTACTCAGGATTATTCTCACCAAAATAAATTCTTGGCTGGAAATCTCCAAGTACGCCCTGTGGCGGGATGCCGCCTACCGAAAAGACTGGCTTTCCATCGATATCTTGAATATTTCCAAATGAACCAACAAATCCAAAGCCATGGGTATATACCAAGTGATCGTTAATCCAGTTTCTATTTGGATTTCCATCAATATTTATCTCTCGAACTGCAACGACCATATCTCGGGTAACCCCATCTATGGTGTAGCGATCAATATCGAGGGATTCATTGAAGGTGTAATAAGGCTTTAGTTGTTGAAGTTGGCGGAAAGTAGCTGATAAGACATTTGGATCCATAAGGCGAATATTTGAAATTGTTGCTGCATCATCTGCAAGTTGCCCGGCTGATGTATCAACAACTGCTGAGTAATCCTTAACTTCTACTTTATCTAGGCCATATGCAGCGCGGGTTCCTTCAATATTTCTCTGAATATATGGAGCCTCTCTTGAGGACTCACTTGGCTTTACTTGAAATTGCTGGATCAGCCCTGGATAAACCCCTGCGATTAGAAATGAAGAGATTCCAAGGAGAGCAACTCCTGCTGCTGGAAGGACCCAGGAGCGGCGGATGATGTTGGCAAAAAATAGGAGCGAGCAGAGAGCTGCAATTCCAGTAAGAATTGATTTTGCTGGAAGGAGGGCATTTACATCGGTATAGGTAAGGCCAGTGACAATTCCATCATCAGAGGTTGAAAGGGCAAAGCGATCTAGGTAGTAGGCAACGGCCTTAATTGCCACAATAAATCCAAGCAGGACTGAGAGCTGGACTCTGGCAGCAACTGTCGTGCGATCTTGTCTGACCTGAGGGCGAATGCCGCCATAAACATAGTGAACAGCAAGGGATGCAAGGGTTGCCAAGATAAGAGTTGAGATAGCCCAACCAACTATTGATTGATAGAAGGGAAGTTCAAAGGCAAAGAATGAAATATCTCTTCCAAATTGTGGATCAACTACTCCAAACTCTGTTGAATTTCTAAAAAGTAACCAACTCTCCCAGAGCCTTGTTCCTGCCATTCCTGCAAAATAGAAAAGCGCAACTGCAACGCCGATTAAACCAACTTTTCGTAGTGGCTCGAGCTGGGCTCGATATCTCTCAAGGTTATCTGCCTCAACTGTTACTGGAACATAGATCGGGCGGCGCTTATAGGCAATATAGATATTCACTGTAATTATTGTTGAAGTTAATAGACCAAAGATAAAAAAGAGAGCGATCCTTGTAGTTAGTAAGGTGGTCCAAACTTGGCTGTAATCAACTGATCTAAACCAGAGAAAGTCTGCATAAAAACCACTTAGTGAAACCAGAATCACTGCAAGGATGGTCA
>JAURJF010000093.1 GCA_030832365.1 Candidatus Nanopelagicales bacterium
CTAACACTCTGCCAGTTGCTGATACCGCGGGAGTTGTTGAGCAGGTCTATAGATTAGGTAAGTATCATGGAGTATGTGATGTTTTTCCAATCGGAGCAGTAACTGTTGGTCAAAGCGGAGCGCAGCTTGCTGAGCTTGCCGCCATGAATCAATCAGAGGCGGGAGTTCGTATTTTTAGCGATGATGGACATTGTGTATTTGATCCATTGGTTATGCGTAGAGCTCTTGAATATGTAAAGATTTTCGATGGTGTTATCGCTCAACATGCCCAAGATCCAAGGCTTACCCAAGATTCACAGATGAATGAGGGTGAGATTTCAGCTCGCCTTGGATTAAAAGGATGGCCGGCCGTTGCGGAGGAGGCGATAATTGCGCGAGATGTTCTTCTTGCAGAGCATGTTGATTCTCGGCTACATATCTGTCATGTCACGACCGCTGGTGGAGTAGAGATAATAAGAAGTGCAAAGAAGCGTGGAATAAAAGTAACAGCTGAGGTAACGCCGCATCATCTGCTTTTAACTGATGATTTAGCAGAGAGTTATGACCCTGTTTATAAGGTAAATCCGCCATTAAGAACTAAAGCTGATGTGCAAGCACTTCGTGAGGGCCTTGCAGATGGAACTATCGACATAGTGGCAACAGATCACGCCCCTCATCCTCATGAATCGAAAGATTGTGAATGGAGCGCTGCTGCATTTGGAATGGTTGGTCTTGAAACAGCTTTCTCAATTGCCTATCAAGCAATGGTTGAGACAAAACTCATAACCCTTACTCAATTGGTAGATCGCCTCTCAAAGAATCCAGCTGAGATAGGAAGATACAAGGATCATGGCTCAATAAGCATTGGAGCGCGCGCTAATTTCACCTTGGTAGATCTTCATGCTAACTGGCAAGTTGAGCGGTTAAAGCTTGCCACTAAGAGCAAAAACACACCTTTTGATGGCATGGTCTTGCCAGGAGTTATTACTAAGACATTCCATAATGGCGCGCTGGTTTATGAAAGGAATTCAAAGTAGATGACGGCATATCTAGTGCTAGATGATGGCCGCATCTTTGAAGGAGAGCCTTGGGCATGCAAAGGTGAGACATTTGGTGAGGCTGTCTTCTCAACTGGAATGACGGGATATCAAGAAACGCTTACAGACCCGAGTTATCATCGCCAGGTTGTAATCATGACAGCCCCACATATTGGCAATACCGGGATGAATACTCAGGATGAGGAGTCGAGAAAGATTTGGGTAAGTGGTTTTGTGGTTAGAAATCCATCCCCAGTTGTGAGTAATTGGCGCTCAGAGCGGACTCTTGAAGATGACTTGATTTCAAATGGAGTAGTTGGAATCAGGGGAGTTGATACCAGAGCGCTAACCCTCCACCTGCGCGAGAGAGGCGCGATGAGAGTTGGCATCTTTTCAGATAGCGAGCTTTCAAGAGAGGAGATGGTAGTAAAGGTTAGAAGTGCGCCAGAGATGGTTGGAGCCTTTCTTGCCGAAGAGGTTAGCGTTGATGAGATAAAGATAATTCCTGCAGTTGGAGTAAGGAAATTTAAAGTCGCTGCAATTGATTTAGGAATCAAATCTGCAACCCCAAGAAATATGGCTGCTCGCGGAATTGAAGTTCATCTAATGCCAGCAACAATTACTTTTGAAGAGATTAAAGCCAGTAGCTTTGATGGGCTCTTTCTATCCAATGGCCCTGGAGATCCAGCGACAATGGGTTCAATTGTTGCCCTAGTTAGATCTGCTCTTGATGCATCACTTCCAATTTTTGGAATCTGTTTTGGACACCAGATTTTGGGACGAGCGCTTGGCTTTGATACTTATAAGTTGCGTTTTGGTCATCGTGGAATTAATCAGCCAGTACTAAATATTGAGAGCAATAGAGTTGAGATTACAGCCCAGAATCATGGTTTTGCTGTTGAGGCGCCATTAGATGGAGTCTTCTCAACCGTTTATGGCCCTGGAATGGTGACTCACATTAGCCTTAATGATTCAGTGGTTGAAGGGTTAAAGCTTCTTGAAAAACCAGCTTTCTCAGTTCAATACCATCCAGAGGCAGCAGCCGGTCCTCATGATGCTAATTATCTCTTTGACCAATTTTTGGAGATTTTAGGTAAGCATGCCTCTAGATAAATCAATTAAGAGCGTTCTTGTTATCGGTAGCGGTCCAATTGTTATTGGACAAGCTTGCGAATTTGATTACTCAGGAACTCAAGCTTGTCGCGTTCTTAAAGCAGAGGGCATAAGAGTAATTCTTATAAATTCTAATCCTGCAACAATTATGACCGATCCAGAGTTTGCCGATGCTACCTACATCGAACCAATAACTTTAGATTTTCTCGAGCAAGTAATTGCTAAGGAACGCCCTGATGCCATCTTGGCAACTCTTGGAGGACAAACCGCTTTAAATGCCGCAATAACTCTCCATGAAAATGGAATATTGGAGAAGTATCAGACAAAGTTGATTGGCGCAGATGTAGCAGCAATTAGACGAGGAGAGAACCGAGAAGAGTTTCGGGCTATCGTTGCAAAAATTGGGGGAGAGTCGGCTAAGTCCATTATCTGTCACAGTATGGATGATTGCTTCAAGGCGGCAAGCGAGCTTAATTATCCGGTAGTGGTTCGACCATCTTTTACTATGGGAGGACTTGGTAGCGGGATTGCCTTTAGTAAAGATGAGTTAGAGCAGATAGCTGGCGCAGGGCTGCGTTTTAGTCCGGTTAATGAAGTTCTGCTAGAGGAATCAATAATTGGCTGGAAAGAATTTGAATTAGAGGTAATGCGCGATAACCACGACAACGTAGTTATCGTCTGCAGCATTGAAAATATCGATCCAATGGG
>JAURJF010000094.1 GCA_030832365.1 Candidatus Nanopelagicales bacterium
CCTAAGTAATTACCAAGGTGGAAAGAATCTGCTGTGGGTTGAATCCCAGATAGGACGCGCTTCATGGCCCTATCTTCTCAATTTTTATCTTGAGTATGTAATTTTGAGAGCAAGACAGTTCCAACGCGCTTGCCCTCTAAACTCAAGACTGTCAGCCTCAACCCGGCTAGATGGATAACATCATGAAGTTGCGGGATTCTTCCCAGCTCATGCATCACATAGCCGCTGAGAGTTTCATAGGGACCCTCTGGGATTTCAATCCCGGTCTGCTCAGCTAGATCTTCAAGTGAAATCAGAGCATCTATTTCATAGTCCCCGGTGCGGCTCTGATTTGAGACTTCGACCTCATGGTCATCATATTCATCATGAATATCACCAATTAAGGTCTCAACTAAGTCCTCTAAAGTAACAATTCCATCAGTTCCACCATATTCATCTAGAACTATGGCAATTTGCTGACGAGCAGCACGCATCTCGGATAGCGCAGGCAGAACACCTTTAGTTCCAGGTAAGAACATGATGCTACGCACCAAATTCATAATAGCTGTGCCTTTTCCAGAATGTTCTGGATCGAGAAGGTCTCTAACATGGATAAAGCCAATTACTTCATCGCTACTTCCCCGCACCACTGGATATCGAGAATGTGCCTTCTCAACTGCCATAAGAATTGCATCACTGACTAGTAAATTAGCATCAAGGAAATCAACTTCAGTTCTTGGCACCATAACCTCATGAACTAAACGCTCACTTGCATTAAAGACCTCTTCAACAATATCGCGCTCTTCCTCTGTTAGCGCTTTATGACCAGTTACTAGATCCACAAGCTCTTCCTCAGAGATATCTTCGCGAGATGCTTTAGGATCAATTCCAAATAACTTTAAGACTAAATCAGATGAATGTGAAAGTAGCCAGATTAGTGGGCGAAACAAACGGGCAGTAACAGATACCGGTGTAACAACAAAGAGTGCAATTTTTTCACTGGAGTGAAGCGCTACGCGCTTTGGTACTAACTCACCAAAGACTAGAGAGAAGTAGGCAATAACAAGTGTTAAGCCAACTAAAGAAATGGTTTCACTTATTGAAGTGCTTAAACCTGTATCTTCAAGTGCAGGAATTAAGTAATCTCCTAGGCGATCTGCGCCAAAGGCAGCTGAGAGAAATCCACTAAAGGTCACTCCAACTTGAACTGCTGCCAGAAAGCGATTGGGATGTGAGGCAAGATCGGCAACCTTTGCCCCGCGCTTACTCTTTTCAGCAAGGGCCTTTAACTGACCCTCCCTAAGTGAGATCAGGGCAATTTCAGCAGCGACAAAGAGCGCCCCAAGGGCGATAAAAAAGGCTACGACCGAGATATCTAGAGCAAGGTCTTGAAGGGTAAAAGGGTTAGCACCACCAGGGTCCATTAGGGTCCCAAGGGTATAAGAAGGAGGGCCCTGGAGGCTAAATCAAGCCTGGCTACCCCTTTCCCCACGCTCAACTCGGCGCTACTCTTTCCCCAGCCACGTAAGTGGACTTGCTTCATCCAACGGATCGTCGGGCACGTACCTGCCCGGAGAAGGAAGAGAGATAAAGAAAATGGCATCAGTTGTATTTAAAGATGCATCACGCATCTATCCTGGAACAAGCGCTCCTGCAGTCGATAAATTAAATCTCACCGTTAACGACGGTGAGTTTTTGGTTTTAGTCGGACCCTCAGGTTGTGGAAAGTCAACATCACTTCGAATGCTTGCCGGATTAGAGGAAATTGATAACGGCGCAATTTATATCGGAGATCGCGAAGTAACAAATGTCGCTCCTAAAGACCGCGATATCGCAATGGTCTTCCAGTCATATGCGCTCTATCCCCATATGACAGTTGCTGAAAATATGGGCTTTGCTCTAAAAATTGCTGGCGTTGCAAAAGAAGAACGTGAGCGCCGCGTACTAGATGCAGCCAAACTATTAGATCTTGAACCATACCTAGAGCGCAAACCAAAAGCTTTGTCAGGTGGTCAACGTCAGAGAGTTGCTATGGGACGTGCAATTGTTCGCGAACCACAAGTCTTCTTAATGGATGAGCCTCTCTCAAACTTAGATGCAAAACTTCGCGTAGCAACTCGAACCCAGATTGCAGCGCTACAGCGTCGCCTCGGAATTACTACCGTCTATGTCACACATGATCAGGTAGAGGCTATGACCATGGGTGATCGCGTAGCAGTTCTTAAAGATGGACTCTTGCAGCAAGTGGATACACCAAGAAATCTCTATGACAACCCAGCAAATGCATTCGTTGCAGGCTTTATTGGCTCACCTGCTATGAACCTACTAAGTGTTCCTGTATCAGGCGGCAAGGCAAAGCTTGGTGGACTAGATATTGATGTTCCATCCTCTGCTGGAGCCTCCGTTATTGTTGGAATTCGTCCAGAGGGTTTTAGCCCATCAAGTAAGGGCTTTGAAGTTCTAGTCGAAGTAGTTGAAGAGTTAGGCGCAGATGCCTTCGTTTATGGCAAGCCAGCTGATTCAAGTGTGAAGTTTGCTAATGCAAGTGATGAATTAGCTCAAGTAATTCTTCGCTGGGATCCAAAAAACCCTCCAAAGCCAGGACAGACAGTAACCGTCACAGCTAAGGCTGAGGTTGTTCATCTATTTAGCACTGCAGATGGCAAGCGTATTAAGTAGTTAAAACGCATTAAAAAAGCCCCCATAACCGGGGGCTTTTTTATTTCCTAATTTTTCTCCTGTATATAAAAGTGGTGCCTCATCTAATGCTCCTTCACCTATAACAATAGTGCCACTCATATCTATTTTATTAAGCTCAATTCTCATAGCATCCACAGCGGCTTGATCAGCTGCAATC
>JAURJF010000095.1 GCA_030832365.1 Candidatus Nanopelagicales bacterium
GAGCAACTTCTAGAGCTTCTCTCCCAAGGCGACTCACTTGCTGAAGCTCAAGATCCACTTCTGCACATCGTTGGAATATCTGATTCTGATGCACTTCCTGATGATCCCGTTCTTCGTAGGTTATTTCCTGATGCTTATGAAGATTCAGCCTCCTCTAGTGAATTTCGCCGCTATACCGAATATGGCCTGCGCGAAAAGAAGAAAGCACATGCCCGAATTATTTAAGAAGCTCTAACTAGCCAAGGAGAGCCTGAGGAGATTACTGGGGGCAATACCCCTATCGATAAAGGCTCATTTAAGCTGATTATTAATAGTGCAGAGCTAATTGATTGGCTCTCAGGGCTCAATGATTTAAGGCTTGCACTTGCGGTGCGACTTGGAATTGGTGGCAACAGGCAAGAGAGCGCAGATATTGATACCAAGGCTTTTCAAAATAAATATGAGCTCATGTTAGAAAGCGATCCAATGAAAGCTGTCTACGCGGTTTATTCTTGGATCGGCTGGCTACAACAAGGCCTACTAGAAGAAATCTCACCAGAGTAAAAAAAATCAGGGCCCGGTTTCCCGAGCCCTGATTCCTACTTTCTTTACTTCTTAGTGATCGTCCTTCATTCCTTCAGCAATTGACTTCATGCGTGCGATCTTAAGAATTGTTAGACCGAATACGCACTTAGCTGCTACGTCAGCGATGGTGTAACCAACTTGACGTCCAACGAATGCTCCAGAGCTTGCTGCTCCGTCTGCATCGATGATTGGTAGGAGGTAGGCGATTGGATATACGCCCCATGTAGCAATCAGTAGAAGGCGGAGGCGACCAATTGTGGCTGCAACTCCCTCAGGCTGACGATCTAGGGACTTACCAAGCTCTACGAATAGAACATAAAGGATGTAGAGGAAAGGAATTGTGGAGAGAACGCCCCACATAATCTTCTCACCCTGGTCTGCAGAAACTTCTCCTGGATAACCAAGTGCGATCATTGCTGCTGATGCAGGAACGAGGCGTGTGATTAGTGAGCGAGCTGCTTCTTTAGCAAGAGCTAATACTGCGATTACCTCAACAAGAAGTAGTGGCACGGTAAGGATCCAGTCAACATAGCGGTATCCCTCGTTGAATGCCATTGAACTTACGTTGTAATCAGTTACAACTTCAAAGGTGCCTTCTTTTGTTGCATCCTTGAAAGAATCAAAGATTCTCAAGTAGTGATAGGCAGCAATGAAGGTAACCATTGATGAAAGAACCAGAGCGTTGCGATACTTAGGAAGAACGCGGTTCTGTGAAACAAGGGTGTAGACGGTTGTTGCGAGCATGGATACAAGTCCAAAGGAGAGGATGTTGTAGACCGTGCTCCACTGAGATGCGTCTAGTTGCATTCGATAAGCCTCCGTGGGCAATTAGGTTTGCTCGACTCATTTAGGGCCAAGCGATCGCGCCTTCCGTAGACCCATATGAAGCCTCGGCAGATGCGATTAAGATAAAGGGTGGCCTTTACCCACGGGTAATTCAAGTCACTTCTTCGGCAATTCTTAAGAAATATTAGGTTTTTTTCAGGGCAAAACGGACATTCTCCTAGGAGAGAAGGGGATAGTTTTGGCCAAGATAGCGAGACTAAGCTTTATTGATAAGCACCTTTAGACTTGCGGCTATGGCCAATAAGGATAGTTCAGCTCCAATTGGCATCTTTGATTCTGGCCTTGGCGGCCTGACGGTAGCAAGAGCGATCATCGATCAACTGCCTAATGAGGCTCTGATCTATTTTGGCGATACGGCGCGCGGCCCCTATGGACCTAGGCCCCTTGCTGAGGTTCGCTCCTTTGCCCTGGAAATTATGGACTCTTTAGTTAGCGCTGGGGTTAAGGCAATTGTTATCGCCTGCAATACGGCAAGCGCTGCGATGCTGCGAGATGCTAGGGAGCGATATTCAATTCCAGTTATTGAAGTGATTCAACCTGCAGTTCGAAGAGCCGTTGCTGCAAGCAAGAGCGGCAAGGTTGGAGTTATTGGAACCCAGACCACAATAGATTCCAAGGCTTATAACGATGCCTTTGCTGCAGCTCCTCACCTTGAGCTAACTGCCCTTGCCTGTCCTAAGTTTGTTTCATTTGTTGAAAGCGGGATGACCTCAGGAGATGAGGTAACCAAAGTTGCCCAGGAATATCTAGCGCCGCTAAAGGCAGCTGGGGTTGATACCTTAGTTTTAGGTTGCACCCATTACCCGCTACTTACCGGAGTCATTTCCTATGTAATGGGAAGTGAGGTCAATTTAGTCTCAAGTGCGGAGGAGACAGCAAAAGAGCTCTATAAAGTCTTAGTTGAAAATTCTCTTCTAAGAGTTGAGAAGAGCGCGCCAAGTCATCAATTCATTTCAAGTGGCGACACCGATACCTTTGCCCACTTAGCAAGACGCTTTCTTGGCCCTGAAGTTACCTTTGTTAAGGGTCAGATTTAATTAACTGAAATGGAGAGTATCTAAGTGTCAGAGGTAAAACGCAGCGATAGCCGTAGCTATGAGCAACTTCGGGCAATTAGCTTTGAGCGAAATTGGCTTAATAACGCTGAAGGCTCAGTACTAGTTTCCTTTGGTAATACTCGAGTTCTTTGCGTTGCCTCATTCACCCCAGGTGTTCCACGTTGGTTAGTGGGAAGCGGCAAAGGATGGGTTACTAGTGAATATGCGATGCTGCCAAGAGCCACGAACACCAGGTCTGACAGGGAGAGTGTTCGAGGAAAGATCGGCGGTCGGACCCACGAGATATCAAGACTTATTGGCAGGGCACTGCGCTCAGTAGTGAACTACAAAGA
>JAURJF010000096.1 GCA_030832365.1 Candidatus Nanopelagicales bacterium
GGCTGCAGGAATAGCGATAGTTGGCATGGATGATTATGAAGCAGATGATGTCATCGCAACATTTGCAACAAGGGAGAAGGGTCCGATTCGAATCGCAACTGGCGATCGAGACTTATTTCAATTGGTCGATGAAAAGCGTGATGTGAAAGTTGCCTATCTTGCTAAAGGCATAAGCAACCATGATTTAGTAAATCACTCCTGGATACAAAAGAAGTATGAAATACCAGGTGAGAGATACGCTCTCTTTGCAATGATTAGGGGAGATGCATCTGATGGGTTACCAGGTATTAAGGGCATTGGAGAAAAAGGGGCTGCTGAAATTGCAAAGAACTATTCCAGTATGGCAGAGCTAATAGAGGCAGCGAAAGCTGATGATTCCAAGCTTTCGCCAAATCATCGCAAGAAAATAATTGCTGATCTTGACTATGCCTCTGTGGCAGATCGATTAGTACAGTGCGCAAGAGATGTAAATCTTCCAGAGATTGATTTGACTATTCCAAACTCTGCAAAGAATGCTAAGTATCTAGAGACAATGAAAAGTGATTACGGACTTGGAGCAAGCGTAGATCGCTTAATATCAGCTTTTAATTGGTCATAGAGAATGAAAAAATCTATTCTTGCAATAGCCTCAGGGTTACTCCTTTTTGCTGCCTTTCCTCCATTCACTCTCTGGCCCGCAGCCTTTCTCGGGGCCGCACTCCTCTTCTTTCTATTGGCTGATGAGAAACTAAACCGACGCTTTCTCTTAGCTCTACTGGCTGGGGGAGCCTTCTTTGCCCCACTACTTCATTGGAGCTCAATCTATGTTGGAGCCTTGCCCTGGTTGATATTGGCCTTAGGGGAGAGCTTGATATTTTCATTAATTGCTCTAGCTCCGATAAAGAGAAGTATCTATGGCGCAATTGTATTCGCATCCTCTTTTACCTTAATTGAATTACTCCGGATGAAAGCTCCATTTGGCGGCTTTGGATGGGGTCGAATCGGTTTTACGCAAGTCGATCCGCTACAAATGTTTTATCCAATTATCGGCGTTGTTGGAGTTAGTTTTATTGCGCTATCTCTATCGGCATTAGTAATCGTAAGACCGAAATTTGCATTTCTTTTCGTTCCTATATTTGCCTTAAGTTTCTTTGATATCAATCCAAATACGTCCTTAGGAAAAAGTCTAAAGATCGTTGCAGTCCAAGGCTCTGTTCCCCAACTAGGTTTGGAATTTAATCAACGCGCCTTAGCGGTTTTAAACAATCATATAGATGCAACTCCTAAGCAGAGCAGCGCTGATTTAATAATCTGGCCTGAAAATGCATCTGATGTTGATCCAATAACGAATTTGAAGGCTCGTCAGGGGATTGCTAGTCTCATTAAGGAGCTTGAGAAGCCGTTATTAATTGGTGCGGTGGAGCAGAAAGGCTCTGGGCCTGTAAATTCCAGTCTTTTATACGGGGCTGATGGAGAATTACTTTCGCGATATGTTAAACAAGATTTAGCTCCTTTTGGTGAATATATCCCGCTTAGATCAATATCGGAGATGATTTCCCCTCTTGCCAGACAGGTTAGAGATTTTATTCCAGGTGATAATTGGGTAAAGCACAGAGTCAATAACATAGAGTTTCAATCACTTATCTGCTTTGAAGTGCTAGATGATGACCACATTCAGTCGGGAGCAGTTAACGCAGAGTTCTTCGTGGCACAGACCAATAACGCGACCTTTGGTGATAGTTATCAAGCAGCTCAGCAGCTTCAAATCACTAGAGCTAGAGCTGCAGAACTTTCACGCCAATTTGCAGTTGTCAGCACCACTGGATTAACCGCACATATTGATCAAAACGGAAAAGTTTTAACAGTGGCAGAGCAATTCAGACCGGTTGCCTTAGAGATGGAGATTGAGGCCTTTAAAGATCGAGCGACCAGAGTACAAGGGAGCCTCCTATGGACGGGTATTTTGAGTGTTTTATGGCTTTTATGCGTATTTGGACAACGCCGTTCACGCTTGGTATTTACCCGATAATCTACATTATGTAAAGTAAAACTAGTTTATTGCCAGGCTCTCAATCGGCTCGCAGGCACAAACTAAATTCCTATCCCCATGGGCTCCATCAACCCGTCCCACCGTTGGCCAGTATTTTCCTCGCCTCTCCATTCCAATCTCGCTGCCCATCGGTAGCGCGGCATCCTGGCGGCTATATGGCCTATCCCAAGTGTCACTCACCAAAGCTTCAACGGTATGAGGAGCATTTCTTAGAGGCGATTGCTCTATTGAAATCTCCCCCGATTCAATGGCCTTAATTTCTTGAGCAATAGATCTTAAAGCTGAAATAAAGCGATCTATCTCGGTTATATCTTCCGATTCTGTTGGTTCAATCATTAGCGTGCCAGGAACTGGAAAGCTCATAGTCGGTGCGTGGAAACCATAATCCATTAAACGCTTAGCAATATCATCAACGCTTACACCGCTTCGTTTAGTAATTTCACGAATGTCAATAATGCATTCATGGGCAATTAAGTCATTTTTGCCAGTGTATAAAGTTGGGTAATCAGGGGCTAGTTTCTTTGCAATGTAATTGGCAGAAAGAATTGCCACCTGCGTTGCCTTGGTTAAACCCTCCGCCCCCATCATTCTTATATAGGCCCAAGAGATAGGAAGAATTAGAGCTGAACCAAATGGAGCGCCACTTATCGGCCCTGGCCCGGTTAGCAGTCCTGCTGATGAATCAAGTGGATGATTTGGCAAGAAAGGTGCAAGATGTTTTTTAG
>JAURJF010000097.1 GCA_030832365.1 Candidatus Nanopelagicales bacterium
CTCAAAGAAGCGAGATAAAGCAGCGATCATCTCTATCCCGCGTGATAGCTATGCGCTAATTCCAGAACATAATAATTCTCAAGGCAAAGTAATCCCTGCCGCTTATTCAAAGATCAACTCTTCCTATAACTGGGGTGGAGCGCCACTATTAATTGAAACTCTTGAAAATATGTCTGGCATAAGAATTGATCATTATGTTGAACTTAACTTTGTTGGCTTTGTTCGTATGGTTGATGCTCTTGGGGGCGTTGAAATCTGCACGAAGAAGGATATTGATGATCCTAAGAGCCATCTAACACTTCCAGCAGGGACACATGTATTAGATGGCGTCGACTCATTAAAGTTTGTTAGAACCAGAGTTTTTGATGGTTTAGGTGATTTAGGAAGAATGAAGAGGCAACAGGAATTTGTTAGCGCGATGCTGCGTAAAGCAACTAGCGCTGGAGTGTTACTAAACCCAGTAAAGATGGTTGATTTCATAAACTCAGCTTTAGATAGCGTGGTTACAGATGAAGGATTGAGTCAAGGCGACTTACTAACTCTAGGAAAACAGCTTCGCAATCTCTCAGCAAGCAGTGTTAGAACACTTACGATTCCATTGAAGTATTACAACTACAATAAAAATGGAGTAAGCGCTGCAGTGCTCTGGGATCCGGTCTTAGCTTCAGAACTCTTTGAAAGAATTAAAAATGATGAAGCCCTCATTGAAGAGGTAAGACCCAATCCATCCTCATCACCTACTACTATCAACAAATTTAAGAGTGAAACTGCCGCTGATAACCCCTGTAGCGGCTAGTATTTGGCAGTCATGTTAAAGCTCTCTGTTATCGGAACTGGCTATCTTGGCGCTACCCATGCCGCAGCTATGTCCTCCCTTGGCTTTGAAGTTGTTGGAGTTGATGTAGATCAGAAGAAAATAGATCTTCTCAATCAAGGCAAGGTTCCATTTTATGAACCAGGCCTTGAAGATCTTCTCCTGGCAGAGGTAAAGTCGGGGAGATTAAAGTTCACCACAGATTTTGCTCAAATAAAAGATTGTGATGTTCACTTCATATGCGTAGGAACTCCTCAGAAAAAAGATGGCTTAGCTGCAGATCTAACTTATGTTGATGCATCTATCGCATCTGTTGCGCCCCATGCCAAAGCTGGCTCTCTAATAGTAGGTAAGTCCACAGTTCCAGTAGGCACTGCAGGTCGCCTTGCAAGTATGTTAAGAGAAGTAAATGAGAAAGTTGAGTTAGCTTGGAATCCCGAATTTTTAAGAGAAGGTTTTGCAGTTGAGGATACCCTTAGGCCAAATAGATTAGTTGTTGGAGTTACTTCAGATCGCGCTGAAGAGATATTAAAAGAAGTTTATGCCTCACTTCTTAAAGATGGAGTTCCTTGGGTAAGGGCAGATCTGCCAACTGCAGAGCTAGTAAAAGTTGCTGCAAACTCTTTTCTTGCCACCAAGATCTCCTTCATAAACGCCATGGCAGAGATCTGTGAAGCATCTGGCGGAGATGTAACAGTTCTTGCTAAGGCAATTGGTTATGACCCAAGAATTGGCTCTCGCTTTCTCCAAGCTGGGATTGGCTTTGGTGGCGGGTGCTTACCTAAAGATATCCGCGCATTTATGGCGCGATCTGAAGAACTTGGAGCTAAACAATCTCTTGAGTTCTTAAGAGAAATTGATTCAATAAATCTTCGAGCAAGAGCGCGAGTAATTGATTTAGTAAGAATTGATATAGGTCAAGATCTAAAGGGTAAGAAGATTGCAGTATTAGGCGCGGCCTTTAAGCCAGATAGCGATGATGTTAGAGACTCACCCGCACTTGATGTCGCAGTTCAATTAAGCCAAGCAGGAGCAAATGTAAGTGTTCATGATCCCAAAGCTATTGAGCCTGCTAGAGCTCGCTTTGCTCATTTAGATTTTTCAGAGAGTATCGAGGGCTGTATCGCTGGAGCAGATGTAATTTTGCATTTAACTGAATGGAAAATCTATCGAGAGATAAATCCTTCTGCCATAAAGAGCCAAGTTAAGCAAGCGATAATTATTGATGGTCGAAATGCGCTAGATAGAGATCTCTGGGTCAAAGCTGGTTGGAAATTTAGGGCTCTAGGAAGGGCTTAAGTAATGGCGCCAAAAATAATCTTGGCATCAGCATCCCCTGCTAGATATAAATTATTACAGAGCGCTGGAATCACCCCTGAGGTAATTGTCAGTGGAGTTGATGAAGAGAGCTCTGATTATCAAAATCTATCCCCCAAAGAACTAGTAATAGCCCTGGCGATAGTTAAAGCTCACACTGTTAGAGAAAAGATTAATTATCCTGCTTTGATAATTGGTTGTGACTCTACCTTTGAATTCCAGGGGCAGAGTTTAGGTAAACCAGGAAGCGCAGCAAATGCAATTGCGAGAGCTAAACAATTGCGAGGAAAATCTGGAGTACTACATACCGGACATTGCATTATTGATACTGAAAAAGAAGTTGAGATTAGTGATGTGGTGAGCACAAAAGTTTTCTTCGCAGATATGAGCGATGCTGAAATCGATGGCTATGTAGCAACTGGTGAGCCATTAAATGTTGCCGGCGGCTTTACTCTTGATGGAAGAAGCTCGCCTTTTATCTCAAGAATTGAAGGCGAAACATCAAATGTTATTGGCCTCTCCCTGCCACTATTGCGCAGCGCCATTAACAAATTAGGTTATCAGTGGTTTGATTTGTCATGACTTTATATGCCGCATAT
>JAURJF010000098.1 GCA_030832365.1 Candidatus Nanopelagicales bacterium
ACAATCGGCACAAATACATTACTTATTCGATCTGCAAGTCTTTGGATAGGTGCTTTCTCGCCTTGGGCGGTTAAGACCATCTTGGTAATACGAGCAAGTTCAGTATCACTTCCTACTCTTCTTGCTTCAATAACTATTGGAGAATTTAGATTAATAGCGCCAGCAACAACGTTTGCTCCAGCTTGAACATCTATTGGCAGTGATTCACCAGTTAGTAATGAATTATCAATAGCGCTCGATCCCTGAACAACTATTCCATCTGTTGGAATAGCTTGACCTGCCTTAACCAAGCAGTGATCACCAATTACTAATTTTGCAATGGGCGCTGTTATCTCTTGGCCACCTCTAATGATGATCACCTGTTTTGGGGTAAGGGAGAGCAAGTGGGCAAGTGATGATCCAGCTTTTCTCTTAGCTCTTGATTCAAGATATCTGCCAAGGACAATAAAGGTGACAACAGATGCGCCTACTTCTGAGTAGATATCACCATTTCCTGAGGAGTTGGCATAGATAGACCAGATAAGGGCGGTGAGAGATCCTAAGGAAATTAAATTATCCATACTTGGATGGGTAAAGTTCTTAATAGCAGCTCGATGAATTGGCCAACCAATTAAGAGAACAACTGGGGCGCTAAGAGCAATTACCAACCAGCCCGTTGGCGAGTAAAGAGGCGCTGGAATATTGAAAGTATCTAATTGGGTGAGAATAAATCTATCGACCTGCATATGGAGTTGATGCCACATAGAGAGAGTAATTACTGGGATGGTGAGCAATATTGCAGTAATTAATCGAAAGCCCATAGCCCTTGAATGAGAGAAACTCTCATAGCCATCACCGCGAAGCTTGGCGCTATAGCCTGCTTTAGCCACCGCAGCTATTAGATCTTTAGGATTTGCCCCTCGAGGAATGAGGATATGAGCGCTATCGGTAGCAAGATTTACTGAAGCTTTAGCGCCTGGTACTTCATTTAGCGACTTCTCAACTCTTCCAACACATGATGAGCAGGTCATGCCAGTAATACTTAAGTCAATCTGCTCTAGATCTACTACTTCGGCATTGCTCATGCATTCACCGCGCTAATAAAAGCATTATGAAGATGGCCATTTGTTGAAACTCCACTTTTACCAAAAGGACCAGCAACATTTTCTAAATCACTGAATCTTCCACCAGCCTCAGTAACAATTATTGCTACCGCTGCCATATCCCAGAGCGCAAGACTTGGCTCTGCTGCAATATCTACCGCTCCCTCTGCCACCAACATATGTGACCAGAAATCACCGATTCCTCTAGCTCTCCAGGCCTTATCCATAAATGCTAGATATGAATTTCTCCTTGGCCCCCAACCAACTAAATCTGAAAATGAAATTGATGCATCAGATATTTCCTTCACATTAGATGCTTTGATTTGAATTGCAGTACCTGAGTTAACTTCAGTAAATGCTCCAAAACCCTCTGCGGCATACCATCTGCGAAATAGGGCAGGAGATGAGACCATGCCTGCTATAACCCGATCTTGGCCACTTTCATTCCTATGTACTAAACCAATGAGCGTGGCCCAGATTGGAAGGCCTCTTAAAAAGTTCTTTGTTCCATCAATTGGATCTATTACCCAATATCTATCCATCGCCTTGATATCTTCTGCGCTTCCAAACTCTTCTCCAACGATTTTGTCATTTGGGCGCTGGGCGCTTAGTACTTCTCTAATCTTCTCCTCAACTGCCTTATCAGCATCGGTGACAGGTGAGAGATCTGGCTTACTCTCTATTTTAAGATCTTGTGCTAAAAATCTAGATGATGAGATCTCATCGCTTAAATCAGCGAGAGATTTAAGTAACTCAATATCTCCTAGGAGATCTCCTGGATAAGCCATAGTCCCTAGATTATCTCTTGGCGGCTTGAATCAAGCAGCCTCTGCAAGCTGGCTAGGCGGGAGGATGCTTGAGGACTTGTCTTTACATAGTTATTGAGAGCACAAGTTGCTTCATCATGAGAGCAGTTCTTAGGACAGCTTGCGATAACTGATTCAAATTCAGTAAATGAGGCGATAACTCTTGATTTATCAATATGTTCAAGGCCAAAGGATCTAACCCCTGGGGTATCAATAATCCAGCCCCCATTTGGCAATTCAAAAGAGATAGCACTTGATGAGGTATGACGACCCCTACCAGTTGTTAAATTAACATCTCCAGTGTCACGCTTTTCGATTCCAAGGAGTGCATTTACAAGAGTTGATTTACCAACTCCGGAGTGGCCAATTAATACTGAAACTTTTGCCTCTAAAGACTTATGCAATTGAGTTAAATCATCGCCACGTTTTAACTTAAAGTAATCAACTTCCAAATCTCTATAGAAGCTTAAGAACTCATTAGGATCTGCTAAATCTGCCTTGCTCATCACAATTATTGGCTTGATACCCTGATCAAATGCCACCGCTAAACAGCGATCAATAAATCCCTGTCTAGGAGCGGGATCAGCAGATGCTGCAACGATAATCATCTGATCAAGATTTGCTGCAATTGTCTTTTCAAATGCCCCAGCATCATCAATAGTTCTACTTAAGCTATTACGTCTA
>JAURJF010000099.1 GCA_030832365.1 Candidatus Nanopelagicales bacterium
CGGAAGTACTACAAGCCCATTGCTCTCCAATCGAAAAGGAAAGAAGAAGCGCAACAAATAGGGGAGAAGTAATCTATCCCCATGAACGCACTTATTACCCCAGTAATTAATCGCCTTAGGGAGAGTCAAGAAGGCAGCGATACTGGAGTTGTTGAACGAGCTTTTGAAGTAGCAGAACGCGCTCATAAAGGTCAATTAAGAAAAAGTGGCGACGCTTATATAACCCACCCAGTTGCAGTTGCAGAAATTCTCCTTGATTTCGGTCTTGATGCAAATAGCATCGCAGCAGCCCTGCTTCATGACACGGTGGAAGATACGAGTTATTCTCAAGAATCACTACGGAAGGATTTTGGCGCTGAGGTTGCATCTCTTGTTGATGGGGTAACAAAACTAGATCGCCTCACCTATGGTCCAACAGCGGAGGCAGAGACTGTTCGCAAGATGGTTGTTGCAATGGCTAAGGATATCCGCGTTTTAGTTATCAAATTGGCAGATCGCCTCCATAATGCTAGAACTTGGCAATATGTTGAGCCAGAATCAGCGGAGCGAAAAGCGAGAGAGACACTAGATATCTATGCCCCGCTAGCTCATCGCTTGGGAATGAACGCAGTTAAGTGGGAGCTGGAAGACCTCTCATTTAAATACATAGAACCAAAGAAATTCGATGAAATTGAACGTTTAGTTCAAGAACGAAATCCCTCTAGGGAGAAGCTAACTAATGAAGTTATCAATTTAGTTGAACAAGACTTAGCTTCAGAATCAATTGCCGCAAAGGTAACAGGCCGGCATAAACATCTCTATAGCGTCTATCAAAAGATGGTATTAAGGGGGCGAGAATTTAGCGATATCTATGACCTTGTTGGAATTCGAGTTTTAGTTGATGATGTACGAGATTGTTACGCCGTTCTTGGTGCGATTCACGCGAGATGGAGCCCAGTTCCTGGAAGATTTAAAGATTACATCGCCATGCCAAAGTTCAACCTCTATCAATCACTTCATACCACTGTAATTGGCCCCAATAGAAAAGCAGTTGAAATTCAGATTAGAACTCATGACATGCACTCAAGAGCCGAGTATGGAATTGCGGCCCACTGGAAATACAAATTATCAGGCTCAATAAGATCAGCAGATTCACCGGATATGCTCTGGTTAAAACAGCTTCATGAATGGCAGCAGGAGACCTCGGATGTAACAGAGTTTCTCGAAGCTCTGCGCTTTGATCTTAGAACTCCTGAGACCTTTGTCTTTACTCCAAAGGGAAGCGTCATCGCTCTTCCACTTGGAGCAACTGCAGTGGACTTTGCTTACGCAGTTCATACCGATGTGGGAAATCGATGCGTTGGCGCAAAAGTTAATGGTAAATTGGTTTCATTAGAGGTGCCATTAGTCAATGGCGATGTAATAGAGGTATTAACAAATAAAGCTGAATCTGCTTCACCAAGTAGAGATTGGCTAAATTTCGTAAAATCATCAAGGGCTCGCTCCAAGATAAAGGCCTGGTTTTCTAAAGAGCGACGTGAGGAGGCAATTGATGCAGGCAGAGAATCAATTGCCAGACAGATGCGAAAGGCAGGGCTACCACTACAGAAGATCCTCGGTGGTCATAGCTTGCTCCAGTTAGCTCATGATTTAAATTATCAAGATATTGAAGCTCTCTATGCCGCAGTGGGGGATGGCCACATCTCAGCAAATCATGTAATTGAAAGACTTGAATCATCTCTAGGGTTAGCAGAAACCTACGACAGCCCGATTGATGAAAATATAACCACTGCTTCGCCAAGTCGAATAAATAGACGGAGCGCCTCGGGAATTATCGTTGAAGGTGTAGAAGATGTCTTAGTAAAACTAGCAAGATGCTGCACTCCTGTGCCAGGTGATCTAATAACCGGATTTATTACTCGAGGTAGCGGGGTATCGGTTCATAGAAGCGATTGTGTAAATGTAGCTGATTTGAAATTTCACCAAGGCGATCGAATCACTGCAGTTAGGTGGGATGAGACAGCAAAATCTGTTTTCTTGGTTAATATCCAGATTGAGGCGCTAGATCGAGCCAGGCTGCTCTCGGATATCACGCGCGCACTATCTGATCAGGAAATTAATATCGTTCATGCGGCAGTTAATACCACTAAAGATCAAGTGGCCTTCTCACGCTTTACCTTTGAGATGGCTGATGCCTCGCATTTAGAGGCAGTATTAGCTTCAGTAAAGAAAATCGAAGGCGTTTATGATGTTTATCGAATAACTAATAACTAGGATTGAAAGTCAGCAAGACCTTTTTGGGCCTCGCTAAGCCACATACGTCTAGCGGCGGCAGCCTCAAGTAGATCAGCAGCCTTCTTTGAATCCCCATTAGCCTGAGCTTTGGCAGCTTTAGCTTCATAGTCAGCGACAGCATTTGTTAATTGAGTAACGACATCATTTGCTCTTGCAATCGCGGTTGGATCGCTACGACGCCATTGCTCCTGCTCTGCCTCCTTGATCG
>JAURJF010000009.1 GCA_030832365.1 Candidatus Nanopelagicales bacterium
GAGCGCGATAGGATAAATCAATGTCTGAACCCCTTATCTCTGCCCGGGGCTTAACTAAGCGCTACGGGGATTTCACAGCTGTAGATGCCATCGACTTTGATGTAGCTAAAGGCGAATCATTTGGCCTACTTGGTCCAAATGGAGCTGGTAAGTCAACAACTATGAGAATCATCGCTGCCACCTCGCAGCGCACCTCAGGAACAATCACAATTTTAGGAAGAGATCCTGAAGAGCATGGTCCACAAATCAGAGCTCACCTAGGCGTTGTTCCTCAACAAGATAATTTAGATACCGAACTTACTGTGAGTGAGAATCTTTTTATTTATGGCCGTTATTTTGGACTAAGTAAGAAGTTTATTCGCACCAAGATAGAAGAGCTTTTGGAATTTGCGCAGTTGGAAGAAAAGCGTGATGTGAAAGTTGATGCGTTAAGCGGTGGAATGAAGCGACGATTAACAATTGCTAGAGCTCTAGTTAGTGAGCCAGATATTTTGATGCTTGATGAACCAACTACTGGACTTGATCCCCAGGCTCGCCACATTCTCTGGGATAGATTGTTTCGCCTTAAAGAACTAGGCGTGACTTTAGTTATTACCACTCACTTTATGGATGAGGCTGAACAACTCTGTGATCGCTTAGTTGTGATGGATAAAGGCAAGATTATGGCTGAAGGCTCTCCCCTGGAGTTAATAAAGGCCTACTCAACGAAGGAAGTTCTGGAAGTCCGCTTTGGTTCTGATAGGAATAAAGAGATTGCTCCAACTCTTAGAGCTATGTGCTCTCGGATTGAGGAGTTGCCAGATCGAATCTTGATGTATGTCGAGGATGGAGAGGCTCTTCTCGAAGAGATCTTAAATAAGAAGCTCCACCCCACCACCTCACTTGTCCGACGTAGCTCACTAGAAGATGTATTCCTTCGTCTAACTGGAAGAACCCTGATCGAATGAATTCAGGGATCAGCGTTACCAAGATTCGAAGCTTTGGCGCTATTTATGTTGCTGAGGCTCGCATATCTGCAATGCTTAAGTGGAAAAGTGTTATCGCCATTGTCGCCATTGGCAATCCACTTTTCTATTTGATAGCAATCGGTATTGGGGTTGGGGTTTTAGTAAATGAGAATTCAGGAACTTCTGGAACAGGTGGGGTTGAATATATAACCTTTATCGCACCAGCCCTTCTTGCAAGCGCTGCTATTACTGCAGCCTTAGATGAGGCTATGTTTCCAGTGATGGAAGGCTTTAAGTGGAGAAAACTCTTTTATGCAATGAACTCAACTCCAATTACTGGGCCACAGATTGCACTTGGTGTTTTTATCGCTGCTCTGGCTCGAGTTGCCTTCACTGTGATCTGTTATTGGGCAGTGCTTATTGCATTTGGAGTAATGAGCGTTGAACAATCCTGGGATGTAATTCCTGTAACAATATTTGCAGCAGGTGCCTTTGCTGCAATCATCATAGGAATTACTGCCAAGGTAAAAAATGATGATTACTTTATGACTGTGCTAAATCGCCTAATAATTATGCCGATGTTCCTCTTTTCAGGCACATTCTTCCCGCTTGATTCTATGCCAATTTATCTCCAGCCAATTGGTTGGATTTCGCCACTCTGGCACTCCACCGAACTTGGTCGATATTTCTCTTATGGATATCCGTTAAGCGCAACAATGTTAACTATTCACTTTACTTTTCTTCTTGCGCTACTAATTGGCGGTTTTGCACTTGCCAGTAGAACTTTCACTATTAGGTTGACTAAATGAGTAACGCTGTAGCAATTGCAGATGCCAGAGCTAATCGCACTGGCCATCAAATCTATGCTGGGCGCTCAAGAGCGATTATTGAAAGATCTCTAATTGCTCTGCGCTCCTCAACTTGGGTTCCAATTGCTACTGGCTTTGTTGAGCCAGTGCTCTATTTGCTTGCTTTTGGCTATGGCATGGGTGAGCTAATCGGAAATGTCACCCTTGGAGATAAAACTATTGATTACACCGTTTTTATAGCCCCAGGATTACTGGCAACTAGCGCCATGAATGGAGCTATATATGACTCAACATGGAATGTTTTCTTTAAATTAAATGAGAGCAAGCTCTACCAAGGAATGCTGGCAACCCCCCTAGGTCCACTTGATGTGGCACTTGGCGAAATAATCTGGGCCTTGTTTCGAGGTTTGAGTTATGCCATTGCCTTCCTTGCTATTGCCGCCCCCCTTGGCTTAGTTCCTAGTTTCTCTGCAGTTTTAGCAATACCTGCAGCTGTGTTTATTGCTTTTGGTTTTGCCTCATTTGGTATGGCTATTACTTCTTACTTTAAAACCTATCAACAGATGGGCATGATAAATATTGTTGTTTTACCTCTATTTCTATTCTCTGGTTCTCTCTATCCAATCTCGGTTTATCCTGATTGGTTAGAGTTTTTAATTCAGTTAATGCCTTCCTGGCATGGAATTGAGTTAGTGCGTAATGTTTGGTTTGGTGATTTAGATTCAGGAACTTTGCTACATATTTCTTATTTTGTAGTAATGATTATCTGTGGACTTTATTTCACAACACGAAGACTTCGTGATTTATTCATGCGGTAAACACGCATGAAATACCTATCTGTTGACGAAGCTTTGGGGTAGGGGTAGGATTCGGAAAAGTTTGATTAGCGAATAGGGGCGTGGTACCAACAAATCGGATCTTATGATCCGTATTTGGGAAGTCCAAACCAATCCCATGTTCAATAAAACTCATCACCCAGAAACATTTAGATCTACTCCTCATACATTTAAGCCAGTCTCTCCTAAGCGCATCAGTGAGCTATTGGAGATAGAGAAAGATAAGTTTGCAAAACTTGCCCCAGAATCTGGCGTTGAAAATAGGCGCGCCTCTCAAGTCACTCCACTAGGTGTAGCTTCAAGTTTCCAACACTGGGATCCCTACCCAATTTCAATTGTTGCCGCCAAAGGGGCATGGCTTACCGATGTTGATGGTCGCCAGATGCTCGATCTCTCAATGGGCTTTGGAGCTCTTCTAGTCGGCCACTTAAATGAAGAGGTAGTTAAAGAGGCCCATGCCACCCTAGATGTTGGGACTCTATTTGCCACTCCATCGCCTATCACTAGATCTGGGGCTGAAATTATCTGCCGCAGATTTGGCCTAGATATGGTCCGCTTTGCAAACTCGGGTACCGAGGCAACGATGTATGCCTTAAGAACGGCAAGGGCGGCTACTGGAAAACTCGGCGTTATAAAAATTGAGGGTGGATACCACGGTTCATATGACTCTCTAATGGTTTCAGTAAAACCAGATATCTCCCGTGCAGGCGATGCCAACTCACCAAATGCAGTTCCACTTGAAGCCGTAGTGCCAGGTGATGTCTGGGTGGTTCCATATAACGATGCTGAGGCAATTGAGCGAGTTTTGAAAAAGGATGCAGATAAAATTGCCTGTGTATTCATGGAGCCAGTTCTAGAAAATATTGGAATTGTTCTTCCAGATCTTGGTTACTTGGAGAGAGTGCGCGAGCTCTGTGATCAATATGGAGTATTACTAGTATTTGATGAAGTTAAAACAGGTCTTACTGCAGGTCCGCAAGGCGCTGCGCAGCGCCTTGGTGTTAAGCCTGATCTAATCGCTATCGCTAAATCAATTGGTGGCGGTATTCCAGTTGCAGCATTTGGCGGTAAAAGGGAATATATGGAAGTCGTTGTTAATGGCAAACATAGCCATCTTGGAACATTTAACGGCCATTACTTGGCTATGGCGGGAATTAGAGCAACAGATCGCATCTGCACCCCTGAGGCGCTTAAGAAATCTGAAGATTTAAATAGGGATGCGTTGGGCAAAATTGCTGAGATTATCAATGAATATGAAATTCCAGCCCATACCGTTGGTTTTGGAGTTAAGGGCTGTATTACTTGGTCTGCAAGCCCAGTTCGAAACTATCGTGATTACAAGGCTACAGACTTTGATATCGCAGAACTATCCTTCTTCTGGTCGTTAAATAGAAATGTAATGACCCCACCAGGGCTTGATGAGCAATGGTTGATATCTCTAGCCCATAGCCAGCGTGAGATAGATATTATCGTTGGAGATTTCTTAGAGTTTGCTAAAGCACTTCGCGCTTAAACTCGATAGTAATGCTCTAAGTTCCAAGCCCTAACACCACCTGCAACTCCTGCGGTATTTGGCACTATAACTACATCATCACCCATACGTTCTAAATCTATAGGGCGAATTAGTCTTGCATTTCCACCACCAATATATAACCGGTCCCATTTGAAAACTGGGCGAAGCTCTTCTACTAAAACTTTAATTCTTCGTGACCAAAATATTGTTCCAAGCCTCTTGCGCTCTTGTTCGCCAATCCAAGTGTCATAAGTTGTTGCCCTGCGCACTGTGGCATGGGAGAGCTCAAAGTGTGGGGTTAGCTTTCCACCATAAAAAATAGCAAAGCCAAGACCAGTTCCTAAAGTAATAACAACTTCATACCCAGAGCCAGTGATGATTCCTGCGCCATGAACTTCAGCATCATTTAAAACTAAAGTTGGAACATTTAGTTTTGTTGAGATTGCTTTCTGGGCATCAAAACCAGACCAGAGTTCAGCGCTCTCTAAATCGATCTTTGTTCGCGGCCCACTCTTTGTTATGTAATGCGGGGTTGAGATAACAACGCCATTTCGAATCATCCCTGGCATTCCGATTGTGGCGCGATAAGCCTTAGGAAGTCCGGATGCAATCTCGGCAATGGTTTCGATAAAAGTTGCCGGAGGAAGCGGATAGGGCGTTGGGATTCTATTTGGCTTGGAGTGCATCGTTCCAGAGCTATCAAGAACACAGCTTTTTAGATAGAGGCCCCCGCAATCAATCGAGAGCGTTAGGTTCTCATCCATCCCGCTATCTTCCCCCACTTAGAAATCTTTGCCAAATATTTATCAAAACCCCCTTACAAAGGCAGCGCTACTAGATAGAGTCTTTCTGTGGCTTTAATTGAGATTCGTAATCTGACGAAATCTTTTGGCAACCTCAAGGCCGTAGATGACATTTCTCTAGATATTGAACCAGGTGAATTCATTACCTTGCTTGGACCATCTGGCTCTGGCAAGACCACAGTTCTTCGAATGATTGCTGGATTTGAAGATCCCGATGCTGGCTTGATTAAGTTAAATGGTGTAGATATAACTCATCTTCCTCCTTTTGATCGTGACGTTAATACTGTGTTTCAAGATTATGCGCTCTTTCCTCATATGAGTGTTCAGGAAAATGTTGAATATGGATTAAGAACGAGAAAGGTTCCTAAAGCTGAAAGAGCTAAGCAAGCCATAGCAGCTATTGCTTCAGTAAAACTTGAAGAAACTGTTAATCGTTTGCCGCATCAACTCTCTGGTGGTCAGAGACAGAGAATTGCTCTGGCTCGAGCTTTAGTTTTAAGGCCTCGGGTTTTACTACTAGATGAACCGCTCGGCGCACTTGATAGACAGCTTCGAGAAGAGATGCAGGTTGAATTAAAGAAGATTCAACGTGATGCTGGAATAACATTTGTTTTTGTCACTCATGATCAGGAAGAGGCGATGAGAATGAGTGATCGCATCGTGGTTTTCAACTCTGGGCGCATAGAACAAGTTGGAACACCTGAGCAGGTTTATGAGGAGCCGCGAACTAACTTTGTAGCTGGTTTTCTAGGAACAGCAAATATTTTTACAGCAGATATGGCTAGCAAGTTATTGGGGACTTCAAGCACAGTAAGTATTAGGCCAGAGCGAATCAGATTACAGGCGCTTGGAACCAAGATTGAAAAGAGTGAAACTTCAATAGTAGGAACTATTCATGAGGCAGCATTCGTTGGCGCAAATACTATTTATATTATTGAAACAGAGTTTGGTATGAAATTGACAGTTAGGAAGACAAATACAGAATTGCTGGGACAGGACGATAGTTTTGTCGCTGGCGATCAGGTAATGGCCGTATGGCGAAATAGCCATGTAGCTCAGATACCTGTCTAGTGCTGACTCGAGTCACACGAAAGGGAGAAAATGAAGGGGAAGAAACTCGCAATACTTAGCGCTCTATCCGCATCTGTTCTGATCATCAGTGGATGTTCATCAGGAAGCGATGAGAGCTCTGGGGTTGCAATTGAAGTGCCCGATGTCCCAATGCATGAAGCAATGGGAGAGTTTGAGGGCGAATTAAATATCGTTAACTGGTCAGGCTTTGTTGAACCAGCCTGGACAGATAAATTCACAGCTGATACTGGATGCAAAGTTAATCCTCGCGTTGCAGGTACCAGTGATGAAATGGTTACCTTGATGCGAACTGGTCAATATGACATCGTTTCTGCATCAGGTGATGCCGCTCTAAGACTTATCGTCGGTGGCGACGTGCAACCATTAAATCTGGACCTAATTCCTAACTTCAGCGATGAGATTGCCGCTGGTATGAAGGGAAATATTTACGACACAGTAAATGGAAAGCCTTACGGTGTTCCAATTGGTCGTGGAGCTAACCTGCTTCAATACAACGAAGATGTAACCGGTGGAGCGCCAGAGAGTTGGGATGTTGTCTGGGAGCTAGATACTCCTTACAAGGGCAAGATCACTGCTTACGATGCACCTATCTATATTGCTGATGCAGCTGTCTATTTGATGTATCACAAGCCAGAGCTAGGAATTCAGAATCCTTACGCTCTAGATGAAACACAGTTAGCTGCTGCTATCGATCTGTTGAAGCAACAGAATCAGGTTATTGGTGAGTACTGGTCAGATCCAGTAGCGCAGATAACTTCTTATGTTGGTGGCAATACTGTGGTTGGTACTTCATGGGAAGTTCTTCGTAAGTTTGCAGCTCAAGACAACCTAAAGACAACACTTCCAGTTGAAGGTTCAACTGGTTGGTTTGACTCATGGTTGGTTAGCTCAACTACTAAGAACATCAACTGTGCCTATGCTTGGATGGATTACACCAGCAAGCCAGATGTAAATGGCGCTATCGCTGTTAACTTCGGTATGGCACCAGCAAACGTCGCATTCTGCGCTTCCAGCCCTGAGGCTCAAGCTCACTGCGACACCTTCTTTGCAGAAGATGAAGAGTTCATCGAGAGAATTTGGCCTTGGACAACTCCGATTGAAACCTGCGTTGATGGTCGAAAAGACGTTAAGTGCACTAGCTTCCAAGAGTGGACTAACGCTTGGGCAACCGTTAAAGGTTGATAAATGTTGTGTGGGGGCCGAGAGATCGGCTCCCACACAAACTAATCAAAATAAATATGTCAACGAAATCAATCTATAAGGGCAGCCGACCAATCTCTTCCTTTCTGCTAAGAAAACCAAAGGTTAGATTGATTTCTCTCTTATCTCTTCCTATGACATGGATTGTTGGCGTTTACATAGTCTCACTTTTTCTCTTACTGATAACAGCTTTTTGGAATGTAGATCCTTTTACTTCAAGGGTTAGACCTGGTTTCACTTTAGAGAACTTCATACTGATCTTCACAGTACCTGCTTATATTGCTACCTCAATTCGTACTCTTTTTATTGCTCTATCAGTAACTGCTATCTGTGTTCTTCTCGCTGTTCCACTTGGGATTTATATGGCGAAGATTGCCAACCCGCGGCTACGTAATTTTCTTGCTGTTGCAATAACACTGCCCCTCTGGGCAGGATATTTAGTAAAAATCATTGCTATGCGGCTGGTCTTTACTGAAGAGGGTTTCTTTAATTGGTTTATGGCTCCATTTGGTATTCGCGGACCTGGATTCTCAATTCCAATCGTGATTTTAACTCTTACTTATCTCTGGTTTCCTTATATGGCTCTTCCGGTATATACAGCTATTCGCCAGATCCCGCCAAATCTCTTTGATGCTTCAAGTGATATGGGAGCTAAGGGATTTACTACTGTTTATCGCGTTGTCATCCCACTGATTGTTCCAGCCATCATTGCAGGATCTGTGTTTACATTCTCTTTAAGTTTAGGTGACTATCTAGCTGCTCGTTTCACGGGCGGAGCAACTCAGATGATTGGAAGCATTATTGCTGCAAATATCAACCTAAATCCTCCTGTTGCTGCCGCATATTCCATGATTCCAATTGCTTTTGTAGTGATTTATCTTATGGTGGCAAGGCGCACCGGATCTTTGGAGCGTATGTAGATGTTAAGGCTGTCAAAGTTGACTCGAGTAGCACTTGGAATCGTAGTGCTCTCTATTTTATTCTTTATGTATACCCCGTTAATGGTTCTGATTCTAAATTCTTTCAATGAGTCACAGATTTCAGGGTGGCCAATAGATAACTTCTCAACTAAGTGGTGGGAGTTTGCTCGAAGTTATCAACCAATCAGAGACGCACTACTTAACTCAGTTCTTGTAGCAACGGGGGCTATGGTTATTGCTTCAGTGCTTGGAACGTTAGTTGCCTTTGCTATGAAGGGCTTCTCCTTCTTTGGTAGAGGCACTGTTAATATTTTGGTCGTTCTGCCTATTGCTCTTCCTGGAGTTGTAACAGGTGTTGCCTTTAGTAATACATATTCCAATTTCCTTACTCCAATGGGATTTAATATCGGTTACTTTGGAATGATTGTTGCTCACTCAACATTTTGCATAGTAATGGTTTTCAATAATGTCTTTGCACGCCTGCGCCGGATGAACCCGAACCTTCAAGAAGCTTCTGCTGATTTAGGGGCTGGCCTATGGCAGACTTTTAGGCTTGTTACATTTCCTCAATTTAGAACTTCATTTGCTGCAGGAGCGTTACTAGCCTTTGCACTAAGTTTTGATGAAGTTGTTGTAACTATTTTTACAGCTCCCCCTGGGGTAGATACCTTGCCTCTCTGGATTTTAAAGGAGGTTGGAAGGCCTAATCAGGCAAGCGTTGTAAATGTTGTTGCCACTGTGGTTATCTTGCTCTCACTAATTCCAGTTTATATCTCACAGCGACTTGCTCGAGCTCAGGAAGATGAGTGATAGGACTCTTATTTTTTTAGAACTCTACTTGCACGCTTTGGGCGATCGGTAATTACTCCAAATATTTCTCTCCTCTTTAGCCACCTTAAATCCTCTTTAGAGTTAACAGTCCATACATAAATGCGATCGGCTTTAATGACTTTGATTAAAAATGGATAGCGCTTCAGTGTGGACATTTTTATGGCGACAACTCTAGATCTAGAAATTAGGGCCCCTAAGCCATACCTAATGACCTTTGCTGCGGTGATACCACTACGCCTCACTCGGCGAACTGCCAGGTAAGAAAAAGAGATAATCACAACCTCTATCCCAGCTCTGTCTATCTCATCTTTATATTGATTGATTAAATCTATAGTTTTCTTCTCAATAGCTCCACCACTTAATACAGGATGCTTGGTTTCAATTAGAAGGTCTTTCCTAGAATCAATTGCCAGCCCTAGCAAATCTTCTAGAGTTAAAGCATCTGCCTTATTGATTAACTCTTGCGCAGTTAAACGTGAAACTAATTTGTAATTACCTGTAATTCTCTTTGTATTTGCATCATGGAAGCAAATAACTTTCTTATCTTTTGTTAGCCTTACATCACATTCAAATCCATCAGCACCAGCCTCTATTGCTGCCTGATAGGCAACGCGAGTCATCTCGGGATACTTTTGGCTATAACCCCTGTGGGCAAAGATTTTCATCGCCCGATTATGAACCGGAGAGAGTTAATGATTCCGACTCTGCCCTTTCGAAATTTGAAGAGCTGTGACTTAATGAGAAAGAGAGCTCTAAAGATTGGAGCTAGTGGGCCAAAGACTCGAGTGAAAACCGCAGAGCGCGCCTTCAAATCTTTATCTGTTCCCCAACGACTTCCAGAACTATCAGAGGGGTGTATTGCTACTTTTATTGGCAGATAGACCCCTTTTAGCCCCTTATTTAAGGCGTCTGCAATGAAGATATATTCATCACCCAAGTAATTCTCAACTCCTGCTCCAAAATTCTCATCAAATTCAATACCTGCGTTACGAATCGACTCAATTCTGATCATCATCTCATAGGTCGCAGCCTTTGCAGAGTTGTACTTGCTTAGCTTATGAATTCTGCTTGGATAAACCTTTCGAAGTTTGCCAGATTCATCGGAAGTTTGCGCAAGAATGATTGAACAGTCTGGGTGAGATTCGAAGTAGGAGATTAGATCTGCTATCCCCTTTTCAATAAAGGTGATGTCATCATCTCCGAAGATTAGATATTTACCAGATGCATATTTAATCGCTGCATTTCGACTCTTGGCTACTCCCCGGCTCTTTAACTCAACAAGCTTTCCTTGGAGCTTTTCAGTACTATAGCTAACCTCTTCGGGGTTTTGAACTAAGACAATTACCTCATGCTCATTGTTGCTTTTTGGATAATTAATATTGCGTATTCGGTCATTTAAGGTTGAGTAAGCAATAGTTAGAGTTACTTCATTCAAAGTCATCGTCTGAATCAATCCGAGAACTGGAATTGGCATATCTCATTAGAGAACGTGAAGTATTGGAAATCACTGCATTCTGCAGGCGCGCTCCAAGAAATATAACTAGAGCATTTGCTGGGGATATCTGCCCACCAACGCTTAAATAAAGCAGCAATCCAAGCAAAATGAGCGTTCCACCGCTTGCCATTAAAGCTCCGGATTCCCCTGCTTTAACCCTGATGCTGTAGCGCTTCTCTGGTTTTACTCGTTTCTTGCGGTTTTTTAAAGCTAGCTCTTTCTGCATCAACATCTGCCTTTGAAAGACCCGGCCTAAAAACTGTAAGACAGTAATTAAAATAATTAGGTTTACTAAGGCGAGTAGAGGGTTAAGGAAGAAAAAGAAGGCGATTATGGCTAATAATTGAGTTGCAAAGCTCATCACTTTACTAAGCTCAAAGGCCATACCCCATTCTTTATTCTCCTCTTTCGCCGTTCGATCCTTCTTAGCTGCCCTAAAGGATCTAGCAAAGGCTTTGATGCGGTAGCTCTTTTGAAAATACTGACTCACGCGTGTTAGAACAAAGAATAAAAGGAAGCCAGCAATAGCCCATCCTAGAAACTCTCTAGAGAACTCATCTTCATTTAGAACTAGAGTGGCAAAGAACTTCATAACCAATAGCTCTGAGACAGAAATTGTTGCAGCGATTGCCGCTAAGGCTATTAATACGATACGGAATTTTCCTTTGGGAAATAGATAGTGAAAGCCATTAAACATTTCTTTAATAATAAAGATCATTTTGTAGCTCTATTTCCATCGAGCTTACGAGAGCCCAAAATTGAAAGTAGATGCCCTACTGTGACAAAGAGTGCAACATAAATGCCAATCTCGATAAGTGCTTGGTTATCTCCAAAGATTGCGATGATTATTGACATCTCAACCGAGTGAAAGAGTCTTTGTACTGCAATTACCTTAAATGGCGCTTTCAGGACTCGTAGCCAACTCTTTACAGGAGCTCCAACTTCTTTGCTATCACTTAGCTTGCCAACTCCAGAAAGGGCCCGAGATACGTGAACTGCGTCGTTAAAACCCTTATTTAATAGGATTGCGATAGAGATTAGCGCTGCAAGGAAAGGTAGTCTCCAGTCGGTAATTTCATTCTCAGGCCAACCTGCAAGACGAAGGGCGAAGGCTATGGGAATCAAGCTCTCTGTTAAATAGTGAGCGACTCTATCTAGGAAGATTCCTTTTGGAGATTGAGTACTCCTCCATCTAGCAATCTCGCCATCACAACAATCCCAGAGCATCTGTAATTGCGAGAGAAATAGAGCTAGAAGAATCCCTTTATATCCTGGCAGCAGTAGAGCAGCGCTGATTGAAAGGCCAGTTGCAATCATCAAATATGTCACTCCATTAGCTGTTATTGGAGTTTTAAGTAGCAATCGCGTTAGGTATGGAGAGATTTTTCTTAGATAAAAATCAGCAACCCAATGCTCGGCATTAGATCGGCCAGTGACAGAAGGTGGTTGCGAAATCTCGCGTATCTGCAAGATCGTGGGATTTGCTGGTCTATCACTCATTATCTAACCTTATTGGCTCTATGACTTAAAACCCATTGCAAGGATGAGCTTAGAAGAAATAATAGTGCAAAATACCAGGCGATATAACTCAAATTCCACTCTCCGAATGCAGCTATGCCCAAGAGTAATAATCGTCCTTCTATAAAGAGTCCGAGACGGGAGAGCCAGACCGGTTTCTTCTCGTTTTGAAGGGAACGATAGAGATTGTCGTAGTGATGAAAGACAATAGTAAAGATAATCATGAAAGTCACCGTGTTTATCTGTTCATTTATTATGAATATCCATAAGAGTAGAAGTGTCTCAATTGCTCTAAGTAATGATGGTGCTAGCCAATCAAAGCGCTTTATGAAATTGAGTTTAAGAATTAGTGAGTCCTGCTGCGCACTTATTAATATCCCGCGGCTTGGCACTCTCTCCATCTTAAGAGTGCGCATGATGCGACCTCTATATACAACTAAGGCTGAGATAGCAGCAAAGATCGGCATTACTGTAAATGTGAAACTAGCCCCACCAATTACTGCGCTGGCGCTAATTACCAACCAACGCTCCCCGATAGGGAATTGAATGATTTTGCCGAGCCAGTAACGAAGCCTGCCTTTAGGTTCACGCTCAGTTGGAACTATCCCATCAAAATCTGCTGCGTAATCTATTGGCGCAAGGAATTGAGATTCGGCTCGTAATTTAACTGAGCGAGCAAAGTTGTAATCAGAAAGGTGTCTAAAGGTCTGTATTAGCATCATAACTAAGGCTGGAACCCATAGATCTTCACCTGATTTCTCTGCGCCTATGGCTAGCCCTAGAAAGACCATGTACTCCTTAACGCGATCTGTAACAGCATCGAGCCAAGCACCTAATTTAGAAAACTTTCTTGTGTAACGCGCTAATTCACCATCAACGCAATCAACAATGATGCTTATCTGTAGTAACACAGCCCCTAGTAAAGTTTGCGAAAAACTTCCCTGCATAAAGCAAAAAGCAGAGTAAAGTCCGATTGCAAAGGAAATTAAAGTAACTTGATTTGGCGTTGCCTTTACTTTTACCGCAAGCCAAGTCAATAACTTAGAGAACTTGCGCAGAAAAAACACTGAATAGAAACCATCATTTGCTCTATTAGCCATCTTTAGACGCAACTGACCTAAATTTAGGTTCTCAAGTTCGCTAGCAACTGACTCTCTAACCAAGTTATCTGCGCTTCGAGCATAAGGTGCTGCCCATAGATCAGCTGCATCTACCTGCACTCTTGCTCTTGTTAATGCCACTAAAGATAGGTCGATGGCATTGCCTGGCAATCTCGAATCGATAGCTTCCTCAAGAGCCT
This sequence comes from Candidatus Nanopelagicales bacterium, assembly GCA_030832365.1. GTDB lineage: Bacteria > Actinomycetota > Actinomycetes > Nanopelagicales > Nanopelagicaceae > MAG-120802. The sequence continues at coordinate 13,265 of JAURJF010000009.1, forward strand.
TAATTACTTCTTCTCTCTGGTTTTGTGAGACTCGAAGAGCGCCTGCAAAATTTCTATTTCCTACCGTCACTTTATGCGACTGTGATGAAGCACTTGCTATTCTATTTTGGCGAACAAGGGTGTCGCCATTTTTTTGAGTTGCTACCAGAGCAACTGAGGCGCTTCTTGGATAGTCAGTTAACAACTCTAGGTGCGGCTTAGCAATGACCGAGTTTTGATCCAATAGAAGTAAGTCATCAGTTGTGGCTTTGAAGCTATCAAGAACTTCTCTAACTGTTGTTGAAGATGTGACCAAGACAGTTGTAAGGGATTTATCCATTTCCTGTAGTATAAATCTATGACCCTCCAAGTTGTGATACTTGCAGCTGGAATGGGCACCCGTCTTGGAAAACCATGGCCTAAGCCACTTACTCCCCTTGCAGATGGTCGCTCAATAATGGCCCAACAATTAGAGAATGTGGAGAAGGTCTTTGGGCAAGAAGCTCGAGTAACTATCGTGGTCGGATTCAAGATGGAAATGATTATGGAAGCTCATCCCAATGTCAGCTTTGTCTATAACGAAGTTTATGATCAGACAAACACCTCTAAAAGCCTTCTCAAGGCTCTTCGTGCATCACAAGAGAGTGGCGTTCTCTGGCTAAATGGCGATGTGGTCTTTGATTCAAGAGTGCTGGAGAGAGTGCAATCACGTATGCGTGAAGAAAAGTCTTTTATCTGCGTAAACACCTCGGCAACATCTGAAGAAGAAATCAAGTACACAGTAGATGCCAATGGAAATATTAATTCCTTATCAAAACAAGTAAAAAATGCTTTAGGTGAAGCAGTTGGCATTAATTTTATTGGCAGAGGCGAGAAATCTGCTGTTATAACTTATTTGGAAGAATGCGCAGATAGCGATTACTTTGAACGTGGCCTTGAATTAGCTATCGAAAAGGCAGGAATCAAACTCGAGCCAGTTGATATCTCTGATCTCTTCGCTGTTGAAGTTGATTTTCAAGCCGATTTAGAGAGAGCAAATAAAGGATTACTTTAAATCTGCTTACGGCTTCGCAAGATTTGCGCACGCACCTTTTTTCTATAGCGCTTGATAAGGTTTCCTCTAATCCAACTTAAAGGAAGCTTCCTTACTAGACTTTTATCAAAGCCAACCATCCCTTGAGCAATATGCTTTATCGAAATCTCAGTTGGATAAACTACCTCGCCTTCAGGAACAGAGGCTGAATCCAAACTCTCTATATCTCCAATAATTATCGCCTCAGAGGCTAATAACTCCCTCTTATTTTGAGAGCCAATCTCATTGCCCTTATCAATGGCCCATTTTGGAGTGAGTAACTTTCTAGCATCACTTGGGGCCTTAACTTCATCAGTTAAACGCCTGATATATCCATTTCTTATAAAGATCTGATACTCGCTCCAATTTCTCTCTTTAGGAAATGCTTTATTTATTTCAAGTAATAGAGCTATTTCTTCAAGACTTAGTGAGCGATTACTGCCTGTTTTTTGAGGTTTAATAAAATCTTTAGGTAGTCCTAGATATTGATTAATTGAGTCATAGAGAAACTCTGGCTTAGATTCATCAACAATCAGCACTGTTACATTACCTGCTCCCAAAACTTCAACCCATTTGGCAACTACTCTTCCGTGGAAATGTCGAAGCCAGAAAGTTGGATTAATTTTCGATTCACCTGGTTTATCAAGGACTGAATGAAGCCAACTTACATAATCAGCTGTGATCCCATATTTTAAATATTGTTGGTAGGAGGAGCCGAGAAGCTTAACTAGAGGCCTTACAGTAAAAATCACCTCTATTTTTCTCCCCTTAATGTCATTAAAAATAGTATTAATTTCTTCCTTAGATATTTCCGAGAAAAACTCGCTGCTAAGTAAAATAGTCTCTGACTTATTTGAATTAATTGCCTTTGCTATGCGAGTCCACTCTCTCCTTGAAGTCTTCTCGCCACCTTTTTTATTCCATCCCCAAGTTCTTCCAGAGAGGGCCCAGGCGATGTGATGGTGAGCTTTTCTGCCTATATTTGGATAGATGATTCCGTTCTGCCTTAATTCATCACTCTGTGAGTCAAAAGACTCCTGCAGAGCGGTAGTTCCAGATTTATGGAACCCAGCATGAATGATTAAGCGAGGTTGACTCATTAGGCAATTATTCTATGAGTTTTCTATAACCGAGTGGCATTGAGCCCAACTATTTCGTCAGATCGTGCTGAGAATTGCAGCTTTAACACCTTGAATTAGATCTTCTAAAGCCCAGCTAGGTTGACCTGGATATTGAGCTAATTGTTCATTAACTAAAGGAAGGTGGACAAAGCCGGACTTTATTCCTCTCTCAAGAAGTTGGTGTTGAAGATGATAGAAAATGTGATTACAGAGAAATGCTCCCGCTGATAGTGAGATCTCACTTTCTAGTCCGCGCTCTTTGACTGCTTCGACCATTTTCTCTATAGGTAGAGTGCTGAAATAGCCATCTGCGCCTGATTCAACAATCACCTTATTTACTCTTAACTCCCCGGCGTTGTCGGGGATTCGAGCTGAATCAAGATTGATTGCGATCTTCTCTGGAGTAATTGCCTTTCTCCCCTCGGCCTGTCCGAAAGAGATGATTATCTCTGGATTGACCTCTTTAACTTTAGAGAGCAGAACTCTTGCTGCCTTATCAAACTCGACAGGGAGAATTACTGCAGATAGCTCCAACCCTGTAAAGCTCTCTTTGAATACTGCTTCCACTACAAGCTGTGAGGAGTTTAAATCAGATCCACCAAATGGCTCAAAGCCACTTATCAATACTTTCTTACCTATAGACAATTTAGCTCTTTAAATTAACTAAACACCGAGAAATGCTGCGCCAACTAAAAGTGTTGCCCAGAGGATATGAAGAGGCAACATCCACTTAGCAATAGTTTCAATAACTAATCTCTCATCCTCATCATCTGCTGATTCCTTCTTTATCTCTAGAAGCTCGCGAATGCCAACAGATAGAACTAATAGCGTTGCTACCCAAGCAACCATGCAATTTGGGCAGAGCGCGCCAATAATGAATGTGGTCTGATAGGCAAGCCAGTGACAGAAGAGCACAGCCAGTGTGGTGCCTACAAGGAGTAGCTGCCAGAAGAGGCGAGGAAAACGAATTTCATAGAAGAGGGCAACAGCTATAACTACCATCATGGCAAAAGTTGCAATTCCAATAAGTGAGTTGGGAAAACCAAAGACCTCAGCTTGGTTAGAGAGCATCACGCTCTTGCAGTTGAGAGTCTCATTAATACTGCATGAGGGAGTAAAGCCAGAATCCTTTAAGACCTTGAACTTATCGATCGTTAAAACAAAGGAGGCTATAAAGCCTGAGATTCCCGCCAGAAGCATTACCCAGGCAGAGAGCGAGCGGAAATTAGGCTTCATCAACTTGTCCATTTCCAGATGATGCCATAGTCGCTGCATTCCAGCTCCACAACGCTTAATTCTCCACTTATCACGCTCTAAGCATATAGAGAGACCCCATAGAGGCATTGAAAAAGTACGTTGGAAGGCCTTGGGATGAGACACATTCCACCACTTTTATACAAAACAGAGAGAATTAGAAGTGAAAAATTTGGCAAGTAAAGAGCAGTAAGAGCATAAAGGTGAAGTAAGGAAGTTGTGATTCTGATTCTGTTGTTACATTAAATGAAAACTTTCGAACAGTACAAAGTTAGAAATAAACCAAGTGAAAGACAGGAATTAGCAAGTTAAATCACACTTTAGACGCACTATTCAGGTAAAACACAGGCGTTTCTCTTAGACTGTACATAAAGCACTGATAATTTATTTTCAGTTAAAAGAATTACTGCAGGCAATTGTTTGTAGTAGCTTCAATAAGCGAAGAGAGATGAGGAAGTAATGAAGAAGATGTTTAGATTAAGCTCAGCAATTGCTGCGGTGGCTCTTGTGATGTCACCACTTTCGGTTGCACAAGCAGAAGATGAGGCAATAGAAGCTACCTCAGTTGTTTTAAGCACTATGCCTTTAACAGAAGTTCTTAACCTTAGTCGGGCAGATTTTGATGAAAATCTTGGCGATTACGATATTTTCACCTACCTCTTCATGGAGGTTTGGGGCGCTAAGCCGGTCTCAGCAGTCGGAGTAATTTCTGATGGTTATGTACCTCTGACAGCTTTCATTCCAACAGATCGTGCATTCCGCAAACTGACAAAGGCTATAACTGGCAAGCGCCTTAAGAATGAATCAGTGATTGCGAATACAGTTATGTCTCTTGGTGTAAAAGCTGTGGAACAAGTTCTTTTGTATCACGTAGTTCTTGGCGCACCAATTGAATCCCCTGCTGCTCTTCAAGCAAATGGCGCAGTGCTAACGTCTGCAAATGGTCAAACCTTCAAGGTCAATGTCTCTGGGACAGTAATTACATTGGTTGACAAAGATAAGACACGTAAAAATGCAGTAGTGCTTCTTGGCAAAGTCGATATCAACTCGGGCCACACCCAAGTTGCTCATGGCATCAATCAGGTCATGTTGCCAAAGCTCTCCTAGTTAGAAATATATAACTCAAAAGCCCTTGCCTAGATCGGCAGGGGCTTTTGAGTTGCGGTAGCCTCTTGCCCAGAGGTGATTAATGAATAAGTCTTTCCTTATAGCCATTGGTACTTTCTTACTCTTAACATCCTTAGCTTCTCCTTCTCTGGGCGATATCGACCAACTCAAGATTGAGACTATTTCATTGGAGAGCACGCAGGTCGAGGGTGGACGAGGCACTGCCCTGGCTCGCTTATCAGATGACTCACTTCTCCTTGGGGGCGGCCTAAAAGGCGACACCCTCTTTCACTTCAAGGATGGAAACTTAACTGAGCTTGGAAAGCTGATGAAGCAGAGGAATCGCATTAGAGATTCACGTTTTGGTCCGACAGATATAGCAGTTCTTAGCCAGAGAGCTGGCGTTGCTTCAATTCTTATCTCCTACCCTGAATTCAGCCCAAAAAAAGATTGTGTTCAACTAGTACTCTTTCAATATTCAATTAACTTGATTAATCCAGAGCTCAAAAAGGGAAAGCTCTGGTTCCGCGGAAAACCATGCGTCCCGATAAGCGCAGTTCAACATGCTGCAGGGCGTATCGCTGTCATTGACTCCTCAAATGTCTATCTCACCACAGGTGATCTTGGTTATCGAAAAATTGGTGACCCACTCACCCGTCAATGGCTGGGAGGGGTATTTAAAGTTTCAGAGAAAAAGATAACTCAAATTTCCCAAGGCCATAGAAACCCCCAAGGAATTCTTCTAATTGGTAATGATTTATACATATCAGAGCATGGACCTAGGGGTGGTGATGAATTAAATCTCATTAAGAAGGGTAAAGATTATGGATGGCCTTTTGTAACCTACGGCCAGGCATATAGCTCGGGAGATTATGTTCGCCCAACAAAACCTGGAACACATCAAGGCTATGAAGAGCCCCTCTATTACTGGAATCCTTCGGTTGCTCCTACTGAATTAGTGCAACTACCAGAGAGTTCGCAATGGCAAGGCCTTGAGAAATACATAGTTATGGGCACTTTGGCCAATCAATCACTTATTTTCATTGAGCTTACTTCAAAGACAAAAGTAGGAGAGGTTTTTAAATATAACGTTGGGCAGAGAATTCGAGATCTTGAACTGCTAAGCGATGGAAGACTCGTAGCAACAACTGATAGTGGGGCGCTGCTCTTTATCTCTCGAGAATAAATGAGGGATAAAGTTCACCTTTAAATAACTGTTGTAAATTCCTAATCGAGTCTAGATATTGATGAGCTTTTAAAGGGCCTGGAGATCGAGCTAGTGGTTAGCGTAGCTAGCGGCGGGAAACTTCTTCCTATGACTCCTACTCGATAGTAGGGCTAGAGACCTTGTATTCTTCTTTCCTATGTATAACGATGAAGATTGGAAAGATGATCTTCGCGAGAAGAAGCGTCTAAGCGATGAAGAGACTCATAAAAATAAAAAATCTTGGAAGAAACTTTCTTTTCTTGCCTTATTAGTAATTGCCGTGATCGGAGTCTTTAAAGGCTAATTATCTGGCCAATTAGAAGTTAAGTCATAGAGAAGTAGAAGGGCTGCTGAAAGGATTCCTCCGACCCAAATTCCTACTCCAACACCCCATTGGAGTTCAATTGAAGTCCAAACAGATGCGATGAAAATAGTGACCATCGCGAGATCAAATATAATTCTCTCTTTTGAATTCATGGCTCAAGCATAGGACAGAGTGATTTAAATACGAAGTAGGCTAAGAATTGCTATAGATTGAGCGTCTTAAGTGATATGAACCTGAAAGGTTACTTAAAAGTAATGCGTTTTCTTATTAATGTAATTGAAAGCATAGATACACCTGCGCACTCAAGGCAGGAAATTGATGCAATTGATGCCTT